>NZ_SMKH01000090.1 GCF_004348515.1 Actinomadura sp. KC345 | reverse complement strand
GGGGTGGGCGGGTGCCGCACGATCCGCGTCACCCCACGGGTGACGCCGGGCTGCGACCCGACGGAGACTTTAAGTCACCGATTTCGGACATGCATCGACACGTCCGCAACCCACCCTCCACCGTCCCGCGCCATGGCCAGATGGCCATCGGAAGTCTTGCGCCACTCGACGACGCCGACCCGAACGCCTCGGCCGAGCAGGGACGGGTATCTGCGGTACCAAGCTGTCACTAGATGACTCCTTCTCGTTACTTACGTTTCTGCATAACTGTTCAGAACAGGGCCTGGCGTGGAGGAGGAAGATCCAAGTGGGCAAGCATGATGAGAAGAAGGACGGCGATGGCAAGTGGGACAAGCCGGTTCCGCCGCCGGACCCAAAGAACCCGCCAGGAGGCGGCAAGCATGAGAAGGGCGGCAAGTAGGTGGCCGACGCCGCGGAGTTGTCCACCTGGCTGATCAACGAACTCACCGAGGCGGGCGATCTGACGCCCGACTGGCGCGGACCGTTCGGCAAGGTGGCCCGGCACCGGTTCATCCCCGACACGGTATGGGTGGAGGACGACGACCGGCTCGTGCCGGTTGAGCGGGCCGACGACGAGGCTTCGTGGCTGCGGTTGTGCTACGCGAATGACTTCGTGGTCACCCAAGTGGACGACGGTGTCCCGGCCGGGCCGGGACAGGTCGGCCGTGAGATCACCAGTTCCGCGAGCCGCCCGGACGTGGTCGCGCGGATGCTGGCGGCACTGGAGGCCGAACCCGGTATGTCGGTGCTGGAGATCGGCACTGGTACCGGGTGGAATGCCGCTCTGCTGGCCGAACGGCTGGGGGCCGACAGGGTGACCTCGGTGGAGGTGGACCCGGCGGTGGCCGACCGTGCCCGCCGCGTTCTGGGGGATGCGGGTTACAAGCTCACGGTCGCGGCTGGTGACGGTGCATTGGGCTACCCGGAGGCAGGGCCGTTCGACCGTGTGATCGCCACAGTGGCGGCCGACCGGGTGCCCCCGGCGTGGGCGGAGCAAACGCGCCCGGGCGGTCGGGTGTTGGTGCCGTGGACCACCGACTTCCACAACGGCGCGCTGGTGTCGTTCGTCGTGTCACCGGACGCCACGATGCGGGGCCGGATCGTGGGCAACGTGGCCTTCATGCGGCTGCGGTCCCAGCGCGGCAAGCGTGCCTCATTGGACGAGGGTGTGCGAGAGGTGGCAGGAGCACGAAGGTCGTTTACCCGGACGCACCCTTATCCGGTCCTTGGCGAGTACGACGCGTCCCTGGCGATCGGGCTGAAGGTGCCGCGCTGCAAGCTGATCGTCACCCATCACGACAGCGGGACCTACACGGTGTGGCTGGTGGACCCGTGGTCGGGTTCGTGGGCCGGCTTGGACGTCGAGCCGGGAGCGGAGAGGCTCCCGGTCCGGCAGTCGGGCGACCGGGATTTGTGGCAAGAGGTAGAGGACGCCTACCACTGGTGGGACCGACTCGGCTGCCCCACTGCCGACCGGTGGGGCCTGACCGTCGCCCCCGAGGACCAGTACGTCTGGCTCGACACCGAGGAACACCGGATCCACCAGTAGGGTCCAGCCCTCCTTCCACGTGATGTCCGGCGTCCTCGATGGTGAGCGTGTTGACGGCGAGCAAGAGCCCGAGTCCTTGAGGGCCGTGGCTCTCTGCTGGTCGGGGAAGCGTCAGTGCTTCAGGGAGGCGACCAGCTGGGTCCCTGCGGGTCGGTTCCTTGTGCGGGTCAGCGGGTTTTGGCGGTGAAGGCCAGGTGGGTGACGCCGCTGGGGGTGGAGACGGCCTCGATGTCGTAGGCCTCTTCCAGTGATTCCAGGCCGTCCCAGAGGCGGACGCCTCGGCCGAGCAGGACGGGGACCTGGACCACATGCATGTGGTCGACCAGGCCCTCGGTGAGGAAGTCGCGTACCACCGTGGGGCCACCGCCCAGGCGCACGTCCAGGCCACCGGCCGCTTCGCGGGCCGTTTGAAGTGCATCGGCGGGTGAGGCGTCCAGGAAGTGGAAGGTGGTGCCGCCTTCCATCTCGATCGAGGGGCGGGGCCGGTGGGTGAGGACGAAGACCGGCGTGTGGAACGGCGGGTTGGCGCCCCACCAGCCCTTCCAGTCGGGGTCGTCCTGCCATCCGGGTGGGCCGAACTTGCCTGCGCCCATGATCTCGGCGCCGATGCCGGGGCCGTGCATGGCGGCGAAGGCGTGGTCGGCGCCGGTGTCGCCGCCTGGGGCGCCGGTCATCTCGGCCCAGAAGCGGGTGGCGAACATCCACTGGTGCAGGCGTTCGCCGGCGTGGCCGAACGGGTTGCTCAAAGACTGGCCTTCGCCGGTGCCGAAGCCGTCCAGCGAGACCGTGAAGTTGTGGACGCGAACCTTGGACATCAGGGTGCTCCTTCGTTCCGTCGGCGCCGCCGTCCGGCGCCGGTCACCAGAAGGTCGGAGCCGCCCCGGCCGTCTCGACATCACCTCGCCGACTTTTTTCAGATCTCTCGCCGCAGCAAGCACATACCCCGCTCACCAGCGAAAACCTGTCCTGCCGGGGAGAAAGGCGAGGGTGTGCGGCGGTGGCGGATGTCCTCGCGTAGGGCGGCCCTTGGCGACCTTGCCGCCGGACGAGCGGGGCATCCCGTCAACGGGACGAACATGGCGGGCCGAACGGATCCGTTAAGCTCGCGCGCCATGTCGCCTCCGCACACACCCTCCCCTGCGCCGGACGCCGCGGTCATTCGGACCGGCCGTCGTGGCGCGATGATCGGACTTCCCTGTTCCGTCGTCCTTATGGCGATCGGCGCCGTCGGCATCGCCGGCATCGTGGTGGTGGCCACCGGGAACCAGAAGGGGGATTCCACCGTCTGGGGGTTCGCGGGACTCGGCCTCTTGGTGGCCCTCGGGGTTCTCGGCGTCATCTTCTTCGTCCCGATCTGGACGGGCCGCCGCAGCAGGATCCTTGTCGACCACACAGGACTGTGGGTCGAGAACGGGAAACTTCGGAACGTCATCCCCTGGAACGCTCTCGCCGGAGTCTGCCTTTACTGGAGCAAGCTCGGAAGCAGCCAGACGCTCTACTCTCTGGAGCTGTTCCCCACCGGCCCCATCGACCGGGACGACCCGGTTCTGTGGACGCTGGTCCGCGACGAGGAGCCGTTCCGCCCCGGCCTTCCCCGCCTGCGCCACCGCCTCGCCGTCCCCGCCGCAAGCCGGCAGCAGATGGTCGCGGCGGTCCAGCGGTACGCCCCCCGGCTCTGGCTCGGCGAGTCCGAGCGGGCGTCCGGCCACATCGGCCGCCCCGACATCAAGGGCCACCGTGAACGCACCCGCGGCGAGGGCTGACCTCGCTCGGGGCTTCAGGTGGTGAGGCGGTGTCGGATGTCTTTGCGTAGGGCGCCCTTGGCCACCTTGCCGCCGGAGGAACGGGGGAGGGCGTCCATGATGACCAGGCGTTCGGGGTGCCATTCGCGGGAGACGCCGCGTTCGGTGAGGTGCGCCGTCAGGTCGTCCAGGGTGAGGGTCGTGCCCGGACGTAGTTCGGTGTAGACGCAGACGCGTTCGCCGAAGACCTCGTCCGGCATCGCCACGGCGGCGGCGAGTGCGACCGAGGGGTGGGTGCCGACCTCCTCCTCTACGGCGGCGGCGCTGATGTTCTTGCCGCCTCGGATGATCAGATCGGTCAGGCGGCCCACCACGCGCAGGTAGCCCTCGTCGTCGATCTCCACGATGTCGGCCATGAGCATCCAGCCGTCCGGGGTGAACAGCTGCTCGTCGGCCTCCGGGTCGTCGTAGTAGCCGGGGCAGGTCGCGGGGCCGCGGCAGCCGGGCCGACCGGGGCGTCCCGAACCGGTGATGTCGGAGCCGTCGGACGGGTCGAACAGGCGGACCTCCATCTCCGGGATGATCCGTCCGGCGGTGCGCAGGCGGTGCTCGCGGGTGTCGTCCAGGCTGGTGTGGCTGAGCGCGCCCGTCTCGTTCGAGCCGTAGAACTGGAGGACCTTGGCGCCCGTCGCGTCCTCGAAGCGCGCCGCGCGGTCGTAGGGGACGGCCTCGCCGCCGGTGAACATGCAGCGCAGCGAGGTCAGGTCGCGTCGCCGCTCGGCCTGCGCGTTCAGCAGCATGATGAACTGCGTGCTCACGCAGTGCAGGACGGTCACCCGGTGCCGTTCGATCAGGTCGAGCGCGGCGTGCGCGTCGAACCGCTCCATCAGGACCGTGGGGACGCCGAGTGCGGCCGGGGAGAAGTGCGCCGTCCACAGCCCGAAGCCGAACGGGGACGGGACCGCGCCCATGAACACGTCGGACGGGTCCAGCGCCCCCGCGCGGCGGGCCAGTTCGTGGAAGTAGAACCAGCGGTTCTGGGTGTGCGACACGCATTTGGGCAGGCCGGTCGTGCCCGATGTCGAGTTGAGCATGGAGAAGTCGTCGGGGCCGAGTGCGCGGCCGGTGATGTCGGCGTCGCGAGGGCGGTCGGGCACGCCCAGCCGGTCCACGACGACGTGGTGGGTGAGGTCGAGGCCGTCTGTGCGGAGTTCGTCCACCAGGGTTGTGGATGGTCCGCCGCGATGGTCCGCGAGGGTCAGGAGGGCGCGGGAGCCGGTGCGGTCCAGCAGGTGGTGCAGCTCGCGGCGGCCAGCCCGTGCGCCAACGCCGACCAGGATCAGGCCCGACTTCTCCGCGGCCACGGCCGCGACATGCCAGGCCGGGCCGTCCGGGAGCTGTGTCGCGACGCGGTCGCCCGGTGCCAGGCCGAGTGCCGCCAGGTGACGGGCCAGCGTCGTCGAGTTCTCCTCATACGCCGACCAGGTGAGCGTCTCGTCCGGGGTCACGTAGGCGGGGTCGCCGGGACGCTCGGCCGCGTGCCGCCGGACGTGGCCGGCGACGGTCTCCATGCCCCACCAACCGGCGGCCCGGTACGCCGCAACGGTCGCCTCGTCGAAGGGGCCGGTCGCGTAAGGACTGGTCACAGGTGCCTCCCCGGCGTCGCGAGCTGCTCTCGAAGTTAGCAGCGCCGTGAGCATTGTCATAGCTTTCTTTTAAACATAAGATCCCACAGAACACGGCCGGTGGGTGCCCGCTCAGCAGGGGCCGCGGCCGGAAGGAGCGTGATGTCAGCGCAACTGTGGGTCTCGGTCGTCCAGATCGGGTGCTTCTTCGGGCTGGTGGCCCTCGGCTACTACCTCGTCCTCGAAGGAGCCGACTTCTTCAACTTCGCGCTCGGCCCGTTCGCGATGTTCTCCGGCCTCACCGCCTCGTGGCTGATGGCCGAGCGCGGCTGGCCGCTCGGGCTGGCCGCGGTGCTCGGCATCGCGATCGCCGCGGTGCTCGCGGTGGTCACCGAGGTCGCGCTCGTCCGACCGATCGACGCGCGGTCGGGCGGTGGCGAGCTGCCGTCCCTCATCGCGGTGGTCGCGGTGCTGTTCGCGGTCGAGCAGCTCGCCGGCACCCTGTTCGGACGGCAGCTCATGCCGGGCCGGTCATGGCTGCCCGACACGTCCCTCGACCTCGGCTTCGTCACGATCGACGGGCAGACGCTCGTGCTGGTCGCGTGCACGCTGGTCTCGTTCACCGCCGTGTGGCTGTGGATGCGCAAGTCCAAGTACGGGCGCATCCTGCGCGCGGTCGGCAGCAACCGGGAGGCGGCGCGCACGCTGGGGATGCCGGTCGGGCGGGTGCGGCTGGTCGCGTTCGGGCTCGCCGGGCTCGTCGTGGGCCTGGCCGGGCAGCTGTTCTCGGCCAAGGCCGGGGTGAGTTTCCAGTCCGGGTTCGGCTGGGCGCTGTCGGGCTTCCTCGCCATGGTCATCGGAGGCACCGGCTCGGTGTGGGCGCCGCTGGCCGGCGGGCTGCTGCTGGCGATGGCGCAGACCTTCGTCCCCTACTACCTGGGCAGCGCGTCGCTCGACTACGCCGTCCTGGCCGTCGCGATCCTGTTCTTCGCGCTCCGCCCGCAGGGCTTGTTCGTACGGAGGGTCCGGGTATGAGCGAAGCGATGCAGAAGGCGCCGGACGTCGGGGCGTTCGGGTGGGTGCGGTCGGCGGAGACGGCCCGGATCCTCGGGACGTTCGCGCTCACCCTGTGCGTGATCGCGTGGGCGGGCGGCGACCTGTTCCGGCAGGACCTGGCGCTCCTCGGCGCCACCTACGCGCTGCTGGCCCTCGGCATGTACCTGCCGTTCAACCTGGCCGGCGCGCTCTCGCTCGCCTACAGCGCCTACGTGGCGATCGGCGGGTACTCGGTCGGGCTCGTCGCGACGAAGACCGGCTGGCCGCTGCCGGTCGCCTACCTGCTCGGCGCGGTCGCGTCCGCGGTGCTGGCCGTCGCGCTCGGGTTCGCCACCCGGCGGCTGTCCGGCTTCTACCTGGCGGCGGTGACGCTGCTGTTCGGCATGGCGTTCCAGAGCTTCCTCCTGGACGCCGAGGGCATCACCGGCGGGGCGCTCGGCATCGGCTCGATCCGCCCGCTCAGCCTGTTCGGCAACGAGCTGGACAGGCAGACGTTCATCGCCCTCACCCTGCTGATCGTGTGGATCGCCGCGGTGGCCGTGGACCGGATCCGGCGGTCGCCGTTCGGGGTGGCGCTGCAGAGCTCCCGGGACGTCCCGGCCGCCGTGGAGGCCGCCGGGATCAACGTCCCCACGCTCCGGCTGACCGTCCTCGGGGCGGGCGCGGCCATCGCGTCGCTCGGCGGCGGCCTGTTCACCACCGCGAACCTGACGATCGGCCCGGACACGTTCACGCTCCACCTGATCATGCTGGCGATCTTCATGCCGCTGCTCGGCGGCCAGGGGACGGCCTGGGGGCCGGTGCTCGGCGCGATCCTGGTCGTCCAGCTGACCTTCAACCTGCAGATCTTCGAACGCGCCGGATCGCTGATCTTCGGTGTGGCGGTGCTGGCCGTGCTGCTGATCGCGCCCGGCGGGATCCTCGGCTACACCGGGCGCGGCGCGGGATGGCTGCGCGGACGGCTGACGCGCACGAAGGGAGCATGAGATGACCGTCCTGCTGGAGGGCACGGGGCTCGGCAAGAGCTACGGCGGTGTCCACGCGGTCGACGACGTGTCGCTGCGCCTGTCGGAGGGGGAGGTCCTGGGCCTGATCGGCCCCAACGGAGCGGGGAAGACGACGCTCGTCGACCTGCTGGACGGTGCGCAGCCCGCCGACCGGGGGACCCTGTCCCTCAGGGGCCGCAAGCTCGGCGGGCCGCCGTCGCGGCGTGCCCGTGCGGGGCTGGCGCGGACGTTCCAGCACCCGCATCTGGCGCTCGACCTGACCGTCCGCGAGAACGTCCTGCTCGGTGCGGCCGCGCCCAGGCTCGCCGGAGTCGGCGGGCTGCTCGGCGGGCTGGTGGCGGGCGCGTTCCGTCCCGCCGGGGCGCGGTTCGACGGCGTCCTGCACCGCGTCGCGGACGCCCTCGACCTGGGCGACCTGGAGCGCCGCTGCGGCGACCTCACGCTCGGCGAGCAGCGGCTCGTCGAGGTCGCCCGCGCGCTCGCGCAGGAGCCGTCCGTGCTGCTGCTGGACGAGCCGTTCGCCGGCGCCGACTCGGCCGGCATCGCGGCGATCTCCGCGGCGGTCCGCGCGGTCCGGGCCGAGGGCCACGGGATCATCCTGGTCGACCACAACGTGGACATCGTCGCGTCCCTCGTGGACCGGATCATGCTGCTGCGCTCCGGGTCGGTGGTGTTCGACGGCGATCCGGCCGAATGCCTGGCCAGCCCAGAGATGCAGGACGTCTACTTCGGAACCGGCGGTGAGAACCTTGTCGCGTAAGCCTGGGGAAGCGCATGAGCTCACGGTGAGCGGGCTGTCCGTCCGCTATGGCGAGTCGGTGGCCGTCGCGGACGCGTCGCTCACCTTCACCGGGGGCGAGATCAACGCCGTCGTCGGGCCGAACGGCGCGGGGAAGTCGAGCCTGCTGCTCGCCGCGTACGGGTCGGTCGCCGCCACCGGCCGCGTCACGCTGGACGGCGAGGAGATCGGCGGGCTGAGCGCCGCCCGCCGCGCCGCCCGCGGGCTGGCGCTCGTCCCGCAGGGCAGGCAGATCTTCCCGAGGCTGACCGTCCGGGAGAACCTCCAGGTCATGGTCGACACGCTCGGGCTGTCCCGCGGGGAGGTCGAGTCGGCGCTGGACCGCTTCCCGGTGCTGCGGGAGCGGGCGCGGGCGCTGGCCGGGGTGCTCAGCGGCGGCGAGCAGCAGATGCTCGCGGTGTCCCGGGCCCTCATGGGGTCGCCGAAGGCGCTGCTGCTGGACGAGATGTCCACGGGCCTCGCGCCGCTCATCGTCGCCGAGCTGATGGACACCGCCCGGCGGCTCGCCGACGAGGGCACGGTCGTGGTGGTCGTCGAGCCGTCCATCGGCGCCGTCCGGGACCGGCTCGACCGCGGCTACGTGCTGCTGCGCGGCCAGGCGTCCGACCCCGTGGCGGGCGGCCGGGAGCTGGACGCCGCGTACCAGCGGGCGATGGGCGTCACGGTCGCCGGAAGGCCCGAGGAAGCGGTACGGCAGGCCGTTCCGCCGCAGAACCAACTCCGTTGACTTGCGGCGTGTTGTTGTTTCGGCAACCCGGATGACAACAACACGCCGCAAGTCAACGAGGTACTCGACAGCTGAGAGGATTGGACGGTGGAGGACTCTAGGGCGCCGGAGCCGCGTGCGCAGATGCGCCAGCCGCGGGTGGCGGACCTGCTCGCCGACACCCTGCGGGCGCGGATCCTGCGCGGCGAGCTCCCCGACGGGAGCCTGCTGCCCAAGCAGTCCGATCTGCTGGCGGAGTTCGGGGTCAGCAAGCTCGCCGCCCGGGAGGCGCTGCGCATCCTGGAGACGGAGGGGCTGATCACCGTCCGGCGCGGCAACACCGGCGGGTCGGTCGTGCACGCGCCGAAGCGCGACAGCGTCGCCTACATGCTCGCGCTCGTCCTGGAGTCCCGGCAGGCCGCGCTGCCCGACGTGGGGTTCGCGCTCCAGCAGATCGAGCCGTTCTGCGCCTCGCTCTGCGCGCAGCGCCCCGACCGGCACACCGCCGTCGTGCCCGAGCTGCGCCGCGCCCACGAGAGCCTCGTGGACGCGGTCGAGACCGGTGACGAGAAGCGCGCGACGCCGGCGTCCCGCGAGTTCCACGAGGCGATCGTCCGGCTCTGCGGCAACGAGACGCTGTTCGTCGTGGCCGGTGCGCTGGAGACCCTGTGGACGGCGCAGGAGAGCAGCTGGTCCGAGCACGCGACCCGCGGCGGCTTCTTCCCCGAGCCCGCGCTGCGCAGGCAGGCCCTCGACGAGCACGCCCAGGCCCTCGACCTCATCGAGGAGGGCGACGCCGACGGCGTGGCCCGGCTGCTGCGCGGCCACCTGCGGACGGCGCAGAAGTACCCGATGACGGGCGTCAGCGAGGAGCAGCGCGTCGAGGCGGCCCTCCTGCGGCCCCTCGTGCAGCCGGCCGAGCATTTCTGACTTACTTACCATGTGGTAGAAAATGGGGATGACGGAGAAGATCGTCCCCCTTCCGCAGCGCGTGACACCATCCGGCGGGGAGGTGCTGCGGCTCGGGTCCGCTCCGCGTGTCGCGGTGCCGTCCGAGAGCCTGCGTGAGCTGGGCGAGGTCGTCGTTGATCTGCTTCGGAGACTCCACAGGGTCGAGCCGGTTCTGGTCGTCGGCGGCGAAGGCGATCTGACGCTGGGGCTCACCCAGGAGCCACCGGACGCGGACATCGCCGGTGTCCAGGGGATCGATCCGCTGGACGAAGACCACCCTTCCAGGGAGGTGTACGGGCTCGACGTGCGGGAAGACGGCGCCGCCGTGACCGCTTCCTCGGCCGAGGGGTTGTTCCGGGGCGCGACCACGTTCGCGCAGTTGCTCCGTCCGGAGGCGGGCGGCGGGTTCACGGTGCCCGGGGTCCGGATCGTGGACGGGCCGGCGATGGCGTGGCGCGGGCTGTCCCTGGATGTCGTCCGGTGCTTCTTCACGGTGGAGCAGGTCAAGAAGGTCATCGACCTGCTGGCGTTGTACAAGTTCAACGTCCTGCACCTGCACCTGTCCGACAGCCAGGCGTGGCGGCTGGAGATCGCGGGATGGCCGCGTCTCACCGGCGGCGGGTCGACCGGCGCGGACGACCTCCCGTCCTACACGCGGGACGACTACCGGGAGATCGTCGGCTACGCGGCGGCGCGGTTCATCACGGTCGTTCCCGAGCTGGACATGCCCGGCCATGTGCTCGCGGCCGTCCGCGCCTACCCGGAGCTGCGGGGGGACGGGGAGCCGCCGCACAAGTGGCTGGCCTATCTCGATCCGCGTGCCGAGGTGACGTTCCGGTTCGTCCGGGACGTGCTCGGGGAGCTCGCCGCCCTCACGCCCGGCCCGTACCTGCATGTCGGCGGCGACGAGGCGTTCGGCATGCCGGAGGAGCTGTACGGGGAGTTCGTCGCGCGGGCGCTGGAGATCGCGCGGGCGACCGGGAAGAAGGTCGTGGGCTGGCAGGAGACCGCCCGGTCGGGCGCGCTGACTCCGGCGGACGTGGCGCAGGCGTGGATCGGGGCCGGCGACGAGTTCGATCTCGATGCCGCCCGCGCGAAGACCCCGGCCGAATACCATCCGCTGCTCGACATCGTCGCGGAGACCTTCGCCCGGTCGGCGGGCGACGTCCCGGCGGCCGTCGCCGCGGGCGTGCCCGTGCTGGCGTCGGCGAGCAGCGTCATGTACCTCGACCGCCGGTACGCCGAGGGTTCGCTGCGGGCCGGGCAGACCGCCCGGCGCACGGAGGTCGGCCACGACTCCTACACGCCGCGTACCTGCCGCGAGCTGTTCGACTGGGCTCCGGGCACGCTGACCGAGATCCCGGACGGGGCGCGCCTCGCGGGAGTCGAGGCCGCGATCTGGTGCGAGACCGTCGAGGACTTCGACGATCTCGTGTTCCTCCTGCTGCCCCGCCTGCCGGGCATCGCGGAGAAGGCGTGGACCCCGTCGCGCACGGACTGGGACGCCTACCGCGGTCGTGTCGCGGCACATGCCCACTGGTGGGACCGGCTCGGCCTGGACGGGTACTACCGCTCCGCGGAGGTGTTCGGCCCGTAGGACGCCGCCCGCATCAGGTCCCGCGTGTAGGGGTGCCGCGGCCGGGACGTCACCTCGGCCGCCTCGCCCGTCTCGACGATCTCGCCCTCGTGGACGACCGCCACCCGGTGGCTCACGACGCGGATCACGGCCAGGTCGTGCGACACGAACAGGTAGGCGACGCCCGTCTGCTCCTGAAGCTCCAGGAACAGGTCCAGGACGGTCCTCTGCGTCGTGAGGTCGAGCGCCGACACCGGCTCGTCGCACACGATCAGCTTCGGGCCGATCGCGAGAGCGCGGGCGATGGCCACCCGCTGCCGCTGCCCGCCCGAGAACTCGCGCGGCAGCCGCCCGGCGGCGTCGGACGGGAGCCGGACCCGGTCGAGCAGGTCCACGACCCGGCGGCGCGCGGCGGCCTTGCCGAACCCTTGCGCCAGCAGCGGTTCGGAGAGCGTGTCGCCGATGGTCAGCGACGGGTTGAGCGACGTGTACGGGTCCTGGAAGACGACCTGGATGTCGCGGCTCAGTTCTCGGCGGCGTCTGGCCGCCGCCCGCTCGATCCGCTCTCCCGCGAACGTGATCGTCCCCGCCCGGACGGGGGCCAGCCCGAGGATCGCCCGCCCGATCGTCGTCTTGCCCGACCCCGACCCGCCGACGAGCCCGAGCGTCTCACCGGGGCGGACGTGCAGTGAAACGCCTTGGAGCACCTCGTTGCGGGGGGTGCGGCGGCCTTTGCCGGGGAACGAGACCCGCAGGCCGTCGACCGCCAGCAGCGCGTCTGTGCCGGTCGCGATGTCGTCGGTCACGGTACCTCGCCTTTCGGGGGCTGCCAGGGGTCGCGCGCCGGCGCGTCGTCCAGGACGGCGTCGAGCAGCCGCCGGGTGTACGGGTCGCGGGGATCATCGAGGACCCGCCCGGACGGGCCGGTCTCGACGATGCGCCCGTCGTGCATGACGGCGACGCGGTCGCACAGGTCGGCGACGACGCCGAGGTCGTGGGTGACGAGCAGGACGCCGAGGCTCCGTTCCCGCTGCAGCCGCCGCAGCAGACCGAGCACCTCCGCCTGCACCATGACGTCCAGCGCCGTGGTCGGCTCGTCGGCGATCAGGAGTGCCGGATCGCACGACATCGCGCCCGCGATGAGGACGCGCTGCGCCATACCGCCGGAGATCTCGTGCGGGAACAAGCGGAACGTCCGCTCCGGATCGGCGATCTCCACGGTCCGCAGCAGGTCGAGCGCCCGGTGCCTCGCCTCCGCCCGCGAGATGCCGAGCTTGTACCGCATCGGCTCCATGAGCTGGGCGCCGACCGTGAAGGACGGATCGAGGTTGCTCATCGGCTCCTGCGGGACATAGGCGACGACCTCGCCGCGCAGCTCCCGGTGCCTCCGCTCGGGCAGGCCGACGATCTCCCGCCCGCCGCCGACGACGCTGCCGCCGCTGACGTGCCCGCCCTCGGGGAGGATGCCGAGGATCGAGAAGGCCGTCTGCGTCTTGCCCGAGCCGGACTCGCCGACCAGCCCGACGATCTCGCCCTCGCGCACGTCGAGGTCCACGCCGTGCACGACTTCCTTGGCGGTCCCGTCCGGCATCGCGTAGGACACCGACAGCCCGCGTACCGACAGCAGCGCGGTCCCGGCCGCGTCCGTGCCCGTCTCGTCCGTGCTCGTCTCGCCTGTGCCCGTCTCGCCTGTGCCCGTCTCGCCCGTGCCCGTCTCGCCTGTGCCCGTCTCTTCCGTGCCCGGCGGGACGGTGACGGTCGTGGAGCGCCGGGGGCGGCGGGACGGGGACGTCCCGCGGTCCTCCAGCGCGTCCCGCAGCGCC
The DNA here is from genome assembly GCF_004348515.1 of Actinomadura sp. KC345. GTDB lineage: Bacteria > Actinomycetota > Actinomycetes > Streptosporangiales > Streptosporangiaceae > Spirillospora. Next base: position 13,544 of record NZ_SMKH01000090.1, on the reverse strand, counting down.
CCGACGAGCAGGACCAGGGACGCGCTGGTCAGGCCCAGCGCCAGCCCTGGCCACACGATCATCGACGGGGCGCGTTCCATGTTCGTGAACGCCTCGTTGAGCATCGCGCCCCAGGTCGGGGTGTCGCCGCTGCCGATGCCGAGGAACTCCAGGCCCGCCTGCAGCCCGATCGCGAGCCCGGCGACGAGCGCGGTCTGGATGATGATCGGCGCCCGCACCACGATCAGGACGTGCCGCGCCACGATCCGCAGGTCGGTGAGGCCCGACACCCGCGCCGCGTCCACGTACGACTCGCCCCGGACCCCGGCGACGATGCCGCGCACCAGCCGGAAGAAGCTCGGGGAGACCAGCACCCCGAGGATCACCATCAGCACCCACACGGTCTCGCCGAGGATGGCGCGGGACGCGAGCAGCACCACCATCGCCGGCAGCGCCATCACGAGGTCGGCCGTCCAGTTCGCCGCCGTGTCGAACCGGCCGCCGCGGTAGCCCGCCACCAGCCCGGACGGCACCCCGAGGCCGAGCGCGACCAGCAGCGCGATCACCGCCCCGCCGAGGGTGTTGCGGCCGCCGTGCAGGATCCGCGACAGGACGTCCCGCCCCGCCGAGTCGAAGCCGAGCGGGTGCCCGGCGCGGGGACCGGTGAACGAGTCGCGCAGGTTCGCGGCGGACGGGTCCTGCGGGCTGAGCACCGGCGCGAGGACCACCGCCGCCACGATCACCAGCAGCACCGCCGCGGAGATCACTCCGAGCGGGTTGCGCAGCAGCCGCCGCACGGCGCCCGCGCCGCGTCCCGTCCCGCTCACGCCCGTCCCGCTCATGCGCGTCTCGCCTTCGGGTTCAGCCAGCCGATCAGCACGTCCACCAGCAGGTTGATCGCGATCACGCCGAGCACGGTGACCATGACCAGCGCCATGATCACGGGAATGTCGCCGCGGGTGGTGTAGGTGACGGTCATGCTCCCGATGCCCGGCAGCCCGAAGATCTGCTCCACCAGGACGGCGCCGCCGAGCAGCCCGACGAACTGGAGGCCGAGGACGGTCAGCGCCGGTGCGGCGGCGTTGCGCAGGACGTGCCGGAACAGGATCCGGTACGGCGGCAGGCCCCGCGCCCGCAGCGTCCGGACGTAGTCCTGCCGCAGGACGTCGATCACCGCGCCCCGTACCTGCTGGGAGACGCCCGCGATGCCCGCGATCGACAGGGACGCGATCGGCAGGGTCACCGTGGACAGCCACCCGGACGGCGACTCGGTGAAGCCGGTGTAGCCGATGGCGGGGAACCAGCGCAGCCGCACCGCGAACACCAGGACGATGATCAGGGTGACGAGGAAGCCCGGCAGCGCGTACCCGGCGACGCCGAGTACCTGCACGAACCGGTCGACCGGACCGCGCCGGACGCCCGCCCACATCCCGAGCAGCAGGGAGAGCACGGCCGTGACCAGCGTGACGCCGACCATCAGGCTGATCGTGACCGGCAGCCGGGTTCCGATGGCCCGCACGACGTCCTCACCCGTGAACCAGGACCTCCCGAAGTCGCCCCGGACGGCGTGCGCGAGCCAGTCGGCGTACTGGACGAGGACGGTCCGGTCCAGCCCGAGTTCGGTGTTCTTGGCGTCGACGAGGTCCTGGGACGCCTGGCCCCCGAGGATCTGGCGGCCCACGTCGTTGTCCGGGATCGACAGCAGCAGGTAAGCCAGGACGGAGATCACGAACAGGAGCACCGCCCCCGACGCGGTTCTGCGTGCGACGAACCGTGTCACTTCGCCGGCGCGTAGTTGTAGACGGACGGCACGGCCATGCCCGCCTGCGGCGTGATCTTCACTGAGCCGTCCGACACGTGCAGGTAGCTCATCCGGTAGAAGGGCACGAACCAGGCGTCCTTGACCAGGTGCTCGTTGAGCGCGCGCAGGTCCGCCTTCGCCTTGCCGGCCGACGTCGCCTGGATCTCGGGCAGCAGCCTGCTCACCGTGCCGTCGGTCGTGCCGAACATGTTGCCGACGCCGGGCAGGACGAGCCCGCCGATGGTGACCCAGTCGTCGGGCGACTGCCCGATGTTCATCACCATCGCGGAGTACTCGCGGTCGGTGTAGATCTTCTGGATCTGCGACGGGTCGATGACGTCCCAGACCACCTTCACTCCGATGGCCTTGAGGTCGGACTGGAGCGAGGAGGCGAGGGCGTCGGGGACGATCGCCGTGATGCGCGGGAGCTTGAGGGTGAACCCGTCCGCGTGCCCGGCCTGCTTGAGCAGTTCGCGGGCCTTGGCGGGGTCGTGCGCGTAGTAGGTGTCGAGCCGCTTGTCGTAGGCGGCGGTCTGGGGCCCGAACACTTGGCTGGTGATCTCGCCGCGTCCTTGGCGCAGTTTGTCCAGCATCGTCGTGCGGTCGATCGCGTGGTTCAGTGCCTGCCGGACGCGGGCGTCGCCGAGTTCGGGCGTGATCTTGCCGTCGCGGTCGAACAGCAGCAGGCCCTGGAAGTCGAACTCCTGCTCGGCCCCCTGGACCTTCGGGTCCGACTCGATCCGGGTCTGCTGGTCGGCGTCCTGGAGCAGCGCGGCGTTGATCTGGCCCGTCTTGATCCCGTTGACGATCGCGGTCTCGTTGTCGAAGTACCGGAACGTGATCTCGTTGTAGGGGAGGCGGGTGCCCCAGTACCGCTCTGCGCGCTGGTAGACCCACCTGGTGCCGATGGCCGTCCGCTGCGAGTCGAGGTCGTAGGGGCCGGTGCCGTCCGGCTTGGTCTTCAGCGGGTCGCCGGGCTTGCCGAAGCCGGCCGGGTTGGCCATCAGCCCGGCGGCGTCGCTGAGGTAGTAGAGCATCGCGGGGTTGGGCTGGGCGAGGTGCAGGGTCACGTGCGTGCCGTCGACCACCTCGATCTTCTCGACGTCCTGCAGCGTCTTGGCCGAGGCGCCCGTCCCCTTGGCGAAGCGCTCCATGTTCGTCTTCACCGCCGCCGCGTCGAACGGGGAGCCGTCGTCGAACTTCACGTCGCCGCGCAGCGTGAGCTTCAGCTCGGTGCGGTCGTCGTCGTACGCCCACTCGGTGGCGAGCATCGGGCTGAAGGTCCCGTCCGGCTCGCGCTTGATCAGGGTGTCGTACACCGCCTGGTAGAAGGGGAGCGCGCTGCCGGTGGCGTCCTTGGGGTCGAGGCTCTGCGGGAGCGTCAGGGTGGCGATGTCGAGCGTGGTGTCCCCGCCGGCCTCGCCGCCGGAGCCGGCGCATCCCGTCAGGGCGGTCGCGGTGACGCAGGCCGCGAGGAGGGCGGCTCCCCTGATGATCTTCTTCATGGAGCAACTCCGTCGAGGTCTCGGCCAAGATTTCCGGCGAGCATACATGTGGAACTAACCACGTGGTAGGTTTTGTGGAACGAAAAATTAACCAGTTGGTAGGTTTCGCGTCCGTTCGGGAGGAAGGCGCAGGCCGTACCGTTGGCGTCGGCGCCGGAACGCGCGCCGCCGACGGTCCCGACGTGCCCGGGAACGCCGGAGATCCCAGAGAGGCCGCTCAATGACCGAACCGACCCCGGCCGGACAGACCCCGCGCAGGCCGACCAAAGGCCAGCGGACCCGTGCGAGCATCCTCGACTCGGCGGCCGAACTGTTCTCCAAGTCGGGGTTCCACGCGGTGTCGATCCGCGACATCGCCGCCCACGCCGGACTGACCCACGCGGGGCTGCTGCATCACTTCCCCGGCAAGGAGTCCCTGCTGATCAAGGTGCTCGGACGACGGGACCGGGTGGACGCGCAGCTGCTGTTCGCCCCCGGCGTCGAGGAGCGTCCGGAGGAACTGCTCGGCATCGTGGTCGGCTTCGTCTGGCGCAACATGCAGACGCCCGGCCTCGTCGGCCTGTACGTGAAGATCTCCGGTGAGGCCGCCGATCCCGAACACCCGGCGCACGACTACTTCGTCCAGCGCTACCGGCTTCTCCGCGAACGGCTGACGCAGGCGTTCACGGCGCTGTTCGCCCAGGCCGACCCGCCGCTGGCGCACGCCCCGGAACTCGTCGCCGGGCAGCTCCTCGGGCTGATGGACGGGCTGCAGACGCAGTGGCTCCTGGAGCCTGACGCGGTGGACATGCACGCCTCCGTCGTCGCCTTCGTCCGCCAGCTCGGCCTCACCATCGACCTCGCACCCAAGGAACCGAATGACGCAGCCTGAGCCCGTGTCTCCTGACGAGTCCGCTGCCGAGTCCGCGCCGGCGACCGTTGACGGGCTGACGCTCGAGGAGAAGGCGTCGCTCACGTCCGGCGCCGGCACCTGGCGCACGACCGCCGTCCGGGACGTGGTGCCCGCCGTCCGGCTCGGCGACGGCCCGCACGGCATCCGCCGGCAGACCAAGGGGTCGGGGGACGCGCTCGGACTCGACGACAGCGTCCCCGCCACCTGCTTCCCGCCGGCCGTCGCGCTCGGCTCGTCCTGGGATCCCGGGCTGGCGCGACGGGTGGGCGCGGCCATCGCCCGGGAGGCGTCCGCCCTCGGTGTCGACGTCGTCCTCGGCCCCGGGATCAACATCAAGCGCTCACCGCTGTGCGGCCGCAACTTCGAGTACTTCTCCGAGGACCCGCACCTGACCGGGGTCATGGGCGCCGCCGTCGTCACCGGCATCCAGTCGCTCGGAATCGGCGCGTGCGTCAAGCATTTCGCGGTCAACAACCAGGAGACCGACCGCATGCGGGTCAGCGCCGACGTGGACGAGCGGACGCTCCGGGAGATCTACCTGGCGGCGTTCGAGCACATCGTGCGCGAGGCCGGGCCCTACGCGGTGATGTCGTCCTACAACAAGATCAACGGAGTGTACGCGAGCGAGAACCACTGGCTGCTGACCGAGGTCCTGCGCGGTGAGTGGGGGTTCGACGGGCTCGTCGTCTCCGACTGGGGCGCCGTCAACGACCGCGTCGGGGCCCTCGCCGCGGGGCTCGAGCTGGAGATGCCGCCGACCCGCACCGACCAGGAGATCGTGGACGCCGTCCGGGCGGGCCGCCTGGACGAGTCGACGGTGACGCGGGCGGCAGGACGGCTCCACACGCTCACCCGGCGGGTCGCGGCGGCCGAGCGGTTCGACGACTGGGACGTCGGCGTGCACCACGAACTGGCCAGGGAGGCGGCACGCGGTTCGGCGGTGCTGCTGAAGAACGAGCGTGCCGTCCTGCCGCTGGACCCGGCGGCGCAGCGCATCGCCGTGGTCGGCGAGTCGGCCCGGAGCCCGCGCTATCAGGGGCACGGCAGCTCCCAGATCGTCCCGACGAGGCTGGATTCGCCCTGGGACGCGCTGAGCGCGGCCGGGATCGCGACGTTCGCCGCCGGATACCGGCTGGACGGCGCACCGGACGAGCCGCTGAAGCGGCAGGCGGCCGAGGCCGCGGCGGCGTGCGACGTGGCCGTGGTGTTCCTGGGCCTGCCGGACGAGGCCGAGTCCGAGGGATTCGACCGGACGTCCATCGACCTGCCCGGCGTGCAGGTCGAGGTGCTGCGCGCGGTCGCGCGTGCGTGCCCGCGGGTCGTCGTCGTGCTGTCCAACGGCGGTGTCGTGTCGGTCGCGGACTGGGAGGCCGACGCGGACGCGATCCTTGAGGCGTGGCTGCCCGGCCAGGCGGGCGGCTCGGCGATCGCCGACCTGCTGCTGGGCGTGTGCAGCCCGTCCGGCCGCCTCACCGAGACGATCCCGAATCGGCTCGCGGACGTCCCGTCCCACCTGCACTTCCCCGGCGCGGACGGCCACGTCGTCTACGGCGAGGGCCGCTACGTCGGCTACCGGTACCACGACACACTCGGGACGGATGTCGCGTACCCGTTCGGCCATGGCCTGACCTATACGCGGTTCGAGTACTCCGACCTGGCCGTCCGCGAGACGGGCACGAACGAGTGGGCCGTGGAGTGCGCCGTGGCCAACGCCGGTGAGCGGGCCGCGGCCGAGGTCGTCCAGCTCTATGTGGCCTTCGACGAGGAACCGCCGTCCCGTCCCCGGCACGAGCTGCGCGGCTTCGCCAAGGTCGAGCTCGAGCCGGGAGCCGCGACACGCGTCGCGTTCGCCGTCTCCGCGCGCGACATCGCGTGGTGGTCGGCGGCGCGCGGCGGCTGGCGGATCGACCCGGGCGGGTTCGCGGTGGAGGTGGGCGCGTCGTCCCGCGACATCCGGCTCCGCGCCGAGCTGACCACCGCCGGTGACGGGCACGTCGACGTCCTCGGGCGGATGTCCACACTCGGTGAATGGCTCGACCATCCGGTCGGTGGCCGGGTGCTGAGGACGCGGCTCCCGAAGCTGTCGGCGGTGACCGGGATGGCCGAGCGTTCACCGGCGCTGTTCGAACTGGCCCGGAGCATCCCGCTGGCGAAGTTCGGCACGTTCGACATCGGCCTGACCCCCGAGGTCGTGGACGACCTGATGGCGGCGGCCGCCACCGGTCAGGGGAGCTGAGCCGCCCGGCCGGAGGCGACGTCGCCGAGCCACCCGGCACTCGGCTTGACCGTCCGCGCGAACGTGGCCCGGTCGACGGCGACGAGCCCGAACGTCGGCTCGTAGGTGCCCCACTCGTAGTTGTCGAGCAGCGACCAGTGCAGGTAGCCGCGGACGTCGACGCCGTCCTCGATCGCCTCGCGCAGCCCGGTCAGCGCGCCCCGCGTGTACTCGACGCGCTCGTCGTCGTCGGCGGTCGCGATGCCGTTCTCGGTCACCAGGATCGGCACGCCCGGGATGCGGGCCGCCGTGTGCCGGACGGCGTTGCCGAGCGCCGCCGGGTAGAACTCCCAGCCGTTCATGGTGCGGCGGGCACCGTCCGGAACGGGCAGCGCGCCGTCCCGGCCGATCCGCACCCGGGTGTACGCCTGCACGCCGACGAAGTCGTCGGACGCGGCCGCGTCGAGGAATTGGTCCTCCCGCGACCAGGCCCATTCCGCGCACTCGGCGTCGGCGCCGCCGACCGCCTCGAAGTTCTGGATCGCGATCGTCCACCCGGAGCAGAACCCGCCGAGCTCCTCGCGGGCGGCACGGTGCGCGGCGATCGGCCCGTCGGCCATGGCCTGGTCCGGCGGCGGCATCGCACCCGCGACGTTCTCCTCCCGCTTCTCCGCCTTCATCATGCTCGCCATCATCGCGAGCATGTTCGGCTCGTTGATCGTGCAGACCCAGTCGACGCCGTCCAGGATCGGCAGGACGGCCCGCACATAGCGCCGGAACCGCTCGACCGCCTCCGGAGCCGTCCAGCCACCGGCCTTCTGGAACCACAGCGGGCTGGTGAAATGGTGCAGCGTCACCACCGGAGTCAGGCCGCGCTCCAGGCAGCCCTCGATCACCCGGCGGTAATGCGCCAGCTCGGCGAGCGAGACACGGCCCTCGGCGGGCTCCACACGCGCCCACTCGACACTGAACCGGTGAGCGTTGAAACCAAGGCCCTTCACGATGTCGAGGTCCTCCCGCCACCGGTGGTAGGAGTCGCAGGCGTCCCCGCTCCGCTCGGGCAGGAACCCGCCGGGCCGGTTCTCCAGAGCCCAGAAGTCGCTGGCCACGTTGTTGCCCTCGGTCTGGTGCGCGCTGGTGGACGCGCCCCAGAGAAACCCTTCCGGATAGTTGCGCACCCTGCCTCCTCCTCGGTGGACTGGATCAGGGCCAAAACCTACCACTTGGTAAGCTTTCACCCGTCGATGTCCCCGGACGGCGTCCGGCCACCGGCGGGCGGCCCCGAGGCATGGGCCCTCTACCTGGGGTTTCCGCGGGCTTTCCATGGGCACGTGAGTGACCGTTGCTATGACGCGTCGTTCCATGCTCAGGGGGTACTGGAGATGGCCCAGGGGTGGTACGGGTCTGGGGGCATGGACCCGTTCGAGGAGATGCTCGCCAGGTTCTTCGGGGCTCGGGCGCAGCGGCGGCCGACGGAGCGGATCAGTATCGCGCGGCTGATGAGCGAGCCCGCGCGGGAGCTGGTGCGGGACGCGGCCACGCAGGCGTCGCAGTGGGGGAGCGTCGACCTGGACACCGATCACCTGCTGTGGGCGGCGACGCGGCAGCAGGGCACCCGGCACTGGCTGGAGCGGGCCGGTGCCGACCCGGACAAGATCAAGGGTGAGATCGAGGAGCACGTCCAGCAGGGCGAGCCGCGGGACGTGCCGCCCGAGCTGACGCCTTCGGCCAAGCGCGCGCTGCTGGATTCGCACCAGGTGTCGCGGGCCCTGGGGTCGTCCTATATCGGGCCTGAGCATCTGCTGTTCGCGCTGGCGCTCGACCGCGGTTCGGGTGCGGGGCGGATTCTGGACGCCGAGCACGTGACGCCGGACTCGCTGCAGTCGGCGGCGTCCGGCGGGGGCCAGCAGCCGCCCGGCGGAGGCGGTGGCGGCGGGCAGGCGACCGGTACGCCGACGCTCGACGAGTTCGGCCGCGACCTGACCGCGCTCGCGCGGGAGGGCCGGATCGACCCGGTCATCGGGCGCGAGGACGTGATCGAGGAGACCGTCGAGGTGCTGTCGCGGCGCACCAAGAACAACCCGGTGCTGATCGGCGACCCGGGTGTCGGGAAGACCGCGATCGCCGAAGGGCTCGCGCAGCGGATCGTGGACGACGGCCTCCCGGAGACGCTGCGGGGCAAGCGGGTCGTGCAGCTCGACCTCGGCGGGGTCGTCGCCGGCACCCGCTACCGGGGGGACTTCGAGGAGCGGCTGAAGAAGGTCGTGGACGAGATCCGCGAGAACGCCGACGAGCTGATCGTCTTCATCGACGAGGTCCACACGATCGTGGGCGCGGGCGCCGGGGAGGGCTCGATGTCGGCGGGCACCATGCTGAAACCGCCGCTGTCCCGCGGTGAGCTGCATGTCGTCGGCGCCACGACGATCGACGAGTACCGCCGCAACATCGAGAAGGACGCCGCGCTGGAGCGCCGGTTCCAGCCGATTCTCGTGCCGGAGCCCAGCGTCGGCGACAGCGTCGAGATCATGCGCGGCCTCCGCGACCGGTACGAGGCGCACCACCAGGTGCGGTTCACGGACGAGGCGCTGATCGCGGCCGTGGACCTGTCCAACCGCTACCTGACCGACCGGTTCCTGCCGGACAAGGCGATCGACCTGATCGACCAGGCCGGCGCCCGCGTCCGGCTGCGGTCGGGGACGCGCGACGGCGGCCGCCGCGAGCTGGAGGAGCGCCTCGACCGGCGGCGCAGGGAGAAGGACCAGGCCGTCGCCGACGAGGACTACGAGAAGGCGTCCGAGCTCCGCGACGAGATCGCCCGGCTGGAGAAGGACATCGCGGCCATCCGGGACAATGGCGGGCCCGTCACGGTCCCCGAGGTGACGACCGAGGACATCGCCGAGGTCGTCTCGCGGATCTCCGGCGTCCCCGTCACCCAGCTCACCCAGGCGGAGCGCGAGCGGCTGGCCAGGCTCGAACAGCACCTGCACGGGCGGGTGATCGGGCAGGAGGACGCCGTCGCCGCGGTCGCGCGGGCCGTCCGGCGGTCCCGCGCGGGCATGGGCGACCCGGACCGCCCGATCGGCGGGTTCCTGTTCCTCGGCCCGACCGGCGTCGGCAAGACCGAGCTGGCCAAGGCGCTCGCCGAGGCGCTGTTCGGCAGCCGCGACCGGCTGGTCCGGTTCGACATGAGCGAGTTCCAGGAGCGGCACACGGTGAGCCGGCTGATGGGCGCGCCGCCCGGATACGTCGGCTACGAGGAGGCCGGGCAGCTCACCGACGCAGTCCGGCGGCAGCCGTACTCGGTGATCCTGCTGGACGAGATCGAGAAGGCGCACCAGGACGTCTTCAACGTGCTGCTCCAGCTTCTCGACGACGGCCGCCTCACCGACGCGCAGGGGCGCACCGTCGACTTCCGCAACACCGTGGTCATCATGACCAGCAACCTCGGCTCCGAGCTGATCACCGGCCGGACCGAGATCGGCTTCGGGACGCCCGGCGGTGAGGGCACCGCGCTCCGCGACCGGATCATGCGCGTCCTGCGCGAGTCGTTCCGGCCCGAGTTCCTCAACCGGATCGACGAGATCATCGTCTTCCAGCGGCTGGAGGCCGGGCAGCTCCGCCAGATCACGGATTTGCTGCTGGACGAGACACGCCGCAGGCTCCGCGCGCAGGACGTCGACGTCACCTTCACCACCGAGGCGGTCGACTGGCTCGCCGAGCGCGGCTACCAGCCCGAGTTCGGCGCCCGCCCGCTGCGCCGCACGATCCAGCGGGAGGTGGACGACCGGCTCTCCGACCTGCTGCTCGCCGGCGACCTGCGGCACGGCAACCACGTCGAGGTCTCCGCGGTGAACGGCGGCCTGGAGTTCCATCTCATCGCCGAGGGCGAACGGGTCTGAGGGCGGAAACGTCAGGGGTTACAGTCCATTCCGTGACTGTTAAGCTCACCGGCTCGCTGCGGCTCCCCGACGGAACGCGGGTCCGTGGACGCGGCCTGCGCAACCCCGCCCCGGACGGGCCGGCGCCCGACTTCGGCCTGTACCTGGGAACCCCGAAACTCCGGCGCCGCCACGAAGCGGAGCTGAGCTGGCCGTCCGCGTGGATCGAGTGGCCGGACTTCCGGCTTCCCCGCGACCGGGACGAGGCCGTCCGGCAGATCCGGGCGCTGCACGAGCGGGCCCGTTCCGGTGAGTCCGTCGAGGTCGCCTGCGGAGGCGGCGTCGGACGCACCGGAACGGTCATCGCGTGCCTCGCCGTGCTGTCCGGCGTCGACCCGGCCGAGGCCGTGTCCTGGGCCCGCGAGCACCACCACCCGCGCGCCGTGGAGACCCCCTGGCAGCGCCGCTGGGTGGCCCGCTTCCCGGCCGGCTGACCAGCGGGTCAGGAACCGGCGGCGGGCTTGAGCCGGTAGGACAGCAGGACGATGCCGGACGGGAACGTCCTCGTCTCGACGACGTCGAACATCGCCTGAGGCGCGCCCTCCCGGAACAGGAGGCCGTCGCCCCCGCCCTTCCCGACGAAGAACGGGTGGACCCACAGCCTCAGCTCGTCGAGCAGGCCGTGCTCCATGAGCGTGTGCGACAGCCTGCCGAACCCGTACTGGACGATGTCGCCGCCGGGCCCGGCCTTCAGCCGGGAGATCTCGGCGGGGACGTCGCCGCGGATGATGGTGCTGTTGTCCCAGTGGGCCTTGTCCGCGGTGGACGAGACCATGTACTTGCGCATGGCGTTGATCTTGTCGGTGTACGGGTCGCCGGAGCGGCCCCGCCACACCGAGGCGAAGCTGTCGAAGGTGTGCCGGCCGAGCAGCACGGCGTCGCAGCCGAGCAGCAGCTCGGTCTGCGCGCCGGATTCGCCGGGCCCGTCCAGTGACGGCCAGTCCTGCGGGTCCTGGACGACCCCGTCGATCGAGACGAACGTCGAGTTGATGATGCGTCGCATGAGGTGCTCCGATCTGGGTTTTCGCGGCGTTGGAACCCGCGTGCCACCACCCTGCTCGGGGGGCCTCAGGCGGACATCCGTGCCGCCACTGAGAGACCACGGATTCCTCGGATCCGGCACACTGTCGTCCGTGACGCACGGACGGCCCGTCGAGATATCCAGGCGTGAGGCGGAGGTTCTCGCGGCCATCGGCGCGCGGCTGTCCAACGCGCAGATCGCCGGGCGGCTGCACATCTCCGTCCGGACGGTCGAGAGCCACATCTCGTCGCTCCTGCGCAAGTACGGCGTGACCGACCGGTGGGCCCTCGCCGACGAGGCGAGCCGCGGCACCCCGCCGCCCGGCCACCTGGCGGGCGTCCCGGCCGCCCGCACGGCGTTCTTCGGCCGTGCCCGAGAGACGGAGCTCGCCCTCGGCCTGCTCCAGGAGGCGCGCCTGGTGACCCTGCTGGGCCCCGGCGGCATCGGCAAGACGCGCCTGGCCGCCGTGGTCGCCGAAGCGGCCGCGCCCTCCTTCCCGCTGGGCGGCGCGTTCGTCGACCTCGTTCCGGTGCGCGAGGGGTACGTCGCGCAGGCGGTGGCGTCCGCGCTCGGCGCCACCGAGCGGCCCGGCCAGGTGCTGGAGGACGCCATCGCCCAGCGCCTCGGCCGCGGACGGTCGCTGCTCGTCCTGGACAACTGCGAGCATCTCGTGGACGCCGTCGCCGCCTTCACCGACCGGCTGCTGTCGGCCTGCGCCACCGTCACCGTCCTGACCACCGGCCGGGAGCGTGTCGGCCTCCCGGGCGAGCGCACCGTCCCGGTGCCGCCGCTGCCGCTGGACTCCGACGCCGAGCGGCTCTTCCTCGACCGGGCGTCCGCCGCCGACCCCGCCTTCGGCGCCGCCCGCGCCGACGTCGCCGAACTCTGCCGCCGCCTGGACGGGATGCCGCTGGCCATCGAACTGGCGGCGGCGCGCAGCGCGTCGCTCGGCGCCGCCGGGCTGCTGTCCGCGCTGGACGACGTCCTGCGGCTGCTGACCGGCGGGCGCGGGCCGGTGGAGCGGCACCGGTCCCTGCGCGGCGTGCTCGGCTGGAGCCACGACCTGCTCACCGAGGACGAGCAGGCGCTGTTCCGCCGCCTCTCGGTGTTCGCCGGCGGGTTCGACCTGGCGGCGGCCGCGGCGGTCGCGCCCGGCCCCGGCCCCGGCGCGGTCGCCGACCTGCTCGGGCGGCTGGTCGACAAGAGCCTGGTCGCGCGCTCCGGGGAGGGGCGGTGGCGGCTGCTGGAGACGGTCCGGGCGTTCGCCGCCGAGAGGCTGGAGGCGTCCGCCGAGACCGGCGCGGTCCGGCAGCGGTACCTGCGGTGGGCCGCCGCGACCGGCGCCGACCTGGAGGCCAGGCTGGGCGGCGACCCGACCGGAGACTGGCGCGGCGACTTCGACGCCGTCGCCGACGACCTGCGCTCCGCCCTCGCCGGCGCACCGCCCGGACGCGCGGCCGTGCCGCACCGGCTGGCCCGGTCGCTCGCCCATCTGGCCTACGCCCGGCGGTTCCTGCGCGAGGTCCCCGGCCACTACGAGGAGGCCGCCCGGCGGGCCTCGACCCCGGACGAGGCGGCGCTCGACCTGCGGAACGCCGCGGACGCGGCCCACGCGCTGATCGACACCGGCCGGTCGTTCGAGCTCCTGCTCGCCTCGGCGGAGCAGGCCCGCGCGGCGGGCGACGGCGACGCGCGGGCGGTCGCCCTCGCCTTCGCCGTGGCGACCGCGGAGCGGCACCCGTCCGGCTTCGACACCGAGATCCCCCACCGGCGCCTGCGGGAACTCCTCGACCTCGCCGCGTCCGTGGGCGATCCCGGCGACAGGCTCGTGGCCGCCCACCTCGCCGCCGCCCGCGCCTGGAACCACCGCGAGGAGAAGGTCACCCCGGAACCGTCCCTGATCGGCGCCGCCGTGGCCGCCGCCCGCGCGACCGGCGACCCGGTCCTGATCTGCGCGGCCCTCGACGCGTCCGGCATCGCCGCGCTCACCGCCGGCCGCTTCCGGGAGGCGCACCGGATCGCCGCCGAGCGGGTCGGCCTCCTCGCCGCGATGCCCCGCGACGTCCCGTACCCGGCGCCGGAGATCACCGACACGTTCCACATGGCGGCGAGCTGCGCGGTCGCCGCCGGGGACCTGCCCGCCGCGCTGTCCACGGCGCGGCTCGCCGCGGCCGACGACCTGATCGGCGACCG
>NZ_SMKH01000008.1 GCF_004348515.1 Actinomadura sp. KC345 | reverse complement strand
CGGTAGAGGAGATTGTTCGATGCCCCCCGATGTGCTGCTGAGCGATGGCCGGCCGCGTACGTGGACGGCGCGGGTCCGGTGCAAGGACGGCGACCACACGCTGGACCTGACGCATCGGGAGGTGGTCGCCGAGCGGCTGCTGCGGACGTCGCGCAAGCACTCGTTCGACCCCGACGTGGACGTCGACTGGGACGCGCCCCAGGACCCGGACACGTTCTACCTCCCGCCGCAACTCGTGTCGATCTACGAGACGCCGCTGTGGGACGGGCTGACGCACCGGCGGCGGGTCGAGCTGTCCAAGCGGGAGATGTGCAGCATCGCCTCGTTCGGGATCTGGTCGGAGATGCTGCTGATGCAGTCGCTGGTCATGCACGCCTACCGGCACCGCTACGACAGCGACCATGTGGCGTACGCGCTGACGGAGATCGCCGACGAGTGCCGGCACTCGAAGATGTTCGGGCGGATGGTGCGGACGTGCGGGCTCCGCACGCACCGGCCCCGGGCGCCGGAGTTCCACTTCGCGAAGGTGTTCGGCGCCGTGTACGACCCGATGCCGATGTTCGCCGGGACGCTGGTCGTCGAGGAGTTCACCGACGCGTTCCAGCGGCTGACGTTCCCCGACGAGGACGTGCAGCCGATGATCCGGCAGGTGACGCGGATTCACGTGATCGAGGAGGTGCGGCACATCAAGTACGCGCGCGAGGAGCTGAAGCGGCTGGTGGCGAAGCTCCCGGCGGTCCGCCGGCGGATGGCGGCCTACGGGCTGGCGCAGGCGACGCGGCTGACGTCCGCGCAGGTGATCCACCCGTCGTGCTACGAGGCGGTGGGCCTGGATCCGACGCTGGCGCGGCGGGTGGCGGCCCGCAGCCCGCACCGGCGGGAGACGCTGGCTTGGGCGTTCCGCAAGTGCACCGCGTTCTTCGACGAGGTCGGGTTCCTGGACGGCCGGGCCCGCGGCGTGTGGGTCCGCGCGGGTCTGCTGAAACCGTAGCCGGTTCTACTCGCCGGCCATTTATCTTGATATCGACCTTACTTTAGAAAATGGTTCGACAATGGCCGCCAATGGTCCCCGCACCGGAGACGGCAGGGCCGCGGAGCGGGGTCCACTCCGCGGCCCTTCGATGAAACAGGTGGCCGACCTGGACTTATATCCAGGAGATACCTACCGATCGGACGAACACGTCGTCGACCCCCTCCTCCCAGGTGCTGCAAGTCCGCCGATCACGTGGCCTCGTCGGGGAGCATGATCGGCGAACTCCCTCCCCTTTTACGCATCACCCTAGAAGGTGTTGACAGAAAATATGCCATGATCGGCCGATTCAGGTCAGAAATCATTCAGCGCATCGAGGACGTCGCGGGCGGCGGCGGTGGCGCGGTCGAGGCAGGCGCGCTCGCGCCCGTCCCGCCCGCCCGCGCCGGGCGCCTGCTCGCTGTAGCTGACCGTGACGACCGCGTTGCGGATCCGGGCCGTCACCTGCCCGAGCACGGCCGGCCGTTCCTCGTCCGCCTTGAACCAGCGGTACGCCTCGTCCCCGATGCCTCGGTGGCGGGCCAGGCTGATCGTCCGGATGAACGGAGTGTCGTGCGCCTGCGCCCACTGCGTGGCGTAGTAACTCTCGGCGTCCTGCACGGGGGTGCCGGTGTCGCCGGGCGAGTACAGGCGCGCCTCCACCCGGAGCCAGCGGAGCCGCGACCCCTCCGAGGCGTACGTGCACGTGGTGAGCGTCGAGTTCGCACTCTGCCGCTGCGTCGCCTTGGGAACCGCCTGGTCGACGGTGTCCTTCGACACCGACCCGCACGGTTCCGGCAGCGCCCGGACGAACCGCCGCGACGGCTCCTCCGCCGAGTCGCCCGGCGGCCTGACGGCCGCGTTGTCCCTGCCTGCGTGTACCTGCCCCTGACCGGGCACCACCAGGAAGACGACCGCCCCGGCCGCCGCCAGGGCGGTGACCGCCGCCAGCGGCTTGATCAGCCTCGGCCACCGGTCCGACGGCGGCTCCGGTGCGGAGTAGACCCGGTGGAACGGTTCCGACGAGCGCTGAAGCCCCACTCCCCGCTCCTCACTCCCCCGTCTCGCCCTGAGTACCTGTCAATCGGCGCGCCCGCCACCGCACCCTCCGGCGCCACCGCGCAGAGATTCTCACCGGCGGCCCTCCCGTCAACGTAGTCAGGCGCCCGGCCCCTGACCAGGCCCCCGGACGGTAGGGATTGTCAGACCTCGTGGTCACAATGGAGAGGTGCTGCTAGCCGATATCACGCGGACGTCGCAGGACGTCGCGGGGACCTCCGGCCGCAAGGCCAAGGTATCCGCGCTCGCGGAGTGCCTGCGCGCGGCGGAGCCCGGCGAGGCCGCGACCGTGGTCGCCTATCTGTCCGGTGACCTGCCGCAACGCCAGATCGGCGTGGGATACGCCGCCCTACGGGACGTCCCGCCGTCGGCCGCCGAGCCGTCCCTGACCGTCCCCGAGGTGGACGCGGCGTTCACCGAGATCGGCGCGGTGTCGGGGGCCGGCTCGGTCGCCCGGCGGCGCGAGCTGCTGGCCGGGCTGCTCGGCCGCGCCACGCGCACCGAGCAGGACTTCCTGATCAGGCTCCTGGCGGGCGAGCTGCGGCAGGGCGCGCTGGACGGGGTGATGGCCGAGGCGATCGCGGCGGCGGCCGGGGTCCCGTCCGCCGAGGTGCGGCGGGCGTTCATGCTGCGGGGGACGCTGGGCCCGGTCGCCACGGCGGCCCTCGCGGGCGGCACCGGCGCGCTGCGCGCGTTCACGCTGGAGGTCGGACGGCCGGTCAAGCCGATGCTCGCCGCGTCCGCCCCGTCCGTCGAGGACGCGTTCGCCAAGCTCGACGCGGAGGCGGCCGTCGAATGGAAGCTCGACGGGATCCGCGCCCAGGTCCACGTGTCCGACGGCGAGGTGCGGGTGTTCACCCGGACGCTCGACGAGATCACCTCGCGGCTGCCCGAGGTCGTGGCGGCCGTGAAGGAGCTGCCCGTCCGCGCGGCCGTGTTCGACGGCGAGCTGATCGCTTTGCGGCCGGACGGACGCCCCCACCCGTTCCAGGTCACCGCCGCCCGCACCGCCACCCGGACCGCCAGGAACACCGACCCGGTCCCCCTGTCGGTCTACCTGTTCGACGTCCTGTACCTGGAGGAGGCCGCAGGCGGGGGCGACCTGCTCGATGCGCCGGGGGCGGAGCGGGGTGCGGCGCTGGTGCGGGTGGTTCCCGAGGAGTTGCGGATGCCCCGTGTCGTCACCGGCGACCCCGGGCGGGCCAAGGACGTGTTCGACGAGGCCGTCGCGCGGGGCCACGAGGGCGTCGTGGTCAAGGCGCTCGACAGCCCGTACACGGCCGGGCGGCGGGGCGCGGGCTGGATCAAGGTCAAGCCCCGGTACACCCTCGACCTCGTCGTCCTCGCGGTCGAGTGGGGGCACGGGCGCAGGCAGGGCATGCTGTCCAACCTGCATCTCGGTGCCCGCGACCCGGAGACCGGCGGCTTCGTCATGCTCGGCAAGACGTTCAAGGGGCTGACCGACGAACTGCTGGCCTGGCAGACGGCGAGGCTCCGCGAGCTGGCCGTGCGCGAGGACGGCTGGACGGTGCACGTCCGGCCCGAGCTGGTCGTGGAGATCGCGTTCGACGGCGTCCAGCACAGCCCCCGGTACCCGGGCGGCATCGCGCTGCGTTTCGCCCGCGTCCTGCGCTACCGCACCGACAAGTCCGCCGCCGAGGCCGACACGATCGAGACCGTCCGCTCCGTCGCGCCCGTGATGGACTAGGGCGTCCCGCCGGACGCCCCCGCCCTGGTCCGCCGGCCGGACGGCGGTTCCTCCTCCGCTTTGGGACTGCGGGCGCGGCGTCTGGAGGCGGCGCGGGTCCGCATGCGGGACGTGGCGCGGCCGCGGGTGCGGGACATGACCGCGCGACGCGCGCGGGTCTCGGCCCGCCGTTCGGCCCAGGCGCTCGCCTTGCGCTGGGCGGGCGAGGCGCCGTTGCGCTCCGCCCGCGCCTCGGCCCTGCGCTGCGCGCGGGCGAGCCGGCGCCGGCGGGCGCGCTCGGCCGCCTCGGTGCGGCGTTGCAGCAGCTCGGGCGGGATGAGGTCGTGCCGTCCCGCGATGAACTCCTGGACCCAGATCTTGCCCCGGATGAGCGGCCGCCGGTAGGTCTCCTCCCGCCGGACGGCCCGCTGGTACCTGCGCGACGCGTCGTCGTAGCGCCAGCGCGACCAGGGCGAGGCGGGACGCGCCACCCGGACGGCGCCGATGACCAGCAGCGCGGGCACGAACAGGCCGATGAGGCCGGTCCAGATCTTGCCCTTCAGCAGGGTGACCACGGCGAGGACGAGGTTGACGGCCAGGGACGCGACGTACAGGCGGGTGAGGGAGCCGGTGCCGGGGTCGAAGCCGAACCCCGCGTAGCTGAGCGGGTGGATGCCGAGCAGCAGCAGCCCGGTCACCGCGATGGCGACGAAGACGGCGTCGACGGAGGCTCGGCCCTTCTCCGTCCAGTAGACGTCGCTGAGATGGAGGATGAGCGCGAACTCGTCCAGGACGAGGGCGGACCCCATCCCGAACACGACGGCCGCCGCCAGGCTGAACCCGACGCTGGCCTCGGGGACGGCGAGGCTGCCCACACCGCCCGCCAGCATCAGCACCACGCCGAACACGACATGGTGGATGTGCACGTCGCCGGCGGTCACGTTGCGGAACCACCGCACGTTGGAGCGGATCAGCCGGACGTTCACCCGCGTCAGCACAAAAGTGATCATGAACGCGACGAAGAAGCCGAACAGCGGCAGCCGCCCGGCCTCCACGATGCGCTCGTCGAACATCTCGATCATGTGCCCCCCGCAGCCTCCATAATGCCCTGCGACATGCACGGATATCGTGGGACGCGGCCGATCAGCGACGATCCGAGGAGAAAAAGCCGCCGTGAGCCGCATCGTTGACCGCTGCGACCCCGGGTACCGGGCCTGGGTCGCGGAGGCCGTCCGGCTGGTCGACGCCGACGCCAACCGCAGCGCCGACACGCACCTGCACGTGTTCCCGCTGCCGCCGGAATGGGGCATCGACCTGTACCTGAAGGACGAGTCCGTCCACCCCACCGGTTCCCTGAAGCACCGGCTCGCGCGGTCGCTGTTCCTGTACGGGCTCGCGAACGGCTGGATCCGGGCCGACACGACGATCATCGAGGCGTCCAGCGGGTCCACGGCGGTGTCGGAGGCGTACTTCGCGCGGCTGCTGGGGCTGCCGTTCGTCGCGGTGATGCCGGCGTCCACCAGCCCGGAGAAGATCCAGCTCATCGAGTTCCACGGCGGCCGGTGCCACCTGGTGGACGACCCGTCCGCGATCTACGCGGAGTCGCGGCGGCTCGCGGCCGAGTGCGACGGGCATTTCATGGACCAGTTCACCTTCGCCGAGCGTGCGACGGACTGGCGCGGCAACAACAACATCGCCGAGTCGATCTTCGAGCAGCTGCGGCTGGAGCGGTTCCCGGAGCCGTCCTGGGTGGTGGTCGGCGCGGGCACCGGCGGGACGTCCGCCACGATCGGCCGGTACGCGCGGTACCGGCGGTTCCAGACGCGGCTCGCGGTCGTCGACCCGGAGGGGTCGGCGTTCTTCGGCTCGTTCGCCGACGGGGACCCCGAGCGGACGGCTGCGGGCTCGCGGATCGAGGGCATCGGCCGCCCCCGCGTCGAGCCGTCGTTCCTGCCCACGGTGATCGACCGGATGATCCGGGTGCCGGACGCGGCGTCCGTCGCGGCGATGCGCTGGACGAGCCAGGTCAGCGGGCGGGACGTGGGCGGCTCCACCGGCACCAACATGTGGGGCGCGGCGGAGCTGATCGCGCGGATGCGGGCGGACGGCGAGCGCGGCAGCGTCGTCACTCTGATCTGCGACGGCGGCGAGCGCTACGCCGGCACGTACGGATCGGACGCGTGGCTGGCGGAGCAGGGCCTCGACATCGAGCCCTACCTCGCCGCGCTGAACGGCTTCCTGAAGACCGGTGAGATGCCCGCTATCCAGTGAACCGGATGGGGTTGACGAGGTCGGCATAGATCAGCAGCCCGCCCATGACGATCAGGACGGCCGCCATCACATAGGTCACCGGCAACGCCTTGGCGACGTCCACGTAGCCGGGGTCGGGCCTCCGGAAGATCTTGGCGAAGCCCTTCTTGACCGCCTCCAGGAGCGCGCCCGCGATGTGCCCGCCGTCCAGCGGCAGCAGCGGGATGAGGTTGAACATCCCGACCGCGAGGTTCAGCGACCCGAGCAGCATCACGAAGTAGGAGACCTTCTCGGTGCCGGTGAGGGCCTCGGACGCGGCCACGTCCCCGCCGATCCGGCTGACGCCGACGACCCCGACCGGGCCGTTCGGGTCGCGTTCGTCGTCGCCGAACGCCGCGTTCCAGACGCCGACCATCTTCTGCGGCATCCGCACCAGCGCGCCCGCGGTGCGCGCGGTCAGGTCGCCCATCGTGCTCGCGACCGCGGCGGGGCCCTGCCGCTCGACCTCGCTGGTCGGCGTGATGCCGAGGAACCCGACCTCGACGATCTTCTCCGGGTCGTCCAGGTGGTGCATCTGGTTGCGGGCGATCGGGACGTTCAGCCGCACGTCCTGCCCGCCCCGGTCGACGGTCATCGGCACCGTCTGCCCGCCCACGCCGCGGATCTGCTCCTGCAGTTCGCGGTAGTCGTCGATCTTCTTGCCGTCGAACGCCACGATCCGGTCGCCGACCTGGAGCCCGACCTGCTTCGCCGGCGTCGGCGCCGCGTTCGCCGGGCACTCGGTGAGCTCGGCCTGGCTCGCCGGCACCATGCACTGGGCGACCTCCCGGATCACCGGCTGCGGCTGGTTCGTGCCCAGTCCCATCAGGAGGATCGCGAAGAACATCACCGCCAGCAGCAGGTTCATCGCCGGCCCGCCGGACATGATCAGGAGCTTCTGCCACCACTTCTTGCCGTAGAAGACGCGGTCCTCGTCGCCCGGCCTGACCTCCTCCAGCGCCACACCGCGCGCGGACTCGATGAGGCCCTGGAACGGTCCGGTGCTGGCCTGCCGGATCTTCCCGGGGGCGTCGCCCTTGCGCGGCGGCAGCATCCCGATCATCCGGATGTAGCCGCCGAGCGGGATCCACTTGATCCCGTACTCGGTCTCGCCCCGGTGCCAGGACTTCATCGTCGGCCCGAAGCCGACCATGAACTGCGTGGTCCGCACCTTGAACAGCTTGGCGAACGAGAAGTGCCCGAGCTCGTGCAGCGCGATGGACACCAGCAGGCCGAAGAACAGGATCAATGCTCCAGCCAGATAGGCCATGCGGCTTGCCCCTCCGGTCATGCACCCCGCTACCCGGGGGCGTCTTCTCCAGCAACCAACTCAGAGTACGGCACGGCCGCCAATTCGGTTGAACAAGCGCGCAAGGCGGGCGACCGCCTCGCGCGCACGGATTGAGCCGAGTTGCTAAGCCGCCCGTGCGCCATTGGCACGCGGGGCGGTATTCGCGCGCCGCGCCTCCTGCGCATCATGGCGATCCACTCCGGTCCCTGGAGGCCGGGTCTTAGGAGGTGTGCCTTGAAGCGCGGTCATATAGCGGTGGTGGCGTTGACGCTCGCTCTCGCCGGATGCGGCGGCTCCGATGGCGGTGACTCCGGCGGCGGCTCCGAGCGCACTGGAGCCGCGGGGAGCCCAGCGGCCGCGCCGTCGTCCGGCGCGTCCGGCACGGGAAAGCCTGACGCGCCCACTCCGCCCGCGCACTCGAAGGCGGCCAAGGCGTTCAGCGACTGCATGCGCAAGCAGGGCGTGGAGCTGCCGACCTTGAGCCCGAACCCCAGCCCGCAGCAGAGCTCCACGGTCAGCCAGCAGGAGCTCAAGAAGAGGATGGCGGCCATCCGGACGTGCATGAAGACGATGGCCAAGTCCCCCGGACTGCGCTGACGGACGCGAGCGAGGAGAATGCCATACTGGGGCTCGCCGACGACCCCGTGCGGGAGAGTCCCTGGCAGCCGGTCAGGGACGCCGAAGGAGCAAACCCTCCCCGGAACCTCTCAGGCCAACGGACCGCACGGGCCAGGCGACCTCTGGAAAGCGGGGACCCGGGTCCCCCGCCGAAGGTGCAAGCCCGCCCGAGCGGCGGGTGAAGCTCTCAGGCGCCGATGACAGAGGGGGAGGCACCGAGACGCCCCGGTGCGTGAATGGGACGATGGACCCTACGCGCCCCGTGACGAAGGAGCCGAGCCCATGCCCGCCGACCCCGCCGTGAAGAAGACGCCGCTGCACGACGTCCACCAGGACCTCGGCGCGAACCTCGTCGACTTCGCGGGCCACCTCATGCCGCTGCGCTACGCGAGCGAGACCGCCGAGCACCAGGCCGTCCGCACCGGCGCCGGGCTGTTCGACCTGTCGCACATGGGCGAGATCTTCGTCTCCGGGCCGGGCGCCGGCGCCGCGCTCGACTTCTCGCTGGTCGGCAACCTCGCGGCGATGCCGGTCGGCAAGGCCCGCTACACGATGCTCTGCGGCCAGGACGGCGGCATCCTGGACGACGTGATCGTCTACCGGCTGGCCGACGCCACCTGGATGGTCGTCGCGAACGCCGCCAACGCCGGCGCCGTCCGGGAGGCGCTGGTCGAGCGGGCCACGGCCTTCGAGGCCGCCGTCGACGACCGCTCCGAGACCTACGGGCTGCTCGCCCTCCAGGGGCCGCGCTCCCAGGAGATCCTCGAAGGGTTCACCGACGCGCCGCTGGCCGGCCTCAAGTACTACGCGGTCCTCGCCGGGCGCGTCGCGGGCGTCGACGCGCTCATCGCCCGCACCGGGTACACGGGCGAGGACGGCTTCGAGCTGTTCGTGGACGCGTCCGACGCCGTCCCGCTGTGGAAGGCCCTCGCCGGGGTGGACGGCGTCGTCCCCGCCGGCCTCTCCGCGCGCGACACGCTGCGGCTCGAAGCGGGCATGCCGCTGTACGGCAACGAGCTGACCGCCGAGACCACGCCGTTCGAGGCGGGGCTCGGCCGGGTCGTGAAGCTGGACAAGCCGGGCGACTTCGTCGGGAAGACCGCCCTGGCGGCCCAGGCCCAGACCCCGCAGGGCCGTAGGCTCGTGGGACTGGTCGCGCGCGGGCGTCGTGCGCCGCGCAAGGGGTACCAGGTCGTCACGTCCGGCGGCGCGCCGTGCGGGATCGTGACGAGCGGCGCCCCGTCGCCCACACTGGGCACGCCGATCGCCATGGCGTACCTCGACAGCGGAGTCGAGGAGACGGATCTCGCCGTGGACGTCCGCGGTCGGCAGGAGCAGGTGGACGTGGTTCCCCTTCCCTTCTACAAGCGTTCCTGAAAGCAGTTGTCCGGGGGTGTGGGGGTCGGCCCCCACCATGAATGGAGAGAAGTGATCGTGAGCGTTCCGGAGCAGCTCCGCTACAGCGAAGAGCACGAGTGGGTGTCCGGCCTCGGTGGCGAGGACGGGATCGTCACCATCGGCATCACCGCGCATGCCGCCGACGCCCTCGGAGAGATCGTCTACCTCGAGCTCCAGCCGTCCGAGGGCGACTCCGTCGAGGCGGGCGAGCCCTGCGGGGAGATCGAGTCGACCAAGTCGGTCAGCGACGTCTACTCCCCCGTCAGCGGCGAGATCACCGCGATCAACGGCGCGGTGGTGGACGAGCCCAAGGTCATCAACGACGACCCGTACGGCGAGGGCTGGATCTTCAAGGTCCGCATCTCCGAGGAGCCGGGCGACCTGCTGGACGCCGCCGCCTACGACAAGCTGATCGAGGAGAGCTGATCTTGAGCCTGCACGACTCGCTCGCCACGTCCGACCCCGAGGTCGCCGAGGCCGTCGCCGCCGAGCTGCGGCGCCAGCAGTCCACCCTGGAGATGATCGCCTCGGAGAACTTCGCGCCGGTCTCCGTCCTGGAGGCGCAGGGCTCGGTCCTGACCAACAAGTACGCCGAGGGCTATCCCGGCCGGCGGTACTACGGCGGCTGCGAGCACGTCGACGTCACCGAGCAGCTCGCGATCGACCGCGCGAAGTCGCTGTTCGGCGCCGAGCACGCGAACGTCCAGCCGCACAGCGGGGCGCAGGCCAACACGGCCGTCTACTTCGCGCTGCTCCAGCACGGCGACACGATCCTCGGCCTCGACCTCGCGCACGGCGGGCACCTCACCCACGGGATGCGGCTGAACTACTCGGGCAAGACGCTGAACGTGGTCCCGTACCACGTCCGCGCCGAGGACGGCCTGGTCGACATGGACGAGGTGGCCTCGCTGGCGGCCGAGCACCGTCCGAAGATGATCGTGGCGGGCTGGTCGGCGTACCCGCGGCAGCTCGACTTCCCCGCCTTCCGGAGGATCGCGGACTCGGTCGGTGCGCTGCTCATGGTCGACATGGCGCACTTCGCGGGCCTGGTCGCCGCGGGGCTGCACCCCTCGCCCGTCCCCCACGCGGACATCGTCACGACCACCACGCACAAGACGCTCGGCGGCCCCCGCGGAGGGTTGATCCTCGCCCGCGAGGAGTACGGCAAGAAGATCAACTCCGCGGTCTTCCCGGGCATGCAGGGCGGCCCCCTGGAGCACGTGATCGCCGCCAAGGCCGTCGCCCTCAAGATCGCCGCCTCGGACGAGTTCCGCACCCGCCAGTCGCTCACCGTCGAGGGGGCCCGCATCCTCGCCGACCGGCTCCTCGCCGAGGACTCCGCCAAGGCCGGCGTGAAGGTCCTGACCGGCGGGACGGACGTCCACCTCGTCCTGGTCGACCTCGTGGACTCCGAGCTCACCGGCCGCGACGCCGAGGACCGCCTCCACGACGTCGGCATCACGGTCAACCGCAACGCCGTACCGAACGACCCGCGCCCGCCGATGGTCACGTCCGGCCTGCGCATCGGCACACCGGCCCTGGCCACCCGCGGCTTCACCGCCGAGGACTTCACCGAGGTCGCCGACGTCATCGCGCTGGCCCTCCAGCCGTCCTTCGACCGCGACGCGCTGGCGGCCCGCGTGAAGGCCCTGGCCGACAAGCATCCCCTGTACCCGAACCTGTGACGCGACCGCGCCCCCTTCCACCCCGGAAGGGGGCGCAAGCTACGGCAAGGAGCAATAGCCATCAGCGTTTCGACCTCTTCAGACCCGGGGTCACCCCTTCCTCTCTCATACCGACGGTCCGAAGCAACCGGACGCCGACCCGGCGAGTGATACCATTCTGGTATGACCACTCGCAGTGTCCGGATCCCTGACGAACTCGACGCCAAGCTGGCCGCCATGGCAGCGGAAGATCACATATCCGTGAACTCCGCCATCATTCGCGCCCTTGACGAGGTACTTACCCGACGCTCACAGGAAGCGGCCATCACGGCCGCCGCCGACCAAGTCTTCGCCGACCGCACAGAGCTGTTTAACCGGTTGGCCGACACATGATCTACCCGACGGTCGAACAAGTCATCGGGTTCAACGCCAAGCATCTGGGAGGCCAGCCAGCCGTCCGAGATGTCGGGCTAGTGCAGAGCGCGGTCGCCCGACCTCAGACGGTTGCATTCGGTTTCGAGGCGTACACGACTCTGGAGGAGAAGGCTGCGGCGCTGCTCCACTCGATCATCTGCAATCACCCGTTCGTTGACGGCAACAAGCGGACCGCATGGGCCGCCATGGAGATCATGCTCGTCGCGAACGGCCATGTCGCCGCCGTCACCGACGATCAGGCATTCGACCTCGTGATCCACATCGCCACGTCGTGCTCGGAGATCGAGGTGAAAGAGATCGCCGCGGCACTACAGGTCATCCCCCGACCGACTCGCTGAGCCGCCGGGGAGCACATCGTCACCTCCCCCGCCAACAGCGCGGCGGGTCGCTGGACCGGGTCCTTGGCGAGGCAGGACCGGACCAGATCGCGCAGGCGCCCGTCCAGGCCGCGCAGCAGCTTGACCGCGACCCGCTCCCCGATGCCCTCTTCTTTACATCATTCCGGATATGCCGGGGGTCGCGCGGCCTGACGCACGCACAAACCCGGGGGCCGCGGCGTATACCGCCGTGACCCCCGGGCCGTCGGGCCGCTCAGCGGGAGGGGCCCATGCCGTGGTCCGTCTGTTCCCTCCATACGTCGAAGGACCCCGTGGTGGAGCCGCCCGAGACTGAAAGGTCGGACAAGCGTGCCTCCTTCACCCCTCGACGTCAGGTTCACTTCGGACATTATCCGCATAAATGGATATATGCCGCCAAACACCCCCCAAGGTCCCGTCAAAGCTCCCCCGCCCAGCGTCGGGCGGGGGAGCCGTGGATCGCGGTCGGTTCCCGGGTGCGCTCAGCCCTTGAACATCGCACGCATCTTGCGGGCGGCGTCGCCGGGCTTCTTCTTCTGCTGGCCCTTGGCCGCGGTGTCCTCGCCGCGGGGTGGACGTTTCTCGCGCTCCGGCCCGGCGTCCTCGGTCGTCTTTTCCTCGGCCTTGTCTGGCTTGTCGTTCACGACAACTCCCCCGATGTCGTTTCACCCTCGCCCCATGCGTACCCCGTCTACCCGGGATAGAAGCGCACTTCCGGCCGGCCGACCTGCCCGTAGTGGGGGCGGCGGTGCGCCAGCCCGTTCTCGGCGAGGTATTCGAGGTAGCGGCGGGCCGTGACGCGGGAGACGCCGGTGAGATCGGCGGCCGCGGCGGCCGACAGCCCGTCGGCGGCGCCGGTCAGCACCTCGGTGACGGCCTGGAGCGTCTCCTCGCTCATGCCCTTGGGCAGCGTGCGGTGGTCGGGGGTGCGGAGGGTGGCGAGCATTCCGTCCACGTCGGCCTGGCCGCTGACCTCGCCGGAGCCGACCGCCCGCTCCCGGAACCGCGCGTACCGGTCGAGCTTGTCGCGCAGGATCGCGAACGTGAACGGCTTGAGCAGGTACTGGACGACGCCGACCGACACCGCCGACCGGATCACCGCCAGGTCGCGGGCGGAGGTGACGGCGATGACGTCCACGTCGCTGCCCCCGGCGCGGAGCGCGCGGCAGACCGTGAGGCCGTGGGTGTCGGGCAGGTAGAAGTCCAGCAGGACGACGTCGACGGCGGTGCGCTCGCAGAACCGCAGCGCGTCCGCCCCGGAGTGGACGACCCCGGCGACGGCGAACCCGGCGACGCGCTCGACGTAGGAGCGGTGCGCCTCGGCGGCGACCGGGTCGTCCTCGACCACGAGCACCGTGATCATGGCGCGTCCAGGGGCAGGCGGACGGTGAACACCGCGCCGTCGTCGTGGCTCACCCGCACCTCGCCGCCGTGCCGCCGGACGGCCTGCCCGACCAGCGCGAGCCCGAGCCCGTGGCCGACCGGCCCGCCGGACGTCTTGGTCGTCCACCCGCGCCGGAACATGTCGGGCACGGCGTCCGGGTCCACGCCGGGCCCGCTGTCGGACACCTCCAGGACGAGGTCGCCGCCCTCCTTCCGGGCCCGGACGGCCACGCGCGGCGGGCGCGCGTCCGCGTTCGCGAGGGCGGCGTCCACCGCGTTGTCGATGAGGTTGCCGAGGATGGTGACGAGGTCGCGGGGCTCGGCGGTCCCCTCGATCACGGTGTCCCCGGTGACGGCGAAGTCGACGCCGCGCTCCCCCGCCTCCGCGGACTTGCCGAGCAGCAGCGCGGCCAGCACCGGTTCGGTCACCGAGCCGACGACCCGGTCGGTGAGCCACTGGGCGGTCTTCAGCTCGGCGGTGGCGAACTCGACGGCCTGGTCCGGGCGTCCCAGCTCCACCAGCGACACCACGGTGTGCAGGCGGTTCGCGGCCTCGTGGGCCTGCGAGCGCAGCGACTCGGCGAACCCGCGCACGGTGTCGAGCTCGCCGGTCAGCACCTGCAGCTCGGTGTGGTCGCGCAGGGTGACGACGTTGCCCTTCGCCCGGTCCCGCGACCGCACCGGCGAGGTGTTCACGACGAGGACCCGCGTGTCGGCGAGGTGGACCTCGTCGGACCGCGGCTCCGGGGAGACGAGGGTGGCGACGAGCTCGTCCGGCAGCCCCAGGTCCGCGGCGGCCCGTCCACGCAGATCCGCCGAGGGCTCCAGGTCCAGGAGGTGGCGGGCGGCGTCGTTGCAGAGGACGACGCGGCCCGCGCGGTCCAGGAGGAGGAGGCCCTCGCGGACGGTGTGCAGGATCGCCTCGTAGTACTCGAACATCTCCCGCAGCTCGCCGGGCGCGACGCCGCGGGTCTGGCGGCGCAGGCGGGCGGCGACCAGGGAGCTGCCGCCCACCCCGACGGCCAGGACGGCGGCGGCGATGCCGGCGAGGGAGAGGAGCCGCTGGCGGAGCTCCGCCGAGATGACGCGGATCGTGATGCCGACCGCGACCAGCGCCACGACGCGGCCGCCGTCGAGGACGGGGGCGACGGTGCGGACGGACGGGCCGAGCGTGCCGGTGTAGGTCTCGGTGAACGTCCGCCCGGCCACGGCGGGCCCGGTGTTGCCGACGAAGTGCCCGCCGATCCGGGACGGGTTCGGATGCGTGAAGCGGATCCCGGCCGGGTCCATGATCGTGACGAAGTCGACGCCGGTGTCGCGCCGGACGCGTTCGGCGTACGGCTGCAGGAGCCGGCTGGGGTCGGGGGACGCGAGCGCCGTGCGGACGTTGTCGGCATCGGCGATGCTCTTCGCGACCGCCGTCACGGTCCGCGCCGCGGCGTCGTCGGCGGACCGCCCGGCGTCCAGGTAGGCGATGGCCGCGCCGGCCGCCACGAGCAGCCCGACGATCGCGGCCTGCAGCACGAGCAGCTGCCGCGCCAGGCTCCAGCGACCGGGGACCGCCCATTCGGGACGCCGCACACGCGCACCTTCCGTCTCTGCCTCTCCGTGAACGCAATGTACACAAGGGTGACCATTCGCCTCGTAGCGCGCATAGTCACGGGTGCAGAACCTCGACGTCGCCGATCCCGTTCCGAACCGCGCCCCTCCCCCGAGCGCAGGCGCCCACCGTGTGCATGTGCCCGCTCCGCCGGCACATGGGCGCCTGCCCAGGGTGCGTGCGCCCGTCCAGGCCCGCGCGGGGCCGGCGATCGGTCGCGTCCGGTCAGGCGGGCTCCGGCTGGGGCTCCTGGGCCTTTCCGGGGCGCGGCAGGGCGGGCCGGAAGCGGATCACCACCGGCAGATCGGGCATGCCGACGGCGCGGCGGTAGCGTTCGACCGGGCCCGCGCCCAGTTCCCCGTACACCTCGCCGATCAGGGTGTCGCCGGCGCAGGCGACCTTCAGCAGGAGGCGCGGCCTGTCCGCCGTGCCCGTGAGGCGGGCGCGGACGTCGTGGACGCCGGGCAGGTCCCGCGCGTCCCGGATCAGCGCGTCACCGGCGTCGCGGGCGCGGGCGCGGGTCTGGGCGTCGAGGTCCGGCCACCACTGGTGGACGAGGTAGCGGGCCTGGACGACCAGCCAGAGCTGGCCGGCGAGGGCGAGGATCTCCGCGACGCCCGCCGCGGCGGGCAGGAACCAGCCGCTGCCGCCGGCGAACCGCGCCAGCGCGGGATCGAGCAGCGGCCCCTCCGCCGGGGGGCCGAAGACGCCGAGTCCGGCGGTGAGCGCCGCGCCGCCGCACGCGAACAGCACCGCCCCGGTCAACGCGATCGCGATCCGCACGTCAGTCCCTCCGCCAGCGGAGCCGGACGCCGACCCGCGGCCGGTGCATCGGCTCGATGCGGTCCAGCCGCGCGTCGACGGCGTCGTGGATGAGTTCTTCGAGGTTCGCCGGGTTCCGGTACCGGGTGGCCGCCCGGACGACGACGCCCCGGCGGACGAGCCCGAGGCCGCGGACGCGGGCGGTCTCGATGCCGGGGACGGTGAGCGCCGCGTCCGCCAGCGACCGGCGCAGGGCGGCGCGGCCGATGGCGCCGGCCTGCCGCGGGTCGGAACCGGCCAGCGGGACGCCGCGCAGGCGGCCGGGCAGCGCGGCCAGCAGGAACGCGAGGCCGAAGACGGTGATCGACCCCGTCCACAGCAGGATCTCCGGGTCGTGCCAGCCGCGCCCGCGCAGGCCGTCCGCCAGGGCCTCCACGCCCGGGACCGGGTGGACGCCCGAGCCCAGTGCGGCGGCGAGCAGCTCGATGGCGGCCGCCCCGCCCGCGGCGGCGACCAGCAGCGCCGCGGCGAACCCGGCGACGGCGCGGCGCGGCCGGAACTCACGGACGGCGAGCCGCCGCGCCTGCCGCGTGTTCTGCGCCTCCTCGATCAGGTCCTTGACCAATGCCTCGGTCATGGCCACCCCCGTGAGCCCTAGGCACGTCCGACATCATCACCCATGGTGCGCCATCGTGACGTGGAGTGACACGCGCCATGCCGACGTCCCCCGCGTTCCCGGGAGAGATCGTGCAGGTCAGCGGAAGACGATCGTCCGGTCCCCGTTGAGGAGGACGCGGTGCTCGCAGTGCCAGCGGACCGCGCGGGCGAGGGCCAGGCACTCGACGTCGCGTCCCACGGCCACCAATTCCTCCGGGCTGTGGGTGTGCTCGACACGCGCGACCTCCTGCTCGATGATCGGCCCCTCGTCCAGGTCGGCGGTGACGTAGTGCGCGGTGGCGCCGATCAGCTTCACGCCCCGCGCGTGCGCCTGGTGGTAGGGGCGGGCGCCCTTGAAGCTCGGCAGGAACGAGTGGTGGATGTTGATGATCGCGCCGGGGAGCTTGGCGCAGAAGTCGTCGGAGAGGATCTGCATGTACCGGGCCAGGACGACGAGGTCGGCGCGGTAGTGCTCGACCAGCGTGAGGATCTCGGCCTCCTGCGCGGCCTTGCCTCCGGACCCGGCCGGCAGATGGTGGTAGTCGATCCCGTACGACTGGGTGAGGGGCCGCAGGTCGGGATGGTTGGACGCGACCCCGACGATGTCGATGTCGAGCAGCCCCGACCGCGTCCGGTAGAGCAGGTCGTTGAGGCAGTGCCCGCCCTTCGACACCATGATCAGGACGCGCGGCCGCTCGGCCAGCGCGTGCAGCCGCCACTGCAGCCCGAGCTCGGGCACCAGGGACGCGAACGCGCCGCGCAGCTCGTCGGGGTCGGTGTCGTCCAGGGCGGCGAACTGCACCCGCATGAAGAACGTGCCGGACTCTCCGTCGCCGAACTGCTGGCTCTCCAGGATGTTGCAGCCGCGCTCGGCCAGCAGCCCGGAGACGGCGGCGACGATGCCGGTCCGGTCGGGGCAGGAGAGGGTCAGCACGTATTCGTTCAACGGTCTCACTCTTGTTCGCGGTGGGACGGGGCCTGGCGCGATCCGGCAGCTCAGGCTGGTGTCCTCCGAGCGTACGCGCGTACGGACGCCCCCGAGGACTACTGATGAGTAGTTTACGGGCTTGATTTGAGGTTAGTTTTGCCTCCATGCGGCGAATCCTGCTGGTTGGACTGGCGGTCACCCTCGTGCTCGCGGGCTGCACCACCGAGGGCGGCGGCGAGGGCACGGGCGGCCAGGGCGGGCGGCCCGCGAAAGTGGACGGCATCCCCACCGCGCAGGGCACGCACAAGCAGAAGATGGACGTGGGCACGATCGGGCACCGCGAGTTCCTGCTGCACGTCCCGTCCAAGGTGTCCGGAGGCGACTGGAAGGACGGCAAGCCCGCCGATCCGCCCGCGCTGGTCATCGCCCTGCACGGCGGGCTCGCCACCATGGGCAAGATGGAGGACATGTCCGGCTTCAACGGGCTCTCGGACGAGAACGGCTTCCTCGTCGCCTACCCGAACGGCGTCATGACCACGTGGAACGCCGGCGACTGCTGCGGCGCGGCGAAGGTCGGGAACGTGGACGACGTCGGATTCCTCACCCGGCTGATCGACAAGATCACCGGCGCCGGGCTGGCCGATCCGGACCGCGTCTACGTCACGGGGTTCTCCAACGGCGCCGGGATGGCGTACCGGATGGCGTGCGAGAAGCCCGGGAAGGTCGCGGCGATCGGGGTCGTGGAGGGCGCGCTGGTCACCGACTGCGATCCCGGCGAACCGGTCTCCGCGATGATCTTCCATGGGACCGCGGACGGGAACGTGCCGTTCAACGGCGGCGGCAACCGCGACTTCAACGACCGCCGGCCGTTCCCGCCCGTGTCCGAGGCCGTCGACTTCTGGCGCCGGGTCGCGGGGCTGCCGGAACCGGCCAAGCAGGTCAAGGCACGAACCGACGACACCGAGTGCGAGAGCACGGGCAAGGGCGACCGGGGCGTCGCGGTGGCCTTCTGCAAGATCAACGGCGGTGGGCACGTGTGGCCGGACAAGGCGAGCGCGATGCTGTGGGACTTCTTCGCCGACCATCCGCGCGGCGGCCGCTGAGCGTTACATGAGAGCTATTCACATTCAGCGGTAGTGTGGCAGTGTGGCCAGCATGAACCTCCGGGACCGCTATGACGCCGCGACGGCCGGGATCGAGGCGCCGTTCGCCGTCGTCGACCTGGCGGCGTTCCGCGCCAACGCCGCCGGGCTCCTCCGCCGCGCGGCCGGGAAGCCGATCCGGGTGGCGAGCAAGTCGGTGCGCTGCCGGTCGCTGCTGGAGGACGTCCTCGCCATGGACGGCTTCGCCGGGATCATGGCGTTCACGCTCCCCGAGGCGCTCTGGCTGGCCGGGCAGGGCGTCAGCGACGACATCCTCGTCGCCTACCCCACCGCCGACCGCACGGCGGTCGCCGAACTGGCCGCCGACCCCGCCGCCGCCCGCGCCGTCACGCTCATGGTCGACTGCCCCGAGCACCTCGACCTGATCGAGTCGGCCGCCGGCGACCGGGCGGTCCGCGTCTGCATCGACATCGACGCCTCCTACCGCCCGCTGGCCGGACGGGTCCGCATCGGCGCGCTGCGCTCCCCGCTGCGCACCCCCGCCCAGGTCGGCGCGTTCGCCGAGGAGGTGCTCAAGCGCCCGTCGCTCGACCTCGTCGGGCTCATGGCCTACGAGTCGCAGATCGCCGGGGTCGGGGACGTCCCGCCCGGACGCCCCACGCGGGCCCGCGTCATCCGCGGCATGCAGCAGCGGTCCCGGATGGAGCTGGCCCGGCGCCGGGCCGCGATCGTCCGGACCGTCCGGGAGCTGGCCGACCTGGAGTTCGTCAACGGCGGCGGCACCGGCAGCGTCGAGAAGACCGCCGCCGAGCGCGCGGTCACCGAGGTCGCGGCGGGGTCCGGCCTCTACCAGCCGCATTTGTTCGACCAGTACTCCAACTTCAGCGGCAGGCCCGCCGCGCTGTTCGCCCTGCCGGTCGTGCGGCGCCCGGCGCCCGGCGTTGCGACCTGCCTGGGCGGCGGCTACCTCGCCTCGGGCACCGGCGACACCGTCCGCCTCCCGCAGCCGTACCTGCCGACCGGCCTGGCCTACGACGGCAACGAGGGCGCCGGCGAGGTGCAGACGCCGCTGCTCGGCCGCTCCGCCGACCTGCTGTCCATCGGCGACCGCGTCTGGTTCCGGCACACCAAGGCCGGCGAGCTGTGCGAGCGCTTCGACGCCCTGCACCTCATCGACGGCGACCGGGTCGTCGGGGCCTCCCCCACCTACCGGGGCGAGGGCAAGACGTTTCTCTGACCCCGCGCGCGAGCGTCTAGGTTGGGCGTATGAGCGACGCTCCCATGATCAGTGTCCGCGGCGAGGCGGTGCTGGAGGCCGAGCCGGAGATCGCGCGGCTGACCGTGCACGTCCAGTCGCAGGAGTCCGACCGGCGCACGGCGCTGGACCGGCTCACCGAGCGCAACCAGCGCTGCCTCGACCTCGTCAAGTCCTACGGCCAGGCCGTCGAGAAGCTGGAGACGGGCCGGCTCTCGATCACGCCGCTGCTGAAGTACAAGCGGCGCGAGGGCGACATCCGCGCCTACCGGGGCACCGTCCAGATCAAGATCACGGTCGCGGACTTCGGGGTGCTCGGCGAGCTGGTCGCCCGGCTCGGCGACCTCGAGCGCACCGCCGTGGACGGCCCCGAGTGGGACCTGCGGCGCGAAAGCGAGGTGTACGGGCGGGCCGCGCGGCAGGCCGCCCACGAGGCCGTCGCGCGCGCCCGGAGCTACGCCGAGGCGCTCGGGTCCCGGCTCACCGGCCTGGTCGAGCTGTCGGACGAGGGGCTCGGCAGACCCCAGGAGCGGGGCGTCGCGCTCGCCGCCGCGTACGGGGGGACGGGGCCGGGCGGCGCGGGCGCGGAGCCGGAGCCGATCGACCTGGAGCCCGCCGCGCAGGTCGTCCGCGCCGCCGTCGAGGCGCGCTTCACCGTGTCGCCCCCGGACCTGGAGCCGCGGTGAAGATCGCGATCATCGGGGCGGGCAGCGGCTACATGCCCGGCGTGATCCGGGGGCTGCTGCACCGCGCCGGCGACCTGGCGGGCACCGAGCTGTCCTGCCACGACATCGACACCGGCCACCTGGCGGTCATGACGCGGCTGGCGCGCGGCATGTTCGCCGCCCGGGACGCCGCGTTCACCGTCTCCGCGCACACCGACCTCAAGGCCGCCCTGGACGGTGCGTCCTACGTCTTCACGACGTTCCGTCCCGGCGGGCTCGCGGCGCGGCACCTGGACGAGTCGATCCCGCTCAAGCACGGCGTCGTCGGGCAGGAGACCGCCGGGCCGGGCGGGTTCCTGATGGCGCTGCGCTCGGTGCCCGTGCTGCTGGAGATCGCATCCGCCGCCGGCCCGGACGCCTGGATCGTCAACTACACCAACCCCACGAACATCGTCACCGACGCCGTCGCCCGCGCCACCGGCGCCCGCGTCATCGGGCTGTGCGACCAGGCCATCGGCGACACGGAGATGTGGGCCGGCCTGCTCGGCCTCCCGTCCGAGGGGCTGGAGGCCGACTGGATCGGCCTCAACCACGCCACGTGGGCCCAGCGGCTCCGGCTCGACGGCCACGACCTCGACGTCCCGCTCCTGCTGGACGACCTGGAGATCCCCGGCGGCGGCGCGACCCCGTGGCGCGACCCGTCCCGCATGGCCGAACTCGCCAAGACGCTCGGCTTCCTGCCGAACTCCTACGCGAAGTACTACTTCTTCCACGACGAGGTGGTCGAGGAGCTGCGCGAGAAGGGCACGACCCGCGCGCAGGACATCCTCGCCATGCTTCCCGCCTACTACGAGCAGGTCACCGCCGAGTCCCGGAAGGCCGATCCCGACCCGTCCCGCGAGCGCGGCGGTGGTGAGCACGGCGAGTTCGCCGTCGACGTCATCTGCGCGCTGCACCGCGACGAGGGCCGCCGGATGATCGTCAACACCCGCAACAACGGCGCGATCCCGTGCCTGGACCCCGACGCGATCGTCGAGGTCCCGTCGCTGGTCGGACGTTCCGGCCCGGTCCCGCTGACGATGGGGCCGCTTCCCGGGCCGGTGCGCGGCCTCACCCAGGCGATCCACGCCTACGAGCGGCTCGCGTCCGACGCCGCCGTCACCGGCGACCGCCGGACCGCTCTGCAGGCCCTCATGGCGCACCCGTTCGTCCGGAGCAGGGACACCGCCCGGAAGATCCTGGACGAGGGGCTCGCCGCCCACCGCGAGCACCTCCCCCAGGTCGCCTGAGGGTGCCTCGTTCATCTGAACGGCGAACGTCCAGGACCCGTACTCCCTGATGTGGGACGAACGGATTGCGGGGACTACCGCATCGGGCTCGGCGTCTACGCCCTGGGGCGGCTGCCGGGCGCCGAGGCCGACGCGCTGTCGGCGCATCTGCGCGGCTGCCCGCCCTGCCGCGCCGAGCTGGCCGAGCTGCGGGTCGTCGCCGAACTCCTCGCCCACACCGTCCCGCAGCGCCCCGCCCCCGCCCGCGCGAGCGCCGGCACGGCGCGAAAAGGCGCCGGCCGCAGACCGCGGACCGGCGCCTCCCTGAGGGGGCTCAGCGGCGCTTGCGCCTACGGCTCAGGAGGACCAGGGCGGTCACGGTGACCGCGGCCCCGACACCCGCCAGAACCAGGCGCTTGTCGACACCGCCGCCCCCGGGGACGTCGTCGCCCTCCTCGTCCGCGGACGGACGCACGAGCGCGCCGACGGCCTTGGCGACCTGACCCGCCTCCTCCTTCAGCCGGTCGGCGCCCCGCTGCGCGACCTTCTTCGGATGGACCCGGTCGGCGAACTCGTCGACGACGAGCGCGAGCTCCTGGACGTTACGCTCGATGTACCTTTCCAGCCCCTCCGGGTCGCTGGGCCTGTCAGCCATGCCGTGTCCTTATCGTGTGGGGCGAAATCTCGACCAGCGAAGCATGATCCGAACAGTCTGGCAGGTCTTCCCCCCGAACGCCCGCCACACCCCCGGCCGGGTACCGTTGGGGCCATCTTCCGAGCGAAAGGCGGGTCAGGGTGTCCGAGCGGCTTCAGCCGGGCGACGTCGCCCCCGATTTCGAGCTTCCCGACGCCGACGCGTCCCCGGTGTCGCTGGCCTCGCTGCGCGGGAAGCGCGTGATCCTCTACTTCTACCCGGCGGCCATGACGCCCGGCTGCACCAAGGAGTCGGTCGACTTCGAAAGCAGCCTGGCCGACCTGGAGGCCGCCGGCGCCACCGTCGTCGGCGTCTCCCCCGACAAACCCGCCAAGCTGGCGAAGTTCCGGGAGAAGGAGGGCCTGACCTTCCCGCTGCTGTCCGACCCGGACACCGAGGTCCTGAAGGCCTACGGCGCCTACGGGGAGAAGAAGCTGTACGGCAAGGTCGTCGTGGGCGTCATCCGCTCCACCTTCATCATCGACGCCGACGGCAGGATCGAGAAGGCGTACTACAACGTGAAGGCCACCGGCCACGTGGAACGCCTCCGCCGCGACCTCGGCATCTAGCCCCGACCGGCAGAACCGGCCCGCGCGCCGCGGGCCGGTTCTTCGCGTTCCCGGGGTGCGGGCGGGGGGATTCGAACCCCCACGGTGTCGCCACCAACAGGACCTAAACCTGCCGCGTATACCTGGTTTCGCCACGCCCGCAGACGCTCCCGCCGGGAGCGCGTTCAGCTTAGCGCTCGCGGCGGCGGCCCCGGCAACGGAATTCGCCTCCGCGCGGGAACGGGACCGGATAAAGGACAGAACCGCAATGGAGTTGCGGACATGAGCTGCGCGAATCCTGCGGCACAATCTGCAAAACGCTCTCGGCGGGAGCCCGCCGGGCGGCCTAGGCTTGGTGGGTCCGGCCTTCGGCACAGTCGGTGACGCCATGATCACGAGCTCCTCGGAAACCGTCCTGAACGCCTCCTTCACGCACCGGCTACTGCCCTACGACGGCGCGGACCAGTTCCTCGACGGCGCCGTCCCCTTCCTGCTGGACGGGCTCGACGGCGGCGACCGCGTCCTCGCCGTCTGCGGGACCGGGCAGGAGATGCTGCTGCGGGACGCGCTCGGCCCCGCCGACGCCGGCGTCGAGTTCGCCGAACCGTCGTCCTGGTACGCGCACCCCGCGCGGACGCTGGCGGACTGCCTGAGCCAGGCCGACGACGCCGTCCTGCGGGGAAGCCGGCTGCGCCTCCTCGGGGAGCCGGCGTGGGCGTCGCGGTCCCCGCTGGAGGTCCTCGAATGGCAGCGGATCGAGGCCGTCCTCAACGTCGCGTTCCGCGGCACCGGCGCGTCCCTCATGTGCCCGTACTCGGCCACGCTCCCCGCGGGCACCGTCGCGGCGGCGCGCAAGACCCATCCGGAGACCGTGCGGGGCGGGCGGTCCCTCACCAACCCCGGCTTCATCGACCCCTGGGCCTATTGCGAGCAGTGCGACCGGGAGCCGCTCCCCCACCCGCCGCCCGGCGCCGACACGCTGGAGATCGAGCAGGCGGACCTGTACTGGCTGCGCGCGTACGTCACCGACTACGCGCGGCAGACGCCGCTCCCGGACGAGGACCGCAAGCGCCTGCTCATCGCGGTCACCGAGGTCGTCACCAACGCGATGCGGCACGGCGAGCCGCCCATCGTCCTTCGCATGTGGACGGAGGACGGCGCGGGCGGCGCCGCCTTCGTCTGCGAGGTCGCCGACGAGGGGCGGTGGGCGCCCGGCACCGGGTACGGGCTCATCCCTCCGCGTCCGCCCGGCACCGCCGCGGGGAGCCGGTTCGGGCTGTGGGCGGTGCGGCTGCTGTGCTCGACGGTGCAGGTCAGGACGGGCGACCGCGGCAGCGTCGTCCGGCTCAGGCTCGACCTCGACCTCCCCGCCCGGACCGGCCCTTCCCGGCCGAACGGAGAGTGATCGGTTCCATGCGTTGGGCTTCCAAAGACCTCCGAGCGGCGTACGCTGAACACACCACCGACCCCGATGGGCAGGCCCCATGATCAGCGAGCGGGAGACCCCCTGGTTCGACACCCGTCCCGTCAGCGCCGTCCGACCGGGCGACCACGGCTGGCTGGCCTACCGGGGCTTCGAGGAGCGCGACCGGGTCATCGGCCCGTTCGTCCGGGAGGGGCTGCAGACCAACGAGAAGGTCGTGTACGTCACCGACGCGCCGGCCGACCGGCTCCCCGGCCTCGGCCCGCGGCACCGGATCGACCTGGACGCCTACGGCAGGGCGGGCCAGCTGCGGGTGATCTCGCTGCAGGACGCCTGCCTCAACCGGCGGGGCGAGTTCGAACCCGCCATGATGCTGGACACGATCGGCCGCGAGGTCGGCGGCGCGTTCGCGCAGGGCTTCCGCGCCGTGCGCCTCACCACCGACCACAGCGGGCTGATGAACCTGCCGGAGCCGCCCGACTTCGGCCGGATGCTCGGCTGCGAGCACCGGGTGGGCGACGCGGTCTCGCCGAGCACGATGGCGATGGCGATCTGCCAGATCGACCGCCACGCGTGCCCGCCCGAAAAGCTGCTCGCCCTCCGCGACACACACGAGGTCCTCGTGGAAGTGAACCCCGAATTCGATGACGGGATCCTGAAGATAGTGCGCACATTCGAACCTGACGGCCTGCGGGTCGAGGGCGAGCTGGACGCCGCCCGGCACAGCGTGTTCGCCGAGCAGCTCGCGCAGGTGAGCACCGAACGGCGCCGCGTCCACCTCGACCTGTCCCGGCTCGCCTTCATCGACCTCGGCGGCCTGCACCTGCTGGCCCGGCACGCGACCGGGCTGCCCGCCGGCGAGCCGCTGGTCCTCGACCATCTCGCGCCCGACGTGGAGAGCGTCATCGAGATGGTCGGCTGGCACCGGCTGCCGGGCCTCGCCCGCGGCGGCCGGCCGGGGCGCCCGGACACGGAGGGGGCGAGCTGATGGCCATGGAGCACCAGGCATTCCTGTACCGCGACCTCGACGACTTCCTGTCGGTCACCGTGCCGCACCTCCGGTCCGGGCTGGAGCGGGACCAGGCCGTCATCGCCGTCGTCCGCGAACCCAACCTGGCCGCGCTCCGCGACGTGCTCCCGCCGGGCGACGCGCCGATCGAGTACTTCGACTCGGCGGAGTTCTACCGGCACCCCGTCCACACCCTGCGCGACTACCAGAACGTCGTGAAGAAGAGCGCGCCGCGCCGCGTGTGCGCGCTGGCCGAGCCCTTCTGGGACGGCTGGGACGAGCGGCAGACGCTGGAGTGGATCCGCTACGAGTCCCTCATCAACGTGGTGTTCGAAGGTTCGGGGGCGCGTGCGCTGTGCCCCTACGACACCGGCACGCTGCCGCCCCGCGTCGTCGCGGAGGCGAGGCGGACCCATCCCCTGCTGCTCGCCCCCGACCACCGCGGCCTGAACGACGACTACGTCGACCCGGTGACGTTCGGGGCCGGCTGCGACCGGGGGCTGCGTTTCGACCGTCCCCGCACCGCCGAGTACCTCCCGATCAAGGACGACGACCTGTCCGCGCTGCGGTCGTTCCTCGGCGAGCGCGCCTGCCGCCACGGCCTCGTCCAGCAGGCGGCGCGCAACCTCGTCACGGCCGCGAACGAGGCCGCGGCCAACGCGCTCCAGCACGGCACGCCGCCGATCGGCCTCTGGGTGTGGCAGGACGGCGCCGACCTCGTCTGCGAGATCGGCGACAACGGCTTCTGGCGGCCGGGCCCCAGCCCCCTGACGGGGTTCATCCCCCCGGACACGGCGCTCCAGCGCGGCTTCGGCCTGTGGACCGTCCGCCTCCTCGTCGACCTGATGGAACTGCGCGCGGGCTGGGACGGCACCTTCGTCCGGCTGCGCGTGTCCCGCGATTCCCCGTGCCGGTCCCGGTGACCTCCGGAAAGAGCGTCGCCCTCTCCGTGGGAAACGGAGAGGGCGGCGGGTGGCGACGGTGGTCACAGTGAGTAGTCCACCGTCACGTTCTCGTGGTGCTCGTACAGCCCGTCCATCGTGGGGTGAGAGCTCCACGTGACGTTCAGCAGGTTGACCGGAGCGTCGCCGGGCAGGCTGAGCTTCTCGCGGAGGAGGGCCTTGATCTTGCGCTGGCCCAGCTCGTGCTTGTCCAGGACCTTGACCGCGGGGAGCGTTGTGGTCTCCATTCTGTCTTCTCCTTGTTTGTTCTTCGCTGGACCCTGTTTGTGATCCAACGGTCACGATGTGACACCAGAGACAGTCCGGCCGCGGATGACCGGACGCAATGCCCAGCGCGTGTGGCGCGCTTCACACACCGATCGTGATCGCCGGGTCACGGTGCCGCTCCATCGCGGCTCCGAAAAGAGCGTCGCCTCCCCGCGTGAAACGGGGAGGCGACGGGACGGCAGGGAAGGTGGACTAGAGGTCGTACTCCACCTTCACGTTCGTGTGTAACTCCAGTCCGCCGCCGATCTGAGGGGAGGAGTTCCACGTGATCACCCGGATACTCACGGCGGCGTTGAGGGGCAGGCCGAGCTCCGTGCAGAGCACGGCCTTGACCTTGCGCTTGCCCATCTCGCCCTTGTCCGGGACGTTGACCGCGCGCAGCGTGATGGTGGGCATGGGTTCTCTCCTTTGTCGTCCATCGTCGAACCCGTTGATCCGACGGTCACCGTGTGACATCAGAGACAGTCGTCTGCGGACGACCGGACGCAACACGCGGCGGGGGTCGCGCACCTCACAGTCCGATCACGCGAGGGTCAGGGCAGATCCATGCCGGAGACGATGCCGGCCAGGGCGCGGAACGCCTTGCCTCGGTGGCTGATGGCGTTCTTCTCCTCCGCGGGCATCTCCGCGTTCGTGCGGGTCTCGCCGTCGGGGACGAAGATCGGGTCGTACCCGAAGCCGCCGGAGCCGCGCGGCTCGCGGAGGAGGGTGCCGCGCATGCGTCCCTGCACGACGTGCTCGGCACCGCCCGGGACGACCAGGACGGCCGCGCACGCGAACGCCGCTCCCCGCTGTCCGTCGCCGACGTCGGCGATCTGGTCGAGGACGAGCCGCAGGTTGGCGGTGTCGCGGTCGCCGGTGGCGGTGCCGAACCGTCCCGACCAGCGGGCCGACAGGACGC
The DNA here is from genome assembly GCF_004348515.1 of Actinomadura sp. KC345. Taxonomy (GTDB): domain Bacteria; phylum Actinomycetota; class Actinomycetes; order Streptosporangiales; family Streptosporangiaceae; genus Spirillospora. Next base: position 36,372 of record NZ_SMKH01000008.1, on the reverse strand, counting down.
CGGGCATGCCGTTCAGCGCGTCCACGCACAGCCCGGAGTCGTCGGCGACGGCGGGCAGGCCGGTGAACGCGGCGATCGCGCGGGCCTTCAGCAGGGCGTTGCCCTCGAACGTCAGCTCGGTCTCGGCCACGTCGGGCGCGCCGGGGAACTCGTCGAGACCGGCCACCTCCAAGCCGATCGCGTCAAGGCCGCCGAGGATGCGCTCCAGTTCGGCGACCTTGCCCGCGTTGCGCGTCGCGAGGACGATCCGCGTCATCGGGTGAGAATCTCCGTGCTGAGGGCTTCCGCCTGGAGCCGGGTCAGCTCGGCGCAGCCGCCCGCCGCGAGGTCGAGCAGCGCGTCCAGCTCGGCGCGGTCGAACGGGGTGCCCTCGGCGGTGCCCTGCACCTCGACGAACCGGCCGTCGCCCGTGCAGACCACGTTCATGTCGGTCCCGGCGGCGGAGTCCTCCTCGTAGCACAGGTCCAGTCGGGGCTCGCCGTCCACGACGCCGACGCTGATCGCCGAGACCGAGGTGATGAGGGGGTCGCCCTTGAGGAGCCTACGCCCCCGCATCCAGCTCACCGCGTCGGCCAGCGCGACGTACGCGCCGGTGATCGCGGCGGTGCGGGTGCCGCCGTCGGCCTGAAGGACGTCGCAGTCGAGCTGGACGGTGTTCTCCCCGAGCGCCTTGAAGTCGAGGCAGGCCCGGACGGAGCGGCCGATCAGCCGGGAGATCTCGTGGGTGCGCCCGCCGATCCGCCCCTTGACGGACTCGCGGTCATTGCGGGTGTTGGTCGCGCGGGGCAGCATCGCGTACTCGGCCGTGACCCAGCCGAGGCCGCTGTCGCGCCGCCAGCGGGGCACCGAGTCCTGCACGGACGCCGCGCACAGCACCCGCGTGGCGCCGAACTCGACCAGCACCGACCCCTCGGCGTGGTCGAGCCACCCGCGCTGGATGCGGACGGGACGGAGCTGGTCGGACGCACGGTCATCGGGGCGAGGCATGCGCTCCACCCTAGCGGCACTCAGAGCGTGTACTGGGCGCCGACGCGGGCCAGCTCGACGGCGCCGTCGTAAGGGCTCGCCTTGGCCTCCTTCAGCGAGAGGTCGGCGTCGTTCCACGGCACCAGGTGGGTGAGGACGAGCCTCCCGACCTCGGCGCGGGCGGCGTGCTCCCCGGCCTCGCGGGCGGTCAGGTGCAGCGCGGACGGCAGGCCGGGACCGTCCAGGAAGGACGCCTCGCACAGGAACAGGTCGGCGCCGGTGGCCAGCTCGACCAGATCGTCGGACGCGCCGGTGTCACCGGAGTACACGACGGTCCTGCCGCCGTGCTCGATGCGGAACGCGTACGCCTCGACCGGGTGCGGCATCAGCGCGGTCGTCACGCGGAACGGCCCGATCTCGTAGGGGCCCCGGCGCAGGGCACGGAAGTCGAAGGTCCCGGTCATGCCGGGCTCGGGGTCGAGGTCGTACGCCCGCGCCATCCGCGCCGCCGTGCCGGAGGGGCCGTGCACCGGGATCGGCGGCGGCGGGCCGCCCGGCCGGTAGGTGCGCGCCACCCAGTATCCGCACAGGTCCAGGCAGTGGTCGGCGTGCAGGTGCGAGATGCAGACGGCGTCGATCTCGTACAGCGAGCGGAAGCGCTGCAGCGAGCCGAGCGCCCCGTTGCCGAGATCGAGCACCAGCGCGAACCCGTCCGCCTCGATCAGGTAGCTGGACGCGGGGCTGTCCGGCCCCGGGAAACTGCCGGAGCAGCCGATCACAGTGACCCGCACGCTCAACTCCTCCTTCGGATCCCCGAGGAATCAGGTCGTCAGCGCCTTGCCCGCCGTGGTCTCCACCGAGCCGATCTCCGGGCCGAGGAACCGGCGGCCGAGGTCGGCGAACACGGCCGGGTCCCCGGTCGCGCGGAACCGGTGCCGCGGGCGTGGCGTCGCCTCGTCCCGGGCCAAGCCCCGATCGTGCAGCACGCGATACACGTCCTTCGCGGTCTCGTCGGCACTTGACACCAGTGTGACCCCATCTCCCACCACATACGAGATGACGCCCGTGAGCAGGGGATAGTGGGTGCAGCCGAGGATGAGGGCGTCGCAGCCGGCGTCCACGATGGGGCGCAGGTAGCCGCGGGCCGCCTCCAGCAGCTCCCCGCCCATGGTGACGCCCGCCTCGACGAACTCGACGAAGCGCGGGCAGGCCGCGCTGACCAGGTCGATGTGCGGGGCCGCGGCGAACGCGTCCTCGTAGGCGCGGCTGTTCACCGTGGCCTCCGTGGCGATCAGCCCCACCCGCCCGTTGGACGTGGCCCGGGCCGCGCGGCGGGTCGCCGGGTTGATGACCTCCACGACCGGGACGTCGTAGCGTTCCCGGGCGTCGCGCAGCATCGCCGAGCTGGCGCTGTTGCAGGCGATCACCAGCATCTTCACGCCCTCGTCGACGAGCTCGTCGAGCATCTCCAAGGCGTACGCGCGGACCTGCGCGATGGGACGCGGCCCGTACGGCTGGCGGGCCGAGTCCCCCAGGTAGACGATCGGCTCGTTCGGCAGCTGGTCGAGAATGGCACGTGCCACGGTGAGCCCACCGAAACCGCTGTCGAAGATCCCGATGGGGGCGTCCGGGAGGCCGTCCCCCCGGGATACAGCTGACATGGTGCACAAGGCTAAGCGAGATGGCCCGCCACGGGTGCGTCATGCGTTGGACATCACACCGTCACATGCCGGAAAACCGTCCAGTTCAGACCGTGCGCGGTGTTCCGGGCACGAAGTACCCGCGAAACGCCGGTGGATCGCGTCAGGGGCCGGTGCGGGGGACCCGGGCGAGCTGCCTGCTCTGCGCGACGAGCCGGCCGGCGGCGTCCCACACCTCGACCTCCTCGTCGAACCAGCCGTCGGCGAGGAGCCGTCCGGTGCCGTGCACGGCCAGCCAGCCGGGCACCGGCACGGCCCGCATGTGCCAGGTCAGCTCGACGGTCGGGGCCCAGCCCTTCGCGCCCAGGTTCAGCGCGACCGGCGGCAGCGCGTCCACGGCGAGCGCGAGGGAGTAGGCGTCGATCGCGTACTCGTCGCGGTGCCGGAACCAGCCGCGGACCTCGGGACGCCCGGTCGGCTGCCCGTCCAGCCAGCCCATCGTCGAGCGGTCGAAGCGCATGTCGACCTGGTCGGCGAAACCGCGGCCCGCCGGGGGGTGCAGGTCGCTGCACTCCTCCAGCGGGGGGATCGCGGGGGGCGCCTCACCGGACCAGTCCGGCTCGGCGGCGGCGTCGAGGGTCCCGGTAGTGATCAGTGCGTCGATGGCGGTGCGGCCGTTCTGGACGAGGGCGACCCGCGACGCGGCGGCCGTCCGGCCCTCCTTGCGCGGCTCGACGATCACCTCGGCGGGGCCCGCCTTGGCGACCCGGTGGAAGTTCGTCGCGGTCGAGACGGGGTGGGCGTGCGGGGAGGCGTCGACGGCGGCGCGGGCGAGCACGGCCATGAGGTAGCCGCCGTTCAGCGCCTCGCCGATGGCGTAGCCGCCGTCCAGGACGATCTCGTACCGGCCCTCGCCGACCTGCTTGACCGCGGTCGCGTCGCCGAACCCGCTCATCCGCACACTCCTGCGTCCTGCCGGACGGGCGGGCGCGGGCCCGCCCGTCCGGCACCGTTCTAGAATCTCGTTCGGGACTCTACCGTGCCGGACGGCAGGCCACGGCGGTCGGGGTCCGCCAGGTCCGCGGCGGGGTCAGGCCCAGAGCTGGCCTTCGAGGTGCGCCTCCGCCTCCTCCAGCGTCCCGCCGTACGCGCCGGTGGACAGGTACTTCCAGCCGCCGTCGGCGATCACGAAGACGATGTCGGCCCGTTCCCCGGCCTTGACCGCCTTCGCGGCCATGCCGAGCGCCGCGTGCAGCGCGCCGCCGGTCGAGATGCCCGCGAAGACGCCCTCCTGCTCCAGCAGCTCGCGGGTGCGGCGCAGCGCGTCCCCCGAGGTGACCGAGAACCGGGTGGTCAGCACCGACTCGTCGTACAGCTCCGGGATGAAGCCCTCGTCGATGTTGCGCAGCCCGTACACCAGATCCCCGTAGCGGGGCTCCGCCGCGACGATCCGCACGTCCGGCACCTGCTCGCGCAGGTACCGGCCGACGCCCATCAGCGTCCCCGTGGTGCCGAGCCCGGCGACGAAGTGCGTCACCGTGGGCAGGTCCTCCAGGATCTCCGGCCCGGTCGTCTCGTAGTGCGCGAGCGCGTTGGCCTCGTTGCCGTACTGGTAGAGCATCACCCAGTCGGGGTTCTCCTCCGCCAGCCCCTTCGCCACCCGGACGGCCTCGTTCGATCCGCCGGCCGCCGGCGAGGAGATGATCCGCGCCCCCCACATCTCCAGCAGCTGGCGGCGCTCGGCGGAGGTGTTCTCCGGCATCACGCACACCATCTCGTAGCCGCGCAGCTTGGCGACCATCGCCAGCGAGATGCCGGTGTTGCCGGACGTCGGCTCCAGGATCGTGCAGCCCGGTGTGAGCAACCCCTCCTTCTCCGCCTTCTCGATCATGTAGAAGGCGGGACGGTCCTTCACCGAGCCGGTCGGGTTGCGGTCCTCGAGCTTGGCCCAGAGCCGGACGTCGTCGCGCGGCGACAGCCGCGGCAGGCCGACCAGCGGTGTGCGGCCGAGCGAGTCCAGCAGCGAGTCGAATCGCATGTGCCTCGTCCAGCCCCGGCTCAGCCGCCGGCCACGGCCGGGAGGATGGTGACGTTGTCGCCGTCGGCGACCTCCGTCTCCAGCCCGCCGAGGAAGCGGACGTCCTCGTCGTTGAGGTAGACGTTGACGAACTTGCGCAGGCCCTTGTCGTCCACCAGCCGGTCGCGCAGGCCGGCGTGGCGCGAGTCCAGGTCGCTGAACAGCTCGTCCAGTGTGGCGCCCTTGCCCTCCACGGCCTTGGAGCCATCAGTGAGGTTGCGCAGGATCGTCGGAATGCGGACCTCGATCGCCATCGCGGTGATCTCCTTCTACGTCGTACGGGGCTCCCCGCCCTCATCGGTCGACAACCGGGCCGGGAGCGGGTTGATTCCAGGCGGATGCGGCGCGTCAGCGACAGTCGTAGACGACCTCGGCGCGCGAGTGCCCGAACAGGAAGCTCTGTACGGGCGGCACCGCGGGGAATCCGGCGCGGCGCCGGCCGCCCGTCCCGTACCCGCTCGTCCACATGTCGACCAGTTTACCGGCCGCCACCATGACGATTCCCGCCGCGTCCAAGCCGTACCCGGCCGCCCGTGCTCAGGTGCCCGTCCTCGTTGCCCGTCCTAGTTGCCCGTGTCAGTTGTAGGCGTCCACGACGGCGACCTCTTCCTCGGTCACCTCGCCGTCCACGATCCGGAACGACCGGAACTCGGTGTCGTCGTCCTCGCGGGTCGAGACGAGCACGTAGTGGGCGTTCGGCTCGGAGGCGTAGGAGATGTCGGTGCGCGACGGGTACGCCTCGGTGGAGGTGTGCGAGTGGTAGATCACCACCGGCTCCTCGTCCCGGTCGTCCATCTCGCGCCACACCTTGAGCTGCTCCTGGGAGTCGAACCGGTAGAACGTCGGAGACCGCTCGGCGTTGACCATGGGGACGTACCGCACGGGCCGGTCCGAGCCGGCGGGGCCCGCGATGACGCCGCAGGCCTCGTCGGGGTGGTCGGCGCGCGCATGCGCGACGATCTTCTCGACCAGAGCACGCTCGATCGTCAGCATGCTGAAAGGCTACCGGGCACCGCGCACGATCCGGATCCCGCCGTCAGGTGAGCTTGAGGCGGAGGCGGACCTGGAGGCCGTGGGGGGTCGAGCGGGGCTCCACGATGTGGCACAGGCGGCGGACGGCCCACATCGCGGGGTCGTGTCCCTTGGCGCCCGGCGGCTCGTAGCCGGGGAACCGTTCGGTCAGCGCGCCCACCGGATCGGTGACGTCGCAGATCAGCTCGCCGCCCTCCGCCCACACCCACAGCGCGCCGCGCCCGCCGCCGTCCCGGACGATGCCGGTGGCGACCTCGTTGGCCGCCAGCACGAACGGGAGCGTGCGCTCCCGCGGCAGCCCGAGCCGGGCGGCCTCGTCCGACAAGAAGTCCCGCAGCTCCGGCAGCGCGGCCGTGTCGTAGGCGCACACGATCCGCGTCGGGGTTCCGGCGAACACGACGTTCAGCAGCGCGTCGTGGCGCTTCCACTCCCGCGTCTCCAGCGGCGTGCGGCCGTCCCAACCGGCTCGGCCGGCAGCCGCAGCCGCCCGCGCGGCCACCAGTCGCCGCGCGCCCGGTCATGGAGGGACGCGGTCATGGAGGGACGCGGCCATGGAGGGACGCGGTCATGGAGGGACGCGAGCGCGTGCATCGGGCCGCCGAGCCACTCCGCCGGGTCGAGGAACTCGACCGCCGTGGCCGTCCCCTGATCGAGCCGCTCGCGCAGGGCACCGGCCACCGGCGGCGCGACGATCGCGACGACCGCGTCGCCCGCCTGAAGCCCGGCGCGCAGGAACGGCACGGCGGTCAGCAGGAACTCGCTCCACGACCCGTACAGCAGCGCCCGGTGGACGAGCACGTCCCGCGCGACGGTCCCCTGCTCCGGTGTGCCTGACTCGATCACGGTGCCGCCTCCGCGACGATGCCGGGCGCGGTCTCCCAGCCGGAGACGCGCAGCATGAGCTTCACGCAGCCGGGCATCGAGCGCAGGATCACCTGGCGGTCGAGGACGCTGCTCGTCTCGTTGGCGCGGATCAGGGTGCGCAGGCCGTCCAGGTCGCAGAAGTCCAGCCCGGACAGGTCCAGGCACAGGTGCGCGGTTCCGGCGTCGACGTCGCGCAGCGCCTCGACCAGCGCGGGCAGGGTCGACTCGTCGATCGCGCCGGACAGCCGCAGGCCGGGAGGCGCGAACAGCGGGACGATCTCGAGGACGCCGTCGTCGAACACGGCGTCGGGGCCGGCACGCCCGCCGTGGCGGCTCTCCACCTCGCGCAGATGGTCGCCCGCGTACCAGCGGCGGTCGTACTGGCACAGCGCCATCGCGGGCCGCGCCCGCCGCGTGACGGCCCGGTGCAGGGCGCCCTCGTACTCGGCGAACCGCTCGGTGCCGGGCCAGCCGCGCAGGGACGGGGACGCCTCGTCCGTGACGCGCACCGCCGGGTGGCCGCGCGCCAGGGCGGAGTCGATCACCGCGCCGAGGTCGGTTCCGGCGGTGGGCAGGACCGTGAGCCGGCCGTCGTCGAGCGCGGCCCCGAAGCCGTCGCGGAGGCGTCCCGCGGCGGAGCCGGCCGGCGCGTCGTCCACCAGGTAGATCAGGGCGTCGCCGGCGCGGAGTCCGTCGTTGAGGAACGCCGTCAGGACCGCGTGCCGCTCCTCGTCGTTGACGTAGGCCAGGCACAGATGATCGCCGGGCCGCATGGCCCCGACCGGCCGGACGGGCTCGCCCGGCCGGTCACGGGCCTGCTCGGGAGCCATGCGACCTCCTCAGAAGGCGCCTCGCGTCACCGGGTGCGGTGCTCGATGGAGATGCCCGGGGCGTCGACGAGACCCTCGGCGTGCAGCCGGTCGCGCAGGGCGGGCGGCACGCCGCGCAGCAGCAGCCCGCGCCCCTCGCCCCGGTCCGGGCGGCCGGCGCCGGCCAGCAGGCGCAGCCCGTCCGCGTCGCAGCCCGTCACGCCGCCGAGGTCGAGGCAGAGCAGGCCGGTCCGGGTCGTGATCGACGCCAGCACCGACTCGGCGGCGGGACGGGTCGACCCGTCGATGACCCCGGCCAGCTCGGCGCCGGGCGGGCTGAAGATCGGCGTGATGCGCAGCGAGCCGTCGTCGTAGTAGTCGTTGGCCCGGACGCGTCCCATGTGGCCGACCTCGACCTCCGCGAGCCGGACGTCGTCGAACCACCGCCGGTCGAACTGGCAGATGGCCATCGCCTTCAGATCGGTGGTCATGAAGACCTCGTCCAGCATCCGCTCGAAGTCGCCGAACTGCTCGGTGCCCGGCCAGCGGCGCAGCGAGAACCTGGCCTCGCCCGCGATCCGGACGCCCTGGTAGCCCTGGACGAGCGCGAGGTCGATCTCGGTCGCCATGAGCTCGATGCTCGCGGACGGGTCGAACCGGCCGCTCGCGAGGAACGTCTCCTCGGCGGTCCGCACGACGAAGTGCCCGGCGTTCATCGCATCGGTGAGATCGACCAACTCGTCGTCGGTGCCGGAGCCGGCGTCCTCGCCCGCGGCGAGGAGCCAGCCGAGCACCTCCCGGGCGGGGACGGCGTCGGAGATGTAGATGACCTTCTGGCCCGCGCGGACTCCGTCACGCGCGTAGGCGGCCATGATCGACCGCCGTTCGCCGTCGTCGTCGAAGATGAGGGCGAGATGGTCGCCCAGTTCCATCCTGCCCACCGGCTTGTGATGGGTGCTCGCCGCGGACATGGCGGCCTCCGAGTGGTCTCGGGCCCGCCGGGGCAGGCTGTGGAACGCCCCCTGGAGGCAACACTAGCGACCCTCCGCATCGCCGTCCCGACAATCGGTGATGTCCGTTATGACCGAGTGCGGACGCCGGAGACGGTCACCAGAGGACGCGGACGAGGCTCTCCTGCAGCATCGTGAGCCAGTCGTAGGCCGCGAACATGGGGGCCCGCGGGTCCTTCGGATCCAGCTTCTCCGCTTCCTCGTACCACTCTTCGGTGATGTCGAGCCGGGTGCCGAGCGCGAGCCGGACGTCGTTCAGCGCCCGCAGCCACGCCTGGGCCTGCTTCTCGTCCAGGAAGATGTCGGCCTTGGGGCCGCCCAGCGCGCCCAGCACCACCCCGGCCGCCTCGCGCTTGCCGTCGCGCAGCCCCATCTCGGTGTAGCGGCGGAACTCCCCCGCGGCCTCGCCGTCGTCGCCGTCGTCGCCGTAGGCGTCCGGGAACAGCCGCGCGAGCACCGGGTCGTCCGGTTTGGTGGCGTTCTCGGAGATGCCCACGGAGGCCAGCTCGTCGTCCTCACCGGGAGCGTCGCCGAGCAGCGCGAGCAGCTGCTCCATCAGGGCGCGCAGGAGCGCGATCTCCTCGGCCTCCAGCCGCACCCTGATGCCCTGGCGGGTCTTCTTCACATGGCTCACGGCTCGCTCCGCTCCAGACGGCTCATCGAATGGCTCCGCCCACGGGCTCAGTCGTCCCGCTTCACGGTCGCCCACAGGCCGTAGGAGTGCAGGATCTCCACGTCCCGCTCCATCTCCTCGCGGGTGCCGTTGGCCACGACCGCGCGGCCCTTGTGGTGCACGTCGAGCATCAGCTTCTCGGCCTTGGTCTTCGGGTAGCCGAAGACGGCCTGGAACACGTACGTGACGTACGACATCAGGTTGATGGGGTCGTTCCAGACGATGGCCAGCCACGGCCGGTCCGCGCTGACGTCCTCCTCGGCGTCCGGCCGTTCCAGTTCGACGGGCGCGGGCGCCGTGCTCATGGCGCTCATTCCGCGTCTCCCCCTCTCCGCGTCGGTCCGCCCTCGAACCCGATGCTATGCGCGACTGCTCCGTCCGGGTGCGATGCCCCGCACGATCATGGTGCCTGCGGGGCCTAGAGTGCCACGTGTGGACCTAGGTGACGGTACCGCCCTGCTGACCGACCAGTACGAGCTGACCATGCTCCAGGCCGCACTGCGCAGCGGGACGGCCGATCGGCGCGCGGTCTTCGAGGTGTTCGCGCGGAGCCTCCCCGCGGGCCGCCGGTACGGGATCGTCGCCGGCACGGGCCGGCTGCTGGACGCGATCGAGTCCTTCCGCTTCGAGCCCGCCCAGCTGGACTTCCTGGCCTCCAACGACATCGTGGACGAGCCCACGGTGCAGTGGCTGGAGCGGTACCGCTTCACCGGGAACGTCTGGGGTTATGCCGAGGGCGACTGCTACTTCCCGGAATCGCCGATCCTGGTCGTCGAGGGGACGTTCGGGGAGGCCGTCCTCCTGGAGACCCTCGTCCTGTCGATCCTCAACCACGACTGCGCGATCGCGTCCGCCGCCTCCCGGATGGCGCAGGCCGCCCAGGACCGCCCCCTCATCGAGATGGGGTCGCGGCGCACCCACGAGCGCGCCGCCGTGGCCGCCGCCCGCGCCGCCTACATCGCGGGGTTCGCCACCACCTCGAACCTGGAGGCGGGCCGCCGCTACGGCGTGCCGACCGCCGGGACGAGCGCGCACTCGTTCACCCTCCTGCACGACAGCGAACGGCACGCCTTCGAGGCGCAGCTCGCCTCGCTCGGCGAGAGCACCACGCTCCTGGTCGACACCTACGACGTCGAGCGGGCCGTCCGCACCGGCGTGGACCTGGCCGGGCCGTCGCTCGGGGCCGTCCGCCTCGACAGCGGCGACCTGGGCGTCCTGGCGCTCCGCGTCCGCGACCAGCTCGACTCGCTGGGCGCGCACGGGACGCGCATCGTGGTGACCGGCGACCTGGACGAGTACGGCATCGCGGCCCTGGCCGCCGCCCCCGTGGACGGGTACGGCGTGGGAACGTCCCTGGTGACCGGCTCGGGCGCGCCCACGGCGTCCCTCGTCTACAAGCTCGTCGCCCGGTCGGACGGCCCCGAGGAGGAGGCCCCCATGCGCCCGGTGGCGAAACGCTCCACCGGCAAGCCGAGCCGCGGCGGACGCAAGACCGCCGTCCGCCGCATCGACGGCCACGGCGCCGCCTACGCCGAGACCGTCTCCACCGGCGAACCGGCCCCCGGCCCGCGCGACCGCGTCCTCCAGGTGCCGCTGGTGCGGGACGGCGAGGTCGTCGGACGTGAATCACTGGCCGCGATGAGGGAACGCCACGCACGGTCGGTCGCGGAACTGCCGCCGACGGCGAAGCAGCTCTCCAAGGGTGAACCCGCCGTCCCCACGGAGTTCGTCAACGGTGGCCCGCGCAGGTGACCCCGGCTCAGCGGTGCTGAGGTAGCGTCAGGAGTAACCGGGACAGGGAGCGGTCATGGGCAAGAAGGCTCTGATCATCGTGGACGTGCAGAACGATTTCTGCGAGGGCGGGTCGATGGGCGTCTCCGGCGGGGCGGACGTGGCCACGGCCATCTCCGGGTACGTGGCCGGGCACCGGTCCGACTACGCGCACATCGTGGCGACCCGGGACTTCCACCTCGACCCCGGCGACCACTTCGCCGAGGCGCCCGACTTCGTCGACTCGTGGCCGCCGCACTGCGTCATCGGCACGCCGGGCGCGGACTTCCACCCCAACCTCGCCCTCGCCCCCATCGAGGCGGTCTTCAGCAAGGGCCGCGAGACCGCCGCCTACAGCGGCTTCGAAGGCGTCTCCGACGACGAGATCCCGCTCGCGGACTGGCTCGCCGCCCGCGGCGTCGACACCGTGGACATCGTCGGCATCGCCACCGACCACTGCGTCCGCGCCACCGCCGTGGACGCCGCCCGCACGGGCCTGGTCACCACCGTCCTGCTCGACCTCACCGCCGGCGTCGCCAAGCCCACCGTCGACCGGGCGCTGGACGAGCTGGCCCAGGAGAAGGTCGCCCTGTCCGGCGCCCCGGTGGTGATCACCTGATCATGACCACCCCCCGGGTCGTACTGATCGCCGGCGTGTCCGGCAGCGGCAAGACCACCATCGGAACCAAGCTCGCCGAACGCCTCGGCTGGGACTACGCCGAGGCCGACGAGTTCCACTCCGAAGCCAACATCGAGAAGATGCGCTCGGGCCACCCGCTGACCGACGCCGACCGCCTCCCCTGGCTCACCTCCATCGCCGCCTGGATCGACGACCGCCTCAGAACCGACCGCCCCGGCGTCGTCTCCTGCTCCGCCCTCAAACGCAAGTACCGCGACATCCTCGCGGGCGACCGCGAAGCGGTGGCGACGGTCCTCCTGGACGGCGACCGCGACACGATCGCCGCCCGCATGAAGGCCCGCAAGGGCCACTTCTTCAGCGCCACCCTCCTGGACACCCAGTTCGCCGACCTGGAACTCCCCGCCCCGGACGAGGACGTCGTCACGGCCCCCATCACCGGCACCCCAGACGAGACGGTCGCCCACATCCTGGCCTCCCTGCACCTCGCCCCCCGCCGGCACTGACCGCGCCCGGTCAGCTCTGGATCTCGACGCGGAACCACCGTCAGTCGCGGACGTAGTAGTGGCCGAGGACGCCGTCATAACGTCCGGTGGGACGGCAGCAGCGCCGGAAAGCGCCGCCCGGACCCGCACGGGCAGGGGTCGTTGCCGCCGATCTTCTCGACCAGCTCGGTGTCGACGCCGACCGTGCGGTCGCCGCGCTTGACCTTGGTCTCGCTAAGGGGAACCGTTTCTAAACAGTGTCCAGGAGTGGGTCTTGGACCCATGGCCCGGTACTGCGCGTATCCCGAACGGTGTTGGATGCGCTGGTTGCCCGCGTTCGGTGTGTCCTGGTTCCGGGACGTGCATCGTGTGCATGCCCGGTAACCGGTGGGCGGGCTTCCTCACGCCTGCGGACACTCGGTTCGGCCTGGACGGTCCGATGCCCCGCGGCATCGCTCTGGTGCTGCGGGGGCGGTGTCGTCCGTCGCCGGATCGGGTGTCCGAGGGCGCGTCTGCCGATCGCCACCGAGGCGGCGTCATGGCGGGTCATCTGACGTTTGCTGGTGGACAGGGGTTTGCGCCAGGGCTGGTCGCCCCATTTCGAGGTGTAGGCCGGGTCGACCGCGACGATCGCCAGGCCCTGCTCGGCGGCCATCGAGGTCAGCCGCGCCTTGAGTTTCCCGGTGGGGAAGCCGGAGATCAGCTGCCGGAACCGTGTGCGGCGGCCGTGCTTCACCGCGTTCCGCCGGGATGTTGGCCCACCATTCGCGTCAGGAACAGCAGGCGCAGCCGGGCTTGCAGGAGGCGCAGGCGTCGTCGGTGCTCTCGGCGGTGGCGCCGGTCGGCGGGGTGGGAATGGTGCAGCAGGCGTCGCCGCGCCAGGCCGCGCGGCCTTCCTTGACCGCGACGGCGGCGATGACCAGCGCGGCGATCGGGTCGGCCCAGACCCAGCCGAACAGGCTGTTGACCGCCAGCCCGGCCAGCAGCACGGCCGACATGTACGTACAGAGGAGGGTCTGCTTGGAGTCGGCCACCGCACTCGCCGAACCCAGTTCGCGGCCTGCCCGGCGCTGCGCGGCCGACAGGAACGGCATGACGGCCAGTGACAAGGCGGCCAGGACCAGTCCGGGCGTGGAGTGCTCGGCTTCCCCACCCCCGGCCAGGGCGCGGACCGAGTCGGCGGTGACGTAGGCCGCCAGCGCGAAGAACGAGACCGCGATGATCCGCAGCGCACGCCTCTCACGCCGCTCGACCAGTTCCGGGGTGCGGGCGGAGAACTGCCACGCGACCGCCGCCGCTGAGGCGACCTCGATCACCGAATCCAGCCCGAAGGCCACCAGCGCGCCCGACGAGGCAACGGTCCCGGCGCCGATCGCGATGACGGCCTCGATGACGTTGTAGGTGATGGTGGCGGCCACCAGCCAACGCACCCGCCGCGCCAGCACCGCCCGCCGCCACGGCGAGGACGCCGGTGACACCGTGGTCATGGTCGCGCCTGGGTATCGGGCGTGCAGGCACCCGACTGCCGGCCGGCGGCGGTGCCGTAGGTCGGGCAGAGCGCGACGGCGCGGTCGGTGGCGGCGAGGAGATGCTCGGCCGAGCGCAGCAGGTCCAGCAACTCGGGTGCGGCGATGGAGTAGAACGACTGGCGGCCTTCGGCGCGATAGTCCACCAGGCCGCATCCCCGCAGGCAGGCCAGGTGCTTGGAGATCGTGGACTGCGCCAGCTTCAGCTCACGGGTCAGGTCCACCACCCGCGCCTCGCCGCGAGCCAGCCGCTGGACGACGGACAACCGAACCGGATCGGCCAGGGAGTGGAACAGCGCGGCCGCCGGCGCCAACCCGTCCAAGGAAGTCATTCCACAATCAGAATCAATCGCCATACCGTGATGATATCCGCCGTACGTAATTCGTCAAGGCGTGCCCGGGCCGCGAAGCGCCGACATCCCGCCCTGCCCATCCGACGCCACCAGTGGGCGGTGTGCATGTTGAAACCGCAGATCAGGTGGCCAGGCGGCCTCGGTCCTGGCTTCCTTCGCCGCCGCCGTCCCGGCGGACCCGACTGCGCCTCCGGGCCTGACGACAGCCGCGTGCGGACCACCTGAGACCGGTGGAAGCGAATCCGGGTGCTCGGGGTGGACGAGCCCGCTCACGGGTTGGTCGCCGCCGCCATGAAGATCGGGACGGCCGCGAACAGGCGGTCGGCCTGGGCGCGTTCGCGCTGGTCGGCGATCCACGCGTCCGCCTCCACCCGCGTGACCGCGCCGTGCTCGCAGCAGACTTCGGCGAGGCGGGTGAGTAGCGGCAGGAACGAGGCGTCGGTGAACACCCCCGTGTGCACCTCCACCGTCGCGTCGCGGAAGCCGGCGTCCAGCAGCAGGTTGCGGTACTGGCGGGCGGCCCGCGGCGACGCCACCTGGTCGGCGCGCTTCCGCACGATGGTGCGGGTGAGCTCCGGGTCGGCCGAGTCGATCACGAAGGTGTCCCAGTCCTGCCCGGCCAGGACGACGCGCCCGCCCGGAGCGAGAACACGCCGCGCCTCGGCGAGCGCCCGTCCCGGGTCGGCCAGCGTGTGGACGACCTTGTCGGCCCGGTAGCCCGCGACCTCCCCGTCCTCGAACGGCAGGGCATGCAGGTCGCCGACGCGGAACTCGCCGTCCGGCCGGCGCTTCCGCGCCACCTCGATCATCTGGTCGCTGACGTCGATCCCCGTCGCCGGTATGCCCCGATCCGCCAGCTCGGCGACGGCCCGCCCGGAGCCGCAGCCGACGTCGACCACGGGGGCGCCCGGGGCGGCGTGGAGCAGCTCGTACGAGCGGGCGCGCAGCGCGGCGGCGCCGGGACTCTCGTCGACGGCGTCGAGCTGCGGGATGAGGGCCTCGATCGCTTCGTTGGACATGCACGCCATGCTGCGACTTAATGTCGACATGAAGTCAAGCGCGACCATGAGCATCGGCGAGGTGGCCGGGCACTTCGGCCTGGCCACGCACGTGCTGCGCCACTGGGAGACCATGGGCCTTCTCTCCCCCGAGCGCGCGACCGGAGGTCGCCGCCGGTACGGCCGCTCCGACCTCTACCGGGTCGCGAGCATCCTGCTCGCCAAGGAGGCGGGCCTCGCCCTCACCGACATCCGCGACATCCTGACGACCGCCGACGTCGAGAAGCGCCGCGACATCCAGCGCCGCCACCGCGATGACCTGGCCCGGCGAATAGCGGAGATGCAGGCCGCCCTGAACTTCATCGAAGGCGGCCTGAACTGCGACCACGAGGACATCACCGAATGCCCCAACTACCAATCCCTGGTAGCCGACCGAATAGGCACGCGCGCCCCACGAAGCGAGTAGACTACCCGGTCACCCGGATCAATCGTGGTTGGTGAGGAACAGAAGGGCGAGGATTTCATTGTCTTCGCTCAGGGCTTCGAAACCGTGCACCTCGCCATAGGGAGCCACCGGGAACGAGAGGATGTTGGCACCGGTCTCCGGATCGACGACCTCATTCGTCCAATTGTCCGTCCGGGTGCGGGACTCTTCGGACAGCAGGGTCTGCTTCGCCCTGAGAATCGCGCTCTGCTCGCCACGGCTCGCGCCCTGGCTCCGCAGGCACGCGTAGTCCCCGAGTAGCTGGCCCACGTCGTCGTAGCCGCTACTCCATCTCGTCGTGCGCAACCGCTCAGGTCCCGCGAGAGGTATGAAGAGCGTGTCCACGCGATACCGCCCCGGTTCGCCCTCGCCCTCGGGCACGCCGGCGTTCACGTACACGGGGTAGGTGCCGTCCGGCACGCGATGGACGAACGCTCCGGCCCCCTCGTTCTCGCGTTCGGGGCTCGTCCAGCGCACCACAGTGTCGACCACGACGAGATCTCCGGCCCAGCTGACCTTTTCAGGCGGTGGGCTGTACCAGCCGCCGAGCAGGTGGGGAGCCCACTTGCTCGCGATGAATCCCGGCGCGAACTCTGCCATTTCCATGTCGGCACCCATACCCGCGCACCTCTCACCGTGTTCGATTAATGCAACTCATGGCGCACTCTCCCACACCCTGCGACTCGACTTCAACCGATCCCTTGCCATAAGCAGTTAGCACTGGACAGTTTTCAGTACGGGGGCGCCGCTTCGGACCTTCGCGGAGGCGGCCGAGGACGCGGCATTGAGCGTCACAACAATGCGGTTCGGCAGGCGATGGATTTTGCGGAGTTCCGCGTTGGATCGAATACCCGTGCGAGTCGGGCCGTCGGGGCACCGGGCATTCTCGATGGCATTCTTCGGGATCGCGTGGGGTGGCGCGAGCCCGAAAGGCCGCGGTGACGCCGTGAGGCTTCCCCTGGTCAGGAGCGGCGTTTGGTGGCCCAGTCTCGGATTTTGGCTATGCGCTTCTGGATGTCCTCGGCGGTGGCCTGGGCTATGGCGGGGCCGCCGCAGGCGGCGCGGAGTTCGGTGTGGATGACGCCGTGGGGCTTGCCGGTGCGGTGGTTCCAGGCGCCGACCAGGCCGTTCAGCTCGCGGCGGAGGGTGGCGATGTCCTCGGCGGCGGTGCGGTCGTCGCGGGGGTCGCCGGTCTTGCGCCTGCGTTCGCCGGCGATCTGGGCGGCCTGGCGTTTGCGCAGGAGGGCCGACACCTGGTCGGGCTCCAGGAGGCCGGGGATGCCGAGGAACTCCTCCTCTTCGGCGGAGCCGGGCTGGGCGTGCATGCCGAACTCGCCGCCGTCGTAGACGACGCGGTCGAACGTGGCGGACGCCTCGACCGTCTCGAACGGGAGCTCCTCGCCCACGTCGGGCGTGTCCTCCTTGCGGTTGGCCTCGGCGAGCAGCTCGTCGTCCAGGCCGTCCTCGCGGACGGGGCGGTCGAGGACGTGGTCGCGCTCCTCCTCCATGTCGGAGGCGTGCCCCATGAGGGTCGGCACCGACGGCAGGAAGACCGAGGCCGTCTCGCCGCGCTTGCGGGCGCGGACGAAACGGCCGATGGCCTGTGCGAAGAACAGCGGCGTGCTGGTGGAGGTGGCGTACACACCGACGGACAGGCGCGGGATGTCGACGCCCTCGGAGACCATCCGGACCGCGACCATCCAGCGGTCTTCGGTGTCGGCGAACTGCTTGATCTTCTTGGACGCGCCCGGGTCGTCCGAGAGCACGACCGTGGCGCCCTGGCCGGTGACGGCGCGCAGCATCTTGGCGTAGGCGCGGGCGGTCTCGTGGTCGGTGGCGATGACCAGGCCGCCCGCGTCCGGGATGACGCGGCGCAGCTCGGTGAGGCGCCGGTCGGCGGCGGCGAGGACCTGCTTGATCCAGTCGCCCTTGGGGTCGAGCGCGGCGCGCCAGGCCTGGGCGGTCTGGTCCTGGGTGAGCGGCTCGCCGAGGGTCGCGGTGATCTCGTCGCCGGCGCGGGTGCGCCAGCGCATCTCGCCCGCGTAGGCCAGGAAGATCACCGGGCGGACGACGCCGTCGGCGAGGGCGGGACCGTAGCCGTAGGTGTAGTCGGCGCGGCTGCGCTTGATGCCGTCCGGCCCCTCGTCGTACTGGACGAACGGGATCGGGTTGATGTCGGTGCGGAACGGCGTGCCGGACAGCGCGAGGCGGCGGGCCGCGGGCTCGAACGCCTCCCGGACGGCGTCGCCCCAGGACAGGCCGTCGCCCGCGTGGTGCACCTCGTCGAAGACGACCAGCGACTTGCGGGACTCGGTGCGGTTGCGGTGCAGGGCGGGACGCGCGGCGACGGTCGCGTAGGTGATGGCGACGCCGTGGAAGTCCTTGCCGACGGGTCCCTGGCCGTTCTGGTACTCGGGGTCGATCCTGATGCCGACGCGGGCCGCCGACTCGGCCCACTGCCGCTTGAGGTGCTCCGTGGGGCACACGATCGTGATCGCGGAGATGACGCGGCGCTCCATCAGCTCGCGGGCGAGGCGGAGCGCGAACGTCGTCTTGCCCGCGCCGGGCGTCGCGACGGTGAGGAAGTCGCGCGGGCCGGGCTGCTGACCGTCCGCTCCGAAGTACGCCTCAAGCGCCTGCTGCTGCCAGGCGCGCAGGGACGACGCCGTCCCCCAGGCGGCCCGCTCGGGGAAGGCGGGAGGCATGTTCGATGCGGCAAAGGTGCTCACGGTCATCCGAGGCTACCGAGCCCCGCCGACAGAATGGGCCCCCGCCGCCTCACGTGTGCCCAGATCCACACCGCGGTGGCCGCTCGGACGGGCGCGGTAGGCGGCCCAGGCCGCCCGGATACGACGGCCCTGACCTGCGGTGAACTCCCTCATGCAGGCGTCGTGGGCATAGTCCATGAAGTTGTGGACGGGGTCGCGGCCCTTCTGCGGGCACGTGTCGCGGGAGTGCGGACATCCTTGCGCGGGGCTCGCCTCGTACGGGGTGTCGGCGACCCCGTCCCCGGGCGAGGAGCAGCCGTTCTCGAACGTGTGGAACAGGCCGAGCCAGTGCCCGATCTCGTGGACGGCCGTGTAGCCGCGGTCGAACCGCTGGAACGACCCGCCCGGCAGGCTGCGGTGGTCGATGACGACGCCGTCCATGCGCGGGTCCTCCCGGTACCACTGGGGGAACGTGGAGTAGCCCAGGACGTCCGTGCCCACGGCGGCCGTGTAGACGTTGAGCGTGCGGCGTCCTCCTTCGCGGAGGCGCTTCTTCATCGGGCTCTCGTGCTTCCGCGGGTGGTGGAACCAGGACGGGTTGCCCGTCCGGTCGTAACCGGCCAGGCGGAACCTGACGCGGGTGTCCACACCGCCCTTCTTGCCTCCGTACGCGGCGTTCAGCGTGGAGATCTGCCGCCGGACGGCCTTCTTCGACAGCCGGCCCTCGCGTCCGCTGTGGACGACGTGGAACCGCACCGGGACGACGACGCGCCGCGCCTTGCGCAGTGTGGAGTCGAGGCGCCGTTCGTCGGACGTGCCGAAACGGTCGTGGAGCGTCCGGCGGAGGTCGCCGAGCATGGCGACGACCTGCTCGCGGCCGAGGTCGGCGTGGTCGTGCGGCCGGGCGCCCGCACGCCGTGCGGCGGGGTCGGGGACGCACCCGTCGTCCCGTTCCGCCGCCGGGGCGGCCCGGATCCGCGTCCTGTCACTCACCGAACCTGAAACAGCACACACCGTGACCAGTAGTGCGCACACCGAAACCCCGGCCAGCCGCCGCATTCATCCCCCGTATGTTCTGGAAAACACCAAGTCCCGCGGCGGGCGCGCCACCGGGTTTCATCCCGGCGGTGGAACGCCGGCCGCGGGACCGTCCGCGCGCACGCCGAAGCGGGCGGCGCGCCCTCAGCCGCCCCCGGGCGGCCTACTCACTTCTCGCCGTCGCCGTCGCCGCCCGACCGCATGGATTCGTAGATCTCCTTGCACTCGGGGCAGACGGGGTACTTCTTCGGATCCCGGTTCGGCACCCAGACCTTGCCGCACAGTGCGATCACCGGCGTGCCGCTCACGGCACTCTCGGTGATCTTCTGCTTCTTCACATAGTGGGCGAACCGCTCGTGGTCGCCGTCACCGTGCGAGAGGTCCGGCCGGACATCACTCTGGGTGTCACCGTCGGGAAGAATCTTCGTACTCACGTCGCTCACCTTAGTTCAGCGTGGGGTCCTCGGGAAAAGTGGAGACGAACGCCAGGTCGCCGCCCTGCCTGCGCAGCACCTCCTGCCAGAGCCGGTCAGGGTCGGCCGCGAAGACGTCCCCGGCCTCGGCGGGCACCAGGTACCAGGAGCCGTCCTCGACCTCCGCGTGCAGCTGCCCGGCCGACCAGCCGGCGTAGCCCGCGAACACCCGCAGTTGCAGCAGCTCCGCCGCCAGCAGGTCCGGCGGGGCCTCCAGGTCGACCAGGCCGACCCTGGCGACCTCCGCGCCGCCGTCCAGCGCACGCCATCCGAGCGGCTCCTCCTCCCCCGGCAGGCGCGCCAGGGCCAGCGCGTTCTCCAGCCCGACCGGGCCGCCCTGGAACACCACGGCCGGGCCGGTGACGAAATCGGACCAGGGCGGCAGCACGCGGTCGACGGGGACCTCGGTCGGCCGGTTGAGGACAACGCCCAGCGTGCCGCCGTCGCCGTCATGCTCGACGAGCAGGACGACGCTCCGCCGGAAATTGGGATCCTCCAGCTGAGGGGTCGCGACCAGCAGGTGCCCCACCCTGATGCCGTCTTCCATGGGTTCCATGATGCGTTGCGCGGACCTCCGGCGGCACGTCCCCCCACTCGTTAGCCTGTTACGCATTCCTATCGATGGGGATATCGGCACGACAAGGACCTAGGTTAAGAATGATCTAGGATCATCGGCCACCCGCTTGGTGCGCGCCGGGAGGACAGCGATGCAGTTGCCCAGGGTCGTCATCGCCGCCGTGTTCTTCGTCATCGGGGCGCTGATCGCCGTCCCCGCCATCTTCGACGGCGCGGGGGGCGAGTCGAGCGCCTCGACGGGCGCGACGACCTCCGGGAGCCCGGACCCGTCCGGGAGCCCGAGCCCGTCCGGCACCGCGACCTCGCCGTCGCCGAGCCCGTCCAAGACGCCGGCGCAGGCGGTGACGGCCTCGATCGAGTCGGTCTCCTGCCCCGCGAGCACGGTGAACGTCACGATCCGCAACACCGGGCAGCGCAACGAGGACTTCGCCGTCGAGAAGAACGACGACACCGCCGCGATCCCCGGTGAGATCCAGGCCAATTCGACCCGCACCGTCGCCGTCGAACTCCGGGAGGACCGCTCCACCCGCATCACGGTCAACTGGGCGAACAAGCGGATCGAGAGCAAGACCGTGAAGGCGAACTGCGAGAAGGCGGGCGCGGCACCGACGAAGACGCCGCCGGAGGAGCTGCCGAACACCGGACCCGACGCGGTGCTGTGGGCGCGCGGCGCGACCGGCGTCGCCATCATCCTCACCGGCGCGATCATCTTCTGGTACGGCGGTATCTGGCCCCGCCGCCGCGACCCGATGCTCCCGAAGAACACCGACTGACCCGCCGACCCGACTGACCCGCCGACCCGGCCGACCCGCCGGGCGCGGTGGACGGCCGGGTCAGGCCTCGGTGCGGGGGCGGCCGCCGGCGGCCTCGCGAACGGAGCCGGCGACGAAGTTGCTCACGTCCGGGTGGAAGACGCTGGGGATGATGTAGTTGGGGCCCAGCTCGTCCGGCGTGACGACCTCGGCGAGGGCGGTGGCCGCGGCGGCGAGCATGTCCGTGGTGACGATGTCGGCCTGGGCGTCCAGCAGACCGCGGAAGACGCCGGGGAACGCCAGCACGTTGTTGATCTGGTTGGGGTAGTCGCTGCGGCCGGTGGCGATGACGGCGGCGTGCTCGCGGGCCTCGTCCGGGGACACCTCGGGCTCGGGGTTGGCGAGCGCGAACACGATCGCGTCGTCGTTCATCGTGGCGATGTCCTCGCCGGTCAGGATGCCGGGGGCGGACACGCCGATGAAAACGTCGGCGCCCTTGACGGCGCCGCGCAGGTCGCCCTCGTAGCAGGCGGCGTTGGTGTTGTCGGCGATCCAGGCGAGGGAGTCGTCCATGTCGTCGCGGCCCTTGTGGACGGCGCCGCGGTAGTCGCAGACGACGAGGTCGCGGGCGCCCGCGTGCATCAGCAGCTTCAGGATGGCGCTGCCGGCGGCGCCCGCGCCCGCCATCGCGATGCGGACCGAGCCGATGTCCTTGCCGACGACGCGCAGCGCGTTGGTCAGCGCGGCGAGGACGCAGATCGCGGTGCCGTGCTGGTCGTCGTGGAAGACGGGGATGTCCAGCAGCTCGCGCAGCCGGGCCTCGACCTCGAAGCAGCGCGGCGCGGAGATGTCCTCCAGGTTGATGCCGCCGAACGCGGGGGCCAGGATCTGGACGGTCCGGACGATCTCGTCGGTGTCCTGCGTGTCGAGGCAGATCGGCCACGCGTCGATCCCGGCGAACCGCTTGAACAGGGCGGCCTTGCCCTCCATGACGGGCAGCGCGGCCTCCGGGCCGATGTTGCCGAGGCCGAGCACGGCGGAGCCGTCGGTGACGACCGCGACGCTGTTGCGCTTGATCGTCAGGCGGCGGACGTCCTCGGGGTTGCGGGCGATGGCGAGGGAGACCCGGGCGACGCCGGGCGTGTAGGCCATCGACAGCTCGTCGCGGTTGCGCAGCGGCACCTTGGACTGCATCTCGATCTTGCCGCCGAGGTGCATCAGGAACGTCCGGTCGCTGACCTTGTGGATCTTGACGGACTCGATCCGCTCCAGCGCGCCGGAGATCGCCTCGGCGTGCTGGGTGTCGCGGGTGGCGATCGTGACGTCGATGCGCAGCGTCTCGTGGCCGGCGGTGTTGACGTCGAGGGCCGTGACGATGCCGCCGGCGTTCTCGACTACGTGGGTGATCTGGCTGACGGCCCGGCCGCCGGCCGGGACCTCCAGCCGGACGGTGATCGAGTACGACACGCTTGGCACGCTCGCCACGGCAAATGCTCCCTACTGCGAATGGGTGACCCATGTCCCGCTCGCCCCGCCGCGGCCGGGTCGGCGCGCGGAACGGTGCGTCCGGGGGCCGCGGCCGGGTCCCGTCCCGCGGCTCACACGCGCCGGGCAGCGACGATCGGTTCGACGGTCGCGGGCACGGACGGCCTCGTAGTGTCGATCACGAGGTGGAGAGCCGCGGATCGGCGGGATCGGCCCCGTAGAAGTGCTTCACGTAGGGCCGTCCCGGGCGCGGTCGTTGTCATCGAGCATACGCTCAACATCGCGGTCGGGTGCCCCGGTCGGCGCAGCTCGTCCCGGTTCGGCCGGGCGTCCCGGGTCCGCGAACCCCGCCGGAACGGTCAGAACAGGGCCGACTGGAGGGAGCGGCGGGCCTTGGCGACGCGCGGGTCGTCCGGCGGAAGGATCTCGAACAGCGACAGCAGGTGCTTGCGGGCCGCGTCGCGGTCGTCGCCCGCCATCCCGCGCACGGCGGTCAGCAGCCGATCGAACGCCCGCTCCGGCCCGCCGGACACCATCTCCACGTCGGCCGCGCTGATCTGCGCCTGGACGTCGCCCGGCTTGGCGGCGGCCTCCTGGACGGCGCCCTCGGCGTCCAGCGACCGGACCCGCAGGCTCAGCTCGACCAGCGCGAGGCCCTGCTTGGCCTGGGCGTCGCCCGGAGCGGAGGCGAGGACGGCCTCGAACGCCGCCTTGGCGCCGTCCAGGTCACCGCGCTGGATGGCGTCCTCCGCCTGCTGGTACACAGGGTCGGCGGTGGGCGCTCCGGCCGCGTCCAGGGCGTCGGCGGGCTGCTCGCCCTCGGGGGCGTCCGGCAGGATGCCCTCCTTGCGCAGCGCCTCGAAGAGCTGGTCGATGGCCTGGCGCACCTGCGGCTCCGGCGCCGCCCCGTTCAGGAACGGAAGCAGCTGCCCGGCGACGACCGCAGCGACGAACGGGATGCCCTGGACGCCCATCTGCTGCATGTACGCCGCGAGCTGCGGGTTGGCGTCGACGTCGACCTTGGCGAGGATCCA
Source organism: Actinomadura sp. KC345 (assembly GCF_004348515.1). Classification (GTDB taxonomy): domain Bacteria; phylum Actinomycetota; class Actinomycetes; order Streptosporangiales; family Streptosporangiaceae; genus Spirillospora. Next base: position 12,982 of record NZ_SMKH01000008.1, on the reverse strand, counting down.
CTTGCCGGCCGCCTCGGTGGCGAGCTTCTCCAGGATGGGGCCGAGCTGCTTGCACGGCCCGCACCACTCGGCCCAGAAGTCCACGAGGACGGGAACGGACTGCGACCGCTCCACGACCTCGGTGTTGAACGTCTGGTCGGTGACGTCCACGACGTACTGGCCGCCGGCCGCGCCCGCGGACGCGCCGCCGCCGCCCTGGGCCCGGCGCTCCTGCTGCTTCCTGGCGGCCGACTGGCGCGCCCCCAGGTCGATGGCCCCGTGCAACGAAAAGTCCCGAGAAGGCATGGGTCCATCCTGCCTCATGAGCGCCCGTGGCTGTGCGTCCGTACGCTCCCAGCGGAGCGCGGCGCCCGCATCGGACGGCCGATGCGTCCGGATCCGTCCGGATCCGTCGCACAATTCGGCAATTGAATGCCTTTTTCGAATTCGCCGTAGGGGCGCGGCGGGCAAAGAATCCAGGCGTCCTGCCGTAAAGGCAAAAAGATTGCTGGCAGCCATCACCAAGCCCGGTTATAGTCACGATGTCGATGCATCGCGGCACGGCTAAAGCGACCGGCGTGCCGGACCACCGAGAGGCGGCCCGGCCGGCGGGTGCCGAGCGGCAGGGTTGGGGGACCGAGGCCGCCGACGCACCCGGACATCCGGGGCTCGCCGCCCGCCGCCGCGACCGCATGACGAGCAATGGGGGGAAACTGTGATCGCGGAGCATTCCGTGATCGTGGCCCGAGGAATGGGTGTCCGCCGCGGGGGGCGGTGGCTCCTGCGCCCGGTGACCTTCGGCGTGCCCGAAGGCGTGGTCGGCCTGGCCGGTCCACCTGGTGCCGGTAAATCCACTCTGCTGGCCACGTTCGCGACCTTGCGCAGGCCGAACGCCGGCGCGCTGCACATTCTCGGACACGACATCGCGCAGTCCACCGGCCTGCGGGCCGCGCGGGCCGCGATCGGATACCTGCCCGCGCGGTTCTCCCGGGCGGAGCACATGACGGCCGGGGAGTTCGTCGAGTACGCGGCGTACTACAAGCGGACCAGCACGTCCGCGGCCCGTTCCATGGTCCGGCGGCTCGACCTCGCCGAGGCGGCCGGCACCGAGCTGGGGCTGCTGCCGCCCGACGTCCGGCTGCGCGCCGGGCTCGCCGCCGCGTGCGTCCACGAGCCCGACATGCTGCTCCTGGACGACCCGTTCGGCGAGCTGTGCGCCGCCGCCGAGCCCTGGCCCACCGGCGCCGACGGGCCCGGGAGGCAGGTGCTCACGTCCGCCATGACGGAGCTGATCCCGGTGCTGCGCACCCTCGCCCCGGCGGTGCTGGTCTCGGCGGACGCCACCGACACGCTCACCGGCTGGTGCGACCGCCTCCTCACGCTCGCCCGGGGCAGGCTCACCGAGCACCCCACGCAGTCCGCCGCGGCGCGCCGCGGGCGCAGCGCCGCCGACCGGCGGGCCCCCGACCCGGCGCCCGCGCCGGTGCCGGTGCCGCCCAAGCGCCGGCCCGCCCGGCTGACGCTGCCGCAGATGACGCTGCCCAGCGTGCCGCTGCCGCAGATGACGAGGCTGCGGGCACGGCGGCCGCCCGCCAGGAGCGCCACCGGTGTCTGACCTCGGGCGGGTGCTCCGGCTGGACGCCCGCCGCACGGCACTGCTGGTCGCGGTGCCGGTCCTCACCGTGGTCGGGACGGCGGCGGCCGTGCTGTCGCTGTGCCCGTCGGTCGCGTACTGGGACAACGCGGTCGTCGCGCTGGTCAACGCGGTCCGCTTCCTGGGGCCCGTCGCCGCGGGACTGGCGGCCTGGACGGCGGTACGGGAGCGTCCGCTGGACTACCTGCGCGACCTCACGGCGCGCTCCCCCGCCACCGGCGTGCTCTTCGATCTGCTGCTGCTGTCCGCCGCCGCGCTGGTCTCCTACGCCACGGTCGCGGCCGTGGTCGCCGCCGTCACGCTCGCGCAGGGCGGGGCCGGGCACCTCCACCCGGCCGGCGTGGCCGCGGGCGCGGGCTCGCTCGTCCTGCACGTCGTCGCCGGTTACCTGGCGGGACGCGCCGTCCCGCACCGGGCGACCGCCGCCCTGGTCCTCACCGTGACGGCGCTGTGGGCCGGCCTGCGCGTGCCCGGCATGTCCTGGTGGAGCCTGCTCCCGCCGGCGGCGTTCGACCAGATCGCCCTGTTCACCACCCTGCGCCCCCAGGTGCTCGTCCACCAGGCCACCTGGACGGCCGGGCTGATCACCGCGCTGATCCTCGGCTACGTGATGTGGGCGACGCGGCGGTTCCTGATCGTCCTGCCCCTGCTGACGGCGCTCGCCGCGACGTCCGCCGCGACGCTCGGCCTGCACGGCTCCGGCGGGACGACGGTCGCGCCCATGGCCGCGGAGCCGGTGTGCCGGGAATGGCCGCTGACCGTCTGCGTCCATCCCGCCCTGAGCGACGCGCTGCCCCGGCTCACGGCGGCGGCCACCCCCCTCGCCGCACGCCTGGACGACACGCCCGGCGCGTTCACGAGGGTGGAGCAGCGCCCGGCGTGGACGCCCGTCTCGGTGGCGGACGGCGTCGCCACCGTCCATCTCGACCAGGACCTCTCGCCCGGGTACGCGGCGCGGGCCGTCCGGCAGATCAGCCGGAGCATCAGGGACGCCGCCACTTGCGCCGCGTCCCCGGAGTCCCCGAACGGCTACCGCGCGCTGGTCGACGCGTGGCTCCTGGGCGACGCCCCGCCCGCCATCGCCGACACGCGCGCGGCGGGACGGTTCGCGTCGTGGAGCGAGATGGAGCGCCGCGCCTGGCTGCGCCTCAACTTCGCCGCATACCGGTCGTGCGCCCTGGGCCCCGCCGACTTCCGGTCGATCAAGCCCCGCCGGACCTCCAAGCAGGCGGAACGCGCGGCGAGGGACCTACGCGACACCGCGCGGCAGAACCCCCTGGGGCGCGACGACTGAGCCTGCCCCTGTGCGGCCGCGGCGGACCCCCAGCCGGCCGCGGCCGCACAAGGCCGTGTCGCGATCGGCGCGCGGCTCAGGCGGCGCTCGACGCGGGCGTCTCGGCGGGTGTCGTCCAGTGGCGCTCGACGAGGAACGGGGCGACGGGGAGCACGGAGGCCCCCAGCGCCAGCACCGTGCGCTTCATGTCCCAGCGGAGCGCCTCGCGGACGAGGAAGACCATCCCGACGTAGGCGATGAACAGGATTCCGTGGATCGGGCCCATCAGCTGCACGCCGACCTCCATGTCCGCTCCGTACTTCAGCGGCATCGCGACCAGCAGCAGCAACAGGAACGAGGCCGCCTCGGCGATGGAGACCAGGCGGAAAACACGAATCATGTCCACGCCGGTTCCAACGCACCGGCCTCAGCCCGGGGTTTCGTCCCGGGCTATGGCCTCGCTCACATCGACCTAACCCGCGCGTCAGGTACGGGGCGATCCAGCCGGGAATGTCCCGCTACATGGCTCGCCCGAAGAACGACGCCCCCCGCGCCCGGTGGCGCGGCCTGCTCACCCCCGTCCTCCTCGTCGTCGCGACCGTCGCGGTCGTTCTGGTGGCCCAGCAGGCCCTGCGCGGCCTGCCGGGATGGCTGAACCCGTTCGGCGTGGAGACCAAGGACCGCAGCGGGCCCGTCCTGCTGAAGTCGATCCGCGACATGCACCGCTACGAGGCGGCGCGCGGCAACTTCCAGGTCGTCGTGGACCTGGAGAAGGACGCCAAGTTCCTGCCGGGATCGCTGCGCGGCGAGCGCACCCTGTTCGTCGGCAACGGGTCCGTCGACGCCTATGTGGACTTCTCGAAGCTGGGCTCGGGCGCCGTGGAGGTGAACGCCGACCGGACGTCGGCGACCGTCAAGCTGCCGCCCGCCCAGTTGGAGAAGACCAACCTGGATCCGAAGCACAGCTACGTCCACGCCACCGAACGCGGCCTGATCGACCGCTTCGGCGACTTCTTCAGCGACAACCCGAACAACCAGCAGCAGCTCTACGTGCTGGCGTCCCAGAAGATCCAGGAGGCCGCCGCCCAGAGCGGCCTGAAGCAGCGAGCCGACGCCAACGCGAAGACGATGCTGGAGAACATGCTCAAGGCCCTGGGCTTCACCACGGTCACCATCACCCCCGCCACGCAGTGATAAGCACCGGCCTCAGCCACCGCCGTAACCGCAACAACCTCAACGATCGCGATCGCGTCCGAAGGCAGGTTTCGAGCCTGCGAGAAACCTGATCGCGCAGCGAGTCGGAGCGATGCAGCGATCGCACCGCAGTCCCCGCCGAAGGAGGGCCCCCAGGGCCCGACGCCAAGGGAACTGCAATGAACGCAGCCGCTAGGCGAGGGTTCGGGTCGGGACACGAATAAGCAGCCCGTCGCCTTGGCCGCCGCCGCCGCAGAGGCCCGCCGCGCCGAGGCCGCCGCCGCGGCGGTTCAGTTCGTAGGCCAGGTGGAGGACGATGCGGGCGCCCGACATGCCGACCGGGTGGCCGACCGCGATGGCGCCGCCGTTGACGTTGACCTTCTCGGGGCCGACGCCGAGGTCGCGCATCGACTGGATGCCCACGGAGGCGAACGCCTCGTTGATCTCGACGAGGTCCAGGTCGCCGACGGTCAGCCCCGCCTTGCCGAGGGCGTGCTTGATCGCGTTGGACGGCTGGGACTGCAGCGAGTTGTCCGGGCCGGCGACGTTGCCGTGGGCGCCGATCTCGGCGAGCCAGGTGAGGCCGAGCTCCTCCGCCTTGGCCTTGGACATCACCACGACCGCCGCGGCCCCGTCGGAGATCTGCGAGGACGAACCGGCGGTGATCGTGCCGTCCTTGCTGAACGCGGGGCGCAGCTTGGCGAGCCCCTCGGCGGTGGTGTCGCCGCGGACGCCCTCGTCGGCGGAGAAGACGACCGGCTCCCCCCGGCGCTGCGGGATCTCGACGGGGGCGATCTCGTCGTCGAACACGCCGTTCTTGATGGCCTCGGCGGCGCGCTGGTGGGAGCGGGCGGAGAACTCGTCCTGCTCCTCGCGGGAGATGTTCAGCTTCGCGTTGTGGTGCTCGGTCGACTCGCCCATGGCGATGCCGTCGAACGCGTCCGTCAGGGCGTCGTAGGCCATGTGGTCGAGAACCTCGACAGAGCCGTACTTGTAGCCGCCGCGCGACTTCGGCAGCAGGTGCGGGGCCCGGGTCATCGACTCCATCCCGCCCGCCACGACGATGTCGAACTCGCCCGCCCTGATCAGCTGGTCGGCGAGCGCGATCGCGTCCAGCCCGGACAGGCAGACCTTGTTGATCGTGATCGACGGGACGTTCATCGGGATGCCCGCCTTGACCGCCGCCTGCCGGGACGGGATCTGGCCTGCGCCCGCCTGAAGCACCTGGCCGAGGATCACGTACTGCACCTGGTCGCCGGACACGCCCGCCCGCTCCAGCGCCGCCTTGATCGCGTGCGCGCCGAGGTCGGCCGCGGAGAAGTCCTTCAGCGAACCCATCAGGCGCCCGATGGGGGTGCGCGCTCCGGCGACGATCACGGACGTGCTCATGAGGGGGCCTCCAGGGTGGTGCTGCGCGACGTTTGCCACCATACCCAGGAGAACATTGTCCGGTTTCGTTCGCCCCCGGCCCGGCCGCCCGAGTAGGGAGTACGCCCATGCTGACCCGCATCGACCACATCGGCATCGCCTGTCACGACCTGGAGGCCACCGTCGAGTTCTACAAGGCGACGTACGGCTTCACCGACGCGCATTTCGAGGTTAACGAGGAGCAGGGCGTCCGCGAGTGCATGCTCAAGATCAACGACACCGGGGACGGGGCGGCGAGCTACCTGCAGCTGATCGAGCCGATCCGGGACGACTCGGCTGTCGCGAAATGGCTGGCGAAGAACGGCGAGGGCGTGCACCACATCGCCTTCGGGACGGACGGGACGGTCGAGGACGAGGCGTCCGGCATCGCGGGCAAGGGCGTCCGCGTCCTGTACGACGCGCCGCGCAACGGATCGATGGGATCCTTGATCAACTTTTTGCACCCCAAGGACTGCCACGGCGTCCTCACGGAGCTCGTGCAGAAGCGCTGACCGTCCCGCATGATCTTCCGGAGGCGTCGCCACAGGGGCGCGACCGGATCGTGACGTGTTCGATATCACCGTCACGGACGGCGGGGTGCCGACTGCCGCTGTGTGACCGTTCCGACACATCTGGTGCATTTGTGGTGCCCGTACCTGGGCGGCGACCGGCGGGGCAAGGGAGTTCACAAAAGGGACAAAATACGCAGCGCGTCAAGATGAGCCCCCAACACGGCAGTGTCCGGAGTACGCTTCATTCGCCGGAAGAGGTCTGGGGCACTGCGCCCGTCATGCCAGGCGATCAACCGGTCCCCGGAACTACCCGTAGCCTCCGTCACATCAGGATTGAGCCACATGCAGTCCGACATCGACGCCCAGCTCAGCAACTTCTTTGAAGACACGCCCCCGCGCGAATTCGACGTGGTGCTTCGCGGCTACGACCGGCACCAGGTCGACGAGCACATCAAATCGCTCGACAACGAGGTCCGGCAGACCCGCGAGCAGACACAGGCCCTACAGCGGGAGCTGTCGGACGCCCATCGGCAGCTGCAAGAGCAGGAACGTCCCACATACTCCGGTCTAGGCGCGCGCATCGAGCAGCTGCTCAGGCTCGCCGAGGAGCAGGCCACCGAGCTCGTCCAGGCCGCCCGCTCCGAGGCGAACGAGATCAAGGCCGCGGCCAAGGTCGACGCCGCCGAGCAGCGCGCCACCGCCGAGAACGACGCCGCCGAGCTGCGCGCCAACGCGCAGCGCGAGGGCGACGACATGCGGGGCGCGGCCGAGCGGGAGGCCGAGGAGGTGCGCACCTCCTCCCGCCGTGAGGCCGACGAGCTCACCTCGACGACCGAGCGCGAGGTCGCCAAGCTGCGCGCCACCGCCGACCACGAGGTCGCCGAGAAGCGCGCCGCCGCCGAGCGTGAGATCGCCAAGCTGCGCACCACCACCGAGCGCGAGGTCGCGCAGCTGCGCGCGTCCACCAAGCGCGAGCGGGACGAGATCCTCACCACCGCCAAGCGGCAGGCCGACGAGATGCGGGCCCAGGCCCAGCGCATCCTGGAGGAGAGCGAGGCCCAGCGCGCCCAGGCCGAGGCCGAGTTCGAGATCCAGCTCGCGGCCCGCCGCGAGGAGGCCGACCGGCAGGACGCCGAGCGCCACGGCGCCGCCCAGGCCGCCACGCAGAAGCTCGTCGCCGAGGCCGAGCAGCGCGCCGCGTCCGCCGAGCAGCGGGCCGGCAAGGCCACCCAGCAGGCCGAGCAGACCCGGCGCGAGGCCGACTCGCACGCCAAGCAGCTCATGGCCAACGCCCGCAAGAACTCCGACAACGTCATCGCCGAGGCCAAGGCGCAGGCCGAGCAGCTGCTCGCCGAGACCAAGGCCGAGGCCGACCGCGTCCGGACGGCGGCGCAGCGGCAGGTCGACGAGCTGACGCGCCAGCGCGACAGCATCACCAGTCACCTCAACCAGCTGCGCCAGCTGATCGGCGGCGTCGCGCCGAACCTGGGCGCCGACGAGCTTGCCGCACCGCCGGAGCCGGCCGCGATCCCCGCGCCCGAGCCCAAGCAGGCCCCGGCGCAGCAGGCCGAGCAGCCCCGGCAGCAGCAGCCCGCGGGCAAGGCAGCACCTGCCAAGCAGGCCCCCCAGGCCAAGAAGTCCGACGAGGACGACGAGGACTGGTGGCAGGAGTGAACCGGCCGGCCGGTTGACGGCGGCCGCACCGTGACGGGAGAGCCTAGAGGCGCAGGAAACGCCTCTAGGCTTTCCGTCGTCTCACCCAGGAGCGCGCGGCCCGGCCCGCGCCGCGCGTGCCGGACCACGGCAGGATGGAAGAGGAGAGCGGCGTGCCCGACGAGACCCCCCGCGAGGACGAGCCGGAGGCGACCCCCGGCACGGGTCGCTCCGCCACCGGTCGCAGGATCCCCGCTCCCACCTCACCCGCCGACGACGACCGACCCGCCGACGAGGACGACCAGGCCACCGGACCCGGCCGCGCCGACGACGAGACGTCCGGCGACGACGAGACGTCCGGCGACGACGAGACGTCCGGCGACGACGAGACGTCCGGCGAGGACGGCCGCGGTGAAGCGGAGGCGTCCCGGGAAGGCGGGCGCGACGAGCCGGACGAGGACGGCCGCGCGCCCAGCGGAGCGCTGAAACCCGAGGAGACCGAGGAGCCCGCCGGGGAGCGCGACCCGGCCACCGGCGCGCCGGTGAACCTCCCGGCGGTGCAGGTGGCCGAGCAGCCGGCGCGCGGGCCGGACTCGCCCGACCCGGTGGACGACGTGGAGCAGCGCAGGCGCGAGGCCGGCGTCGACCACCTGTTCCCGTTCGGCCGGCCCGGCCAGCCGCTCGGCCGGGCGCACCCGTTCGTGTTCGGGTTCACCGCGGCGCTCGGCGTCATGACCGCCTGGCTGCTCGTGCAGGCCGCGTCGAACGCCAAGTCCGTGATCGTGATGATCGTGGTGGGGATGTTCCTCGCGGTCGGCCTGAACCCGGCGGTGGAGCGGCTCCGCAAGGTCGGGTTCCCGCGCGGCGCGGCGGTGGCGACGGTGTTCATCGCCGTGCTCCTGTTCTTCGCGGGCTTCGTCGCCTCCCTCGTCCAGCCGGTCACCGAGCAGGTCAACGAGCTGCGCGAGAGCATCCCCGAGTACGTCGGGCAGTTGCAGGAGAACGAGACGCTGGCCGAGTGGGACGAGCGCTACGGGCTGCTCGACCGCGCGGAGCAGACGGTCAACAGCCCGGACTTCCAGAACACGCTCACCGACACCGCCACCGGCATCGGCAGGGTCGCGATCAACGGCGCCTTCCAGACGGTCACGATCCTGATCCTGACGCTGTACTTCCTCAGCTCGCTGCCGCAGATCAAGACGTTCTTCTACCGGCTCGCGCCCCGCTCCCGGAGAGCGCGCGTCGCCCTGCTCGGCGACGAGATCCTCGACCGGATCGGCGGCTACGTCGCCGGCCAGTTCACGATCGCGTTCATCGCGGGCCTGTCGTCGTACATCTTCCTGTCGATCCTCGGGGTGGACTACGGCCTGGCGCTGTCGCTGATCGTCGCGGTGACGGCCCTGATCCCGCTCGTCGGCGCGACGATCGGCGCGGTGGTCGTGGGCCTCGTCGCGTTCCTGACCGGGAGCACCACGGACCTGATCATCGTCGTGATCTTCTATCTCGTCTACCAGCAGGTGGAGAACTACGTGCTGTATCCGCGCGTCATGAAGCGGACGGTGGACGTGCAGCCGGCGGTGACGATCGTGGCGGCGCTCGTCGGCGCGGCCCTGCTCGGCGTGGTCGGCGCGCTGCTGGCGATCCCGACGGCGGCGGCGATCGCGCTGCTGATCCGCGAGGTCGCGATGCCGAGGCAGGAGACGCTCTGACCGGGCGGGCGCTCAGCGGCCGATCCGGGCGAGGGCGGCGGCGAACTCCGCGACGGCCTGGTTGAACAGGTCCGGCTGCTCGACGGCGCACAGGTGCCCGGAGCGCGGGATGACCAGCAGTTCCGCGTTGGGCAGCGCGTCGGCCATGGCGCGGGCCTCGTCCTCGGTGGCCAGCGCGTCCTCGTCCCCCACCATGACGAGGGCGGGCACCCGCACGCTCCGGAGCGTGTCGAACGCCTCGGCGCGCCCGGCCATGGCGCGCTGCGCCCACGCGGCGGCGCGCGGCGGGGTGGCCTGGACGAGGCCGCGGACCCGCCCGTAGACGAGGGCGCGCTGGCGGATCGTGGTGGGCCCGACGAGGCCGGGCAGCACCTCGTCCACCAGGACCTGCGTGCTGTCGTCGGCTTCGAGGCGCCCCGCCTGCCGCAACCGGACCTCGCGGACGGCCTCGGCGTCGGCGGCGGCGCGCGTGGCGGCCAGGACCAGGCCGAGGACGAGGTCGGGATGCCGCCGGCACAGCGCCATCGCCACGTAGCCGCCCATCGACAGGCCGCCGACCACGGCGCGCCCGACGCCCAGCCGCCGGAACACCGCCGCGACGTCGTCGGCCATCGCGTCGACCGACGGCTCGTCGTCGCCGAGCACGGAACCGCCGAAGCCGCGCAGGTCAGGGGTGATGACGCGGAACCGGTTCGCGAGCCCCTCCCGCTGGGCGAGCCACATCGCCGAGGACAGCGGGAAGGCGTGCAGCAGGACGAGCGGTGTGCCGGTTCCGACGTCCCTGGCGTGAAGCTGCACGGTCATACGCCATCGTTACCCGCTATGGGGTCGTGCGTGACGAGAGTGGCCGCGATCGGCCGCATGAGGTTATTCGCCCGGTTCGTCCCATTCGGTGGGAAGGGGGAACGCCTCCGGAGCGACCCGCCGCACGACCTCGTCCAGCACGATCCGGACGTACGGCTCGCCGACCCAGAGGTGCTTGGCGTTGTCGACCGCGACCACCTCGGCCTGCGGGACGCGCTTGAACCGCTCACGCGCCTCCGCCGGACGCAGGTAGTCGTCGAACTCCGGGACCAGCGCCACCACGGGCCGCCCGTCGGCGCCCCAGGCGTCCAGGTCGGCATCGCCCGCGCGATGCAGCGGCGGGGACAGCAGGATCGCGCCCTCGACCAGCGGGTCGCGTCCCCACTTCAGGGCCAGCTCGGTGCCGAACGACCAGCCGAGCAGCCACGGGCGCGGCAGGTCGTGGTACTCGGTGTACTCCAGGGCCGCCGCGACGTCGAACCGCTCGGTCTCCCCCTCGCCGAACTCGCCCTGGCTCGTGCCGCGCGCCGACGACGTGCCCCGCGTGTTGAACCGCAGCACCGCCAGGCCGGCGAGCGCGGGCAACCGGTAGGACGCCTTGCGCAGGACGTGGCTGTCCATCATGCCCTCGGCCGTGGGCAGCGGATGCAGGCACACCAGCGTCGCGGCCGGCGGCCGCTCGGGGGGCAGCGCCAGCTCCCCGACCAGTTCCAGGCCGTCGGAGGTGTGCAGCGTGATCTCCTCGCGCCGCGCCGGCAGCACGGTGGCCGCCCTGATCTCCGCCATGGGTCTCCTTCTAGTAGCGGGGCGCGTCACGCGAACGCATGACACGGGGCGAGCGCCGGTCGCGGGCCTGCCAGCAGGGACGATGCCAGTGCCGCCGGTCCCGGCCGCCCTCGTCGTCCGCCCGCCACGCGACGACGTGCGCGACGCCCGGCGGGATCTCCTGGTCGCACCCGGGGCACCGGTACGCCTTGGCCGCCCCCGCCCCCGAGATCGCCCGGACGATCCATTCACCGTCCGGTCCCTCCTCGGTCTCCTGAGTCCACGCCCCGCCGCCGCGCGACGGGCCGCCCGACACGGTACGGCGGTTCTTCCGGGGGCTCATGGTTCGAGGATATTCAGCGCAGCGGGGCGCCGGCGGTGAGGTGCTCGGTCAGGAGGGGCACGGGCGCGAGCGCGGGTTCGCGGGTCTCGGCGTGGAGGGCGTTCAGGACGGTGACGGCGCGGTCCAGGCCGAGGCGGTCGAGGTCGGCGATCGGGCCGGTCGGGTAGCCGCAGCCGAGCGTCATCGCGGCGTCGATCGAGTCGGCGTCGGCGTAGCCGGCGCCGAGCATCGCCGCGGCGTCGTTCAGGTAAGGGAAGCGCAGGGCGTCCACGATGAAGCCGGCGCGGTCGCGGCAGCGGACGGCGGTCAGGCCGAGCCGCCGGACGAGGCCGGCGGCCCGGTCGGCGACCTCCGGTCCGGTGGCGACCGTGGAGGCGACCTCGGCGAGGTCCCCCGCCGGGTCGGGCAGGTGCAGGCCGACGACGTCGGCGGCGCGTCCGGTGGCCATCGCCTGCGCGATCACCGAGCCGTCCACCGACGTGACGGCCAGGACGGCGCCGGACCCCGCGGCCTGGGCGGCGGTCGACAGCAGCGCCCGCCCGGCCTCGGCGTCCTCGGCCGCCTCGATGATCAGGTCGCAGTCGCCGAGCGTCGCGGCGGAGTCGCGGACCTGGGCGCCCGCCCGCTCGCACCGCGCGGCGATCGCGTCGGCCAGCGGGCCGACGCCGATGATGCCCACGACCGGCGGCGCTCCCGCGGGGGCCTCCTCCCCGGCGGCGGACCCGCCGTGGTCGTGGAAGCCGCGGCCGGTCTTGCGGCCGAGGAGCCCGGCGGTGACGAGTTCGCGCAGCAGCGGGGAGGCGGCGTGGCGGCGGTCCCGCGACTCGGCGTAGATCGCGTCCAGCACCTCCACACAGGTGTCGAGGCCGATCAGGTCCATGAGCGTGAACGGGCCCATCGGCAGGCCCGCGCCCGCCGTGATCGCGGTGTCGATGTCGTCGCGGGTCGCGTGCCCCGACTCCAGCATCGACGCGGCCTGGTTCAGGTAGCCGAACAGCAGCCGGTTCGCGACGAACCCGGCGCGGTCCCCGATCGTGACCGGTGTCTTGCCGAGGCCCTTCACCAGGTCCGCGACGCGCGCCACGGCGGCCGGCTCGGTCAGGACGGTCCCGATGACCTCGACGAGCTTCATCACGGGCGCCGGGTTGAAGAAGTGGACCCCGACGATCTCGGCGGGGCGGCCGGTGGTGACCGCGATGTCGGTGACCGACAGCGAGGAGGTGTTGGTGGCGAGGACGGCGTCGTCCCGGCACACGCGGTCCAGCTCGGCGAACACCGTGCGCTTCAGGTCGAGCCGTTCGGGGACGGCCTCGATGACGAGGTCGCAGCCGCCGAGGTCGGCGAAGTCCGTCGACAGCGTGACCCGGCCGAGGATCTCACGCCGCGCATCCTCGGTGAGCCTGCCGCGCTTGGCGGCCCGTCCGGTCGAGCCCTCCAGGTGCCCGCGCCCGCGCTCCAGCGCCTCCGTGCCCACCTCGATGCCGACGACCGCGAGGCCACCGCGCGCCAGCACCTCCGCGATGCCCGCGCCCATCGTGCCCAGTCCGACGACGCCGACCCTGCTGAACGAACCACCAGTCATGACGGCAGTCTCCCAAAGCGCTCGCGCGCCCACGATGGCGGGTACGACGGGGACGTGCGCTTCGGAACCTTCCTCCTCACCACCCGCTTCCCCCACCGTCCTCCAGC
>NZ_SMKH01000089.1 GCF_004348515.1 Actinomadura sp. KC345 | reverse complement strand
CCCTCACAGTGCTCACCGGGCAGGGTGTCGAGTGCGGCGGACACGCTGGTCAGGACGGCTTCGGCATACGGTCCGTCGGAGTGGCGAGGGCGCTGAGGACCGCCGGTTCGGGCAGTCGGCGGGCCTGATCGGCGTCGGTGACGGGGGGCGGCATCCCGGGGTGGACGGTCAGCGGCTTGAGCACCCAGTCGGGGTGGCCCATGTCGATGGACGACGTGAGGTGCTGGGGCGGCCGGTGTGCTTGTCAGGGGTCCTTGTTGTGCTCGGGGTGGAGTGGGTGGCTGGCAAAGTCGCACCCATGATCAGTAAGTTCATTCGTCTCCGGAGCAGCTGAGACGGTGTGCCCCACCGGTCGCTCGGCGGCCGGGTAGCGAGTCCGCCGGCTTCGACCTGCCGGGGCACGGCCTCGACGCGCAGTACCCGGTCGCCTACCAGGCCCCGCAGGACCTCGACGCCTGGGCGGACGAGCCGTCGACGCTGGCCGGGGTCACCCTGCAGGACGACATCGACGCGGTCACCGGCATCGTCCGCCGCCTGACCGAGCACGGGCCGGTGGTGCTGGTGGGCGCCAGCCTCGGCGGGGCCACCATCACCGGGGTGGGCAACCAGATCCCCGAACTGGTGAACCGGCTCGTCTACATCTCCGCCTGGGCGTGCGTCCAACGGGCGAACCCGATCGAGTACATGCAGGAGCCCGAGTTCGCCGACAACCTGATGGGGCCGCTGGCCGCCTTCAACGTCGGCGACCCGGCCCGGCCCGGGGTGGGACGGGCCAACTACCGCACCGCCGAATCGCCGACGCGGACGCCCTGACGCCCGGCAACCCGTTCGACGTCCACACCATGGACACCTCCCACGCGGGATTCCTGTTCAGGCCCGCACAGGTCGCCGCCATCCTCGACAAGCTGCCGGTTCAGGACGGCTAGTGCGGTGACCACGAACATCGACCGGGTCGCCATCTCGTTGACTTGCGGCGTGTTGTTGCTTTCGCCGCGCTCATAACAACAACACGCCGCAAGTCAACGCACCCGGTGAACCTTGGTGGGCACCGCACTAGGCGGACCACCGAACGAACTGCCCCGGCCGGCGCAAGGCCGGGGCAGTTCACCCGAACGCTCGTGGGGTCGGCGGCTGAGGATCTGTTTCACCCACGTGGAGGCCGGGGGCAAGGTCTCGGGTGGGGCGCTGTGCGCGGCCTCCACCGCGCACAGCAGGAAGGCCGCCTCGCGGGGGCGGTCTCGGGACGCGAGCAGTTCGGCGAAGATCCGCATGGCGGTCCACAGCCGAGCCCAGGTACCGGCGCGGCGCTCCCGGGCCAGCAGCGGGACGACGTGTTCGAGCGCCTCGTCGTGGCGGTCGGCCCGCACGAGGGCCGCAGGCCGCGCGACCCGGGCCGCCTGGCCGATGTCGCATGTCTTGTGTCACGGCCCCTGCGATGGCCGGAGACAAGACGCCCACGGAACGGTGACCGCGGGTTCTCAGCGGAGCTGCTCGTAGGCGATGTAGGCGGCGGCGCCATAGACCAGGTGGGGCACGATGTCGGAGACCCAGCTCGCGACGGACCATTCACGCGGGTCCGTGATGCCCATCGCGACCATCGGGACGTTCGACCCGAGGGTGGCGAGCGCGCTGAGGGCGAGGACGCCGACCGGCCAGGAGGCCCGGCGGCGGGTCAGCGCGGCGTAGCAGACCGCCGCGCCCAGCCCCGTGCCGTAGCCGAGCAGGGTCCCCAGGGCCTCCTTGCGGTTCTCCGCCTTCTCCTCCTCGCCGAGGTCGACGTGCAGGCCCTCGGCCATCTTCTCGACGGTGTCCTGCGGCGTGCTGCTGCCGCCGCGCGCCCGTATGGCCATGTCGAGGTACGTGGTCGCGTTGAGCGCGCTGGTGCCCGCGGCTCCGGCGATCATTCCGTTGATGAGAGTGCGCATGTCGCGTCCGCTACCCCGATTCGCGATGATCACGTCCCGTGGGGCCCTTTGCGCTGCGGATGTCCGCTACACGAGGGTGGTCGCATGGTGAATGCGGAACTGCGCGGACTGACCGTCCACATCGACACCGGCCGGTGGAGCGAAACGGCTCTGGACGGAATGGACCTGGTGGTGCCGGAGGGGCAGATCATCGCCCTTCTCGGCGAATCCGGGTGCGGCAAGTCCATGGCCGCCGCGGCGCTCACCGGGACGCTTCCGGAGTCGGCCGGCAGCACGGGCCAGGTCCTTATCGGCGGTGTTCCCGTGGACGACCCCCGGCGTCTCCGCGGCGGTACCGTCGGGTTCGTCCCGCAGGAGGGGGTCACGGCCTTCGACCCTTCGGACACCGTGGGTGCGCAGTTGCGCCGGCTGGAACGGCGGCACCGGCAATGGAGCCTCGACCGTGCGTGCGCCGCGGCCCACTATCCGGCGGAGCTGCTTGAGCTGTACCCCGGCCAGCACTCCGGCGGCCAGATCCAGCGGGCCGCGCTCGCCGCCGCGCTGCTGCCCTCGCCCGGCGTCCTCATCGCGGACGAACCCGCAGGCTCCCTCGACACCGAGACCGCGTACGGCGTGTGGACCACCCTGCGCAGGTACGCCGACGCCGGGGCCGCGGTCCTGGTGATCACGCATGACGTGCCGATGCTCACCGCGACGCGCGTCGCCGACCAGCTGGTGCTCATGCGGCACGGCAAGGTCGCCGCCGCGGGCGGCACCTCCGAGATGGCCGCCCTCGCCGACCCGTACGTGCGCGGCTTCTTCCAGCCGGACGGGTGGTGAAGCCCGGCTGGAAGAAGGCGGTCAGGTGGCGACGTAGTCGGCCAGGTGCTGGGCGGTGAGGGTGGAGCGGGCGGCCACCAGGTCGGCGGGGGTGCCTTCGAAGACGATCGTGCCGCCGTCGTGGCCGGCGCCGGGGCCTAGATCGATGATCCAGTCGGCGTGGGCCATGACGGCCTGGTGGTGTTCGATGACGATGACCGACTTGCCGGAGTCGACGAGGCGGTCGAGGAGGGCGAGGAGCTGCTCGACGTCGGCCAGGTGGAGGCCGGTGGTGGGCTCGTCGAGGATGTAGACGCCGCCCTTCTCGCCCATGCGGGTGGCGAGCTTGAGGCGCTGCCGCTCGCCGCCGGACAGGGTGGTGAGGGGCTGCCCGAGGCGGAGGTAGCCGAGGCCGACGTCGGAGAGGCGGCTGAGGATCGTGTGCGCGGCCGGGGTGCGGGCCTCGCCGGAGCCGAAGAACTCCTCGGCCTCGGCGACCGACATGGCGAGGACCTCGCTGATGTCACGGCCGCCCAGGTGGTGCTCGAGGACCGACGCCTGGAAACGCTTGCCCTCGCACTCGTCGCAGGTGGTGGCGACACCGGCCATCATCGCCAGGTCGGTGTAGATGACGCCGGCGCCGTTGCAGTTGGGGCAGGCTCCCTCGGAGTTGGCGCTGAACAGCGCGGGCTTGACGCCGTTGGCCTTCGCGAACGCCTTGCGGATCGGGTCGAGCAGCTTGGTGTAGGTCGCGGGGTTGCTGCGGCGCGATCCGCGGATCGAGCTCTGGTCGATCGACACCACGCCGTCGCGGCCCGCCACCGAGCCGTTGATCAGGGAGCTCTTGCCCGACCCGGCCACGCCGGTCAGGACGGTCAGGACGCCGAGGGGGATGTCGACGTCCACGTTCTGGAGGTTGTGGGTGTCGGCGCCGCGTACTTCGAGGGCGCCCTTCGGCTTGCGCACGGCCGGCTTCAGGGAGGCGCGGTCGTCCAGGTGCCGCCCGGTGAGGGTGCCGCTGGGGCGCAGGTCCTCGACGGTGCCCTCGAAGCAGATGGTTCCGCCCGCCGTGCCGGCGCCGGGGCCGATGTCGACGACGTGGTCGGCGATCGCGATGGCCTCCGGCTTGTGCTCCACGACGAGGACCGTGTTGCCCTTGTCCCGCAGCCGCAGCAGCAGGTCGTTCATGCGCTGGATGTCGTGCGGGTGCAGGCCGATGGTCGGCTCGTCGAAGACGTAGGTGACGTCGGTCAGCGACGATCCGAGGTGCCGGATCATCTTGGTGCGCTGCGCCTCACCGCCGGAGAGCGTGCCGGACGGGCGTTCGAGGCTGAGGTAGCCGAGCCCGATGTCGACGAAGGAGTCGAGGGTCTCCCCCAGCGCGCCCAGGAGGGGGGCCACCGACGGCTCGTCCAGGCCGCGCACCCACTCGGCGAGGTCGTTGATCTGCATCGCGCAGGCGTCGGCGATGCTGATCCCCTTGATCTTCGACGAGCGGGCCGCCTCGCTGAGCCGGGTGCCGCCGCACTCGGGGCAGTCGGTGAAGGTGATCGCCCGGTCGACGAACGCCCGGATGTGCGGCTGCATCGACTCGCGGTCCTTGGACAGGAACGACTTCTGGATCCGCGGGATCAGGCCCTCGTAGGTGATGTTGACGCCGTCGACCTTGATCTTGGTCGCTTCCCGGTGGAGAAGGTCGCCGAGCTCCTGCTCGGTGAACTTGTCGATCGGCTTGTCCGGGTCGAAGTAGCCGGAGGCCATGAAGATGCGCCCGTACCAGCCGTCCATGCTGTAGCCGGGGATGGTGAGCGCGCCCTCGGCGAGCGACTTGGTGCCGTCGTAGAGCGCGGTCAGGTCGAAGTCGGTGACCTTGCCCCGGCCCTCGCAGCGCGGGCACATGCCGCCGACGATCTGGAACTCGCGGCGCTCCTTCACCTTCTTCCCGCCGCGCTCCATGGTGACCGCGCCCGCCCCGCTGATCGAGGCGACGTTGAAGGAGAACGCCTTGGCCGGGCCGATGTGCGGCTCGCCCAGCCGGCTGAACAGGATCCGCAGCATCGCGTTGGTGTCGGTGGCGGTGCCGACCGTGGAGCGGGCGTCACCGCCCATCGGCTCCTGGTCGACGATGATCGCGGTGGTCAGCCCGTCGAGGACGTCGACGTCGGGCCGCGCGAGCGTCGGCATGAAGCCCTGGACGAAGGCGCTGTAGGTCTCGTTGATCATCCGCTGCGACTCGGCGGCGATCGTGCCGAACACCAGCGAACTCTTGCCCGAGCCGGAGATGCCGGTGAACACCGTGAGGCGGCGCTTCGGGATCTCGACGCTGACGTCCTTGAGGTTGTTCACGCGGGCGCCGTGCACGCGGATCATGTCGTGGCTGTCGGCGACGTGCCGCGCGGACGCCTGCGTGTCCGTCCTCGTGGCCATGCTCATCGTGTCTCCATCTGTTGGGCGGGGGCGGCCCGCACGGCGAATGCCGGTGCGCGCGAAGAACCGGCCGCCCCGATTGTGTCGCGGAGCGCCGTCGGGCTCAGCGCACTTCCTGCATGCGGATCATGTTCCCGGCGGGATCGCGGAAGGCGCAGTCCCGGACGCCGTAGGGCTGGTCGGTCGGCTCCTGGACGACCTCGGCACCGGCCGCCTCCAGCCGCTCGAAGGCGCCGTCGAGGTCGTCGCTGGCCAGGTTGATGCCGGCGTAGGTGCCCTTGGCCATCATCTCGGTGATCGCCCGCTGCTCGTCGTCGGTCTTGCCGCAGCCGGGAGGAGCCGGCGGCTCCAGGACGATGGACGTGCCGGGCTGCCCCACGGGGCCGACCGTGATCCAGCGCATGCCGTCGTACCCGACGTCGTTGCGGACCTCGAAGCCGAGGACGTCGCGGTAGAAGGCCAGGGACGCCTCCGCGTCGGTGTGCGGAAGGAAGGCAGAGTGAATGGTGATGTCCATGGCGGTCAGGTTAGTTGCGGCTCGGAGGCGGGCACTTCTCGATTCCTGATCGGTCTGGTGACCCGTTTCGCCACGCACGGCGCCATCCCGACCGTCGCCTCCGCAGCCTGCCGCCGGTAGGTGCTGGGCGGCACGCCGACCAGCTCGGTGAAGCGGGTGCTGAAGGTGCCGAGCGACGAGCAGCCGACCGTGAAGCAGACCTCGGTGACGGTGAGGTCGCCGCGGCGCAGCAGCGCCATGGCGCGCTCGATCCGCCGCGTCATCAGGTAGCTGTACGGCGACTCGCCGTAGCTGCTCCGGAACAGGCGGCTGAGGTGCCCGGCCGACATGTGCACGCCGCGGGCGAGTGCCTCGACGTCCAGCGGCCGGGCGTAATCGCGGTCGATCCTGTCGCGGACGCGCCGCAGCAGCGCGAGGTCGCGCAGACGCTGTTCGGAGTCGGCTCTGCTGGTCACATACGCCATGCTACGTCGCAGCGGGCGCCGCCGGGCACCTCAGAGTTCACAGCACGCGTTCACACCACGGGCCGTCAGGCGACGACGTTGACGGTGAGGGCGCCCGCCCGGTAGGTGCCCGGCTGGGGGCGGATTCCGTCGGCGATGGCGTGGCTCACGGCGTCCGGAAGCGTGACCTCAAGCGCCTCGCCGGTGTGGTTGTGGGTGACCTCCTGGCCGGGCAGCAGGACGATGGGTGTGCCGGGGCCGCGCAGGATCAGCGGGTTCCCGTGCGGGACGCGGGCGGGCAGGACGCCGGCGAACTGGGGCACGTGCCTCGCGCCGATCTCCAGGGTGACGCCGCCGTGGGACGTGTCGGCGCCGAGCTGCTGGAAGAACAGGAAGCCGGTGCCGGAGCCCTCCCGCCGGGACCCTTCGCGCACGGCCTCCGCGACGCCGGGGGTGCCGGCGAGGGACGTCCGGTCGAGGTCGGTCAGCAGGCCGGGCAGGTGCGGTGAGATCGTCGTCATGACGCCTTCGACGTTCCACGTCTGGGCGGCGTGGAGCTCGTCGGCGGTGATGCCGACGAACTGGAGGAACACGACCTCGCCGAGGGACGACCGCGCCCGGCCGAGCTCCGGGTCGAGGACGAAGGCGCCCGCGCTGATCGCGGAACCGGGACGCTCGGGGTCGATCGGGCTCGGGAACTCGATGTAGTGGCCGATCTCGAAGTCGTTGCCGCTCTTGGAGACGTAGGAGGCGAGCTTCTCCAGCTGGGCCAGCGCCCAGTTCGGCGCCGACGTCTCGCCCGGCCGGCGGGGGACGCGCAAGGTGAACTCGTAGCCGCGCTCCTCGAACGGCGCGGTGAGGGCGTAACCGATGAGGTGCCAGTGCGGCACCGGCTCGTCGCGCGGGTACACCGCGATGGTGTTGGTGACGAACTGCCCGACCGGCATCGGTCCCATCGGACGGTACGGCACGGGGGCGTTCCACTCCAGGCGCTCGGCGTCGCCGTACCGTTCCTTGAGCACTCCGTCGATCGCGTTCCAGCCGTCGATGTTCAGCACTGCTTTCCCCTCGTCGATGGGCATGTCCCCGTATCGACGCACATGGGGTGATCTTGGTTCGCCTTCCGGCCGGTGACTTCGGAAGCACGCCCGACGGCCGCGGCGCGGCCGTCAGGCGTGTCGCCGGTGACGAAGGGTCGCCGGTTACGAAGGGTCGTAGGACAGGTTCGGGGCGAGCCAGCGCTCGACCTCCGCCACGGGCAGGTCGCAGCGGCGGGCGTAGTCCTCGATCTGGTCCTTCCCGACGCGGCCGACCGTGAAGTAGCGGGACGACGGGTGGGCGAAGATCAGGCCGCTGACGCTGGCGGCCGGGGTCATCGCGTACGACTCGGTGAGCTTCATGCCGAGGCTCCCGGCGTCCAGCAGGTTGAACAGCGACTGCTTCAGGCTGTGGTCGGGGCTCGCCGGGTAGCCGAGCGCGGGGCGGATGCCGCGGAACCGCTCGGCGTGCAGGTCCTCCAGGACGGGGTCCGCGTCCGGCTCGAACCAGGCGCGGCGGGCCTCCAGGTGGATGTACTCGGCGAACGCCTCGGCGAGCCGGTCGGCGAGCGCCTTCACCATGATCGCCTTGTAGTCGTCCTGCTGCTCCTCGTACTTGGCGGCGAGGTCCTCGGCGCCCTGGATCGTCACGGCGAAGCCGCCCAAGTGGTCAGAGAAGGGGTGGTCGCCGGCCGGGGCGACGTAGTCGGCGAGGGACCGGTTCGGGCGCCCCGCCGGCTTGGACGTCTGCTGCCGCAGCATCGGGAAGCGGGCCTCGGGCAGGATGATGTCGTCGCCGTCGGAGTGCGCGGGCCAGAACCCGTAGGCGCCGTGGGCCTCGAAGGAGCCGTCGGCGATGATCTGGTCGAGCAGCTCGTTGCCCTCGTCGAACAGCTCGCGGGCGACCGGCTGGTCGAGGATCGCCGGGTACTTGCCCTTCAGCTCCCAGGCCAGGAAGAAGAACTGCCAGTCGATCATCTCGCGGAGCGCCGGGATGTCGGGCCGGACCCGGCGGACACCGGTGAACGCGGGGGTCGGCAGGTCGCCGAACTCCACGCGCTCGCGGTTCTCCCTCGCCTTGTCGAAGGTGAGCATCGGCCGGCGCTGCTTGCTCTCGTGCTGCTCGCGCAGCCTGGCCTGCTCCTCGCGGTTGGCGGCGTCCAGGACCCCGGCGCGGTCCTCGTCGAGGAGGTCGGAGACGACGCCGACGACGCGGGAGGCGTCCAGCACGTGCACGATCGTCGACTCGTACGCCGGCGCGATCTTCACGGCGGTGTGCTGCCGGGACGTGGTGGCGCCGCCGATCAGCAGCGGCAGCCGCATCCCGCGCCGCTCCATCTCGGCGGCGACGGAGACCATCTCGTCCAGCGACGGGGTGATCAGGCCGGACAGGCCGACGGCGTCGGCGTTCTCCTCGATCGCGGTGTCGAGGATCTTGGCGGCCGGGACCATCACGCCGAGGTCCACGACGTCGTAGTTGTTGCAGCCGAGGACGACGCCGACGATGTTCTTGCCGATGTCGTGGACGTCGCCCTTCACGGTCGCGAGGACGATCTTGCCTTGGCCGCGGTCCTGGAGGACGCGCCCGGTGCGCAGGGCCTCCGCCTTCTCCTCCTCCATGAACGGCTCCAGGTAGGCGACCGACCGCTTCATGGCGCGGGCGCTCTTGACCACCTGGGGGAGGAACATCTTGCCGGAGCCGAACAGGTCGCCGACGACCTTCATGCCGTCCATCAGCGGGCCCTCGATGACGTCGAGGGGACGTTCGGCCTTCTGGCGGGCCTCTTCGGTGTCCTCTTCGATGAAGTCGACGATGCCGTGGACGAGGGCGTGCGACAGCCGCTGCTCGACGGGCGCCTCCCGCCAGGACAGGTCGACCTCGCGCTTGGTGGCCTCGCCCTTGACGTTCTCGGCGAAGGAGACGAGCCGGTCGGTGGCGTCCGGACGCCGGTCGAACAGGACGTCCTCCACCATCTCGAGCAGGTCGGCGGGGATGTCCTCGTACACGGCGAGCTGCCCGGCGTTCACGATGCCCATGTCGAGCCCGGCGCGGATGGCGTGCAGCAGGAAGGCCGAGTGCATCGCCTCGCGGACGACCTCGTTGCCGCGGAACGAGAACGACAGGTTGGAGATGCCGCCGCTGATGCGGGCGCCGGGGCAGCGCTCCTTGATGAGCGGCAGGGCGTCGATGAACGCCTTGGCGTAGCCGTTGTGCTCGGAGATGCCGGTCGCGACCGCGAGGACGGCGGGGTCGAAGATGATGTCCTCGGCGGGGAAGTCGGCCTTCTGCGTGAGCAGGTCGTAGGCGCGGGCGCAGATCTCCACCTTGCGCTCGGTCGAGTCGGCCTGGCCCGTCTCGTCGAACGCCATGACGACGACGCCGGCGCCGAAGTCGCGGATGCGGCGGGCCTGCTCCAGGAACTGGTCCTCGCCCTCCTTGAGGCTGATGGAGTTGACGACGCCCTTGCCCTGGACGGTCTTCAGCCCCGCCTCCAGCACGCTCCAGCGCGAGCTGTCGACCATGATCGGGATGCGGGCCACCTCGGGCTCGGTCGCGATCAGGTTCAGGAACGTCGTCATCTCCCGCTCGCTGTCGAGCAGGTCGGCGTCCATGTTGACGTCGAGCAGGTTCGCGCCGCCGCGCACCTGCTCCAGCGCGACGTCCACCGCACCCTGGTGGTCGCCGGCCTCGATGAGCTTGCGGAACCGCTTGGAGCCGGTGACGTTGGTCCGCTCGCCGATCATGACGAACCCGGTGTCCGCACCGATCGCGAACGGTTCGAGGCCGCTGAAGCGGGGGGCCCTGCCCGGCGTGGCGCGCTCACGGGGCGCGGAGCCCCTGACGGCGGCGGCGATCCGGGCGATGTGCTCGGGGCCCGTCCCGCAGCAGCCGCCGACCGCGTTGACCAGGCCGGACGCGGCGAACTCGCCGACCTTGCCGCTGGTCTCCTCCGGCGTCTCGTCGTAGCCGCCGAACGCGTTCGGAAGGCCGGCGTTCGGATACGAGGCGGTGTAGGTGTCGGCGAGCCGCGCCAGCTCCTCCACGTGTGGGCGCATCTCGTCGGCGCCCAGCGAGCAGTTCAGGCCGACGAGCAGCGGCTCGGCGTGCTCGATGGAACGCCAGAACGCTTCGACCGTCTGCCCGGACAGCGTCCGGCCGCTCATGTCGACGATCGTCACCGAGATCCACAGCGGCAGGTCGGGGGCGACCTCGCGGGCGGCGGCGATCGCGGCCTTGCAGTTCAGCGTGTCGAAGATCGTCTCGATCAGCAGGAGGTCGACGCCGCCCTCGGCGAGGCCGCGGATCTGCTCGGCGTAGGACTCCTTGACCTTGTCGAACGTGACGGCGCGGTAGGACGGGTCCTCGACGCGCGGGGAGAGGGACAGCGTCACGTTGAGGGGGCCGACGGAGCCGGCGACGAACCGCCCGCCGAACTCGTCGGCGGCCTGGCGGGCCAGCCGGGCGCCCTCCACGTTCATCTCGTGGACGAGGCTCTCCAGGCCGTAGTCGGACTGGCCGATGCTGGTCGCGGTGAACGTGTTGGTCGTCGTGATGTCGGCGCCGGCGTCGAGGTACTGGCGGTGGACGTCCAGGATCACGTCGGGGCGGGTCAGGTTCAGCAGGTCCGGGTCGCCGGTGACGTCCTTCGGGTGGTCGTCGCCGATGCGGTCGCCGCGGTAGTCCGCCGGGGACAGGCTCGCGCCCTGGAGCATCGTCCCCCAGGCTCCGTCGAGGACGGCGATGCGGCTGTCCAGAAGCTCGCGAAGTTTGCTGTCGTTGATTTCGAGCACCTCCCGTCTGAGCTGGGAGGCGCCCTTGTTGCAACATCTCCGGGGCCGAGCGTGGCGGGCTCTCACCCGTTGCAGCGCCTCTCGGACCCACATCGAGGTTACATAACCGCGCGCCGGTCTGTCTGTCAGGGGCTCCATTCGTCTCGGTATGCGGGATGCGCGGCGTACGGGAGCGCGAGGCAGCGCAGGACGTTCTCGCGGGCGGCCTGGGCCGCTTCGAGCCGCGGGTCCGGACGGCCCTGCCCGAGGATCCAGGTCTGCTTCTCGTAGTCGTCGATGATCCGGCGCTTGGCCGCCACCTCGGCGAGCGTCCGGGCCGGGCCGTGGCGGGCGATGTGCTCGGCGTACGCCTCGTTCTCCGCCTTCGCGACGAACGCCTCGGCTCCGTCGCCGGGATCCCGGGGTTCGGTGTTGATCGTGCCTGAGGGAGCGGTCTTCCAGGGGACGCCCGAACAGGCGCGGGCGATCTGCTCGTCCCGCGCCAGCCGCGCTCGGAGGAACTCCACCAAGTCCATGGGGCCATCCTGCCCCGTCCATGGGACAGGATGGCCCGGCCGGCGCTGAACCCGCCGGCTCACGCCGCGCAGTTGCCCTCGGTGGGCTTGCCGGCGAAGCGGTCGGTGAGGAACGTCATCGCGTCGGGGAAGCTCCAGAGCATGCCGGTGGCGTGCTCGGCGAGCCCGTAGGTCTTCCACGTCACGTTCGCGCCCTTCGCGCACCACTCCTTGTGGAGCGTGTCGGCCTGCTCGAACGGGATGATCTGGTCGTGGACGGCCTGCGTCTGGAGCACCGGGACGGTCGGGGCGGTCCCGCCGAGCCGGTTGGCGTTCAGCGCCTCCCGCCACTGCGGCGTGGCCAGCGGGTCGCTGGTCGTGTAGTCGCTGATCTTCTTGAACGCGGTGTCGATCAGCGTGGTCACGCCGTCGACGCTGACCAGGCACACGTCCTCGGCCTTCTGCAGCAGCTCGCGGCCCCGGTCGTTGAGGTACGTCTCCAGGTCCAGTCCGGGGTAGGCGGCGTCGTAGCCGACCGCGGCCATGAACATCAGCGCGATGAACAGCGATCCGTCCAGGCCCACGGCGACGGCGAGGAGGTCGGCCGGGACTCCCCCGGCGAAGACGCCCTTGAGGTCGAGTTCCGCCGCGTAGGACGGCGCCATCTGCGCGGCCCAGCCCGCCGACGTCCCGCCCTGCGAGTAGCCCCAGATGCCGACGGGCGCGCCGCCGAGCCCGGCCTCGGGGAGCCGCTGCGCCGCCCGCGCCATGTTCAGGACGGCCATGCCCTGGGAGCGGCCGACCTCGTAGGTGTGCTGGCCGGGCGTGCCGAGGCCCTCCATGTCGGTCAGGGCGACGGCCCAGCCCCGGTTGAGCGCGTCGGAGACCATCAGCGCCTCGTAGTCCAGGCCCTGGGTGAGGGTGTAGGACGGGGCGCACGCGTCGCCGAGGCCGCGCGTGCCGACGGCGTAGGAGACGACGGGACGCTCGCCCTCGCCCGTCCACTCCTCCTCCGGGACGAGCACGGCGCCCGACACGGCGATCGGCGCGCCGTGCACGTTCTCCGACAGGTACAGGACCTGCCACATCTTCACGCCCTCGTAGGGCGACTTGCCGAACGGGTCGACCGTGAAGGCGGCCGGGCGCGACCTGATGACGTCGCCGGGCCGCCCCTCAGGGAGCGGCGAGGGCGGTTCGTAGAACGGATCCTCGGCGGGCGGCGCGGCGTCCCGGGGAGCCGCGGCGGCCGGGGCCTGGAGTGCGGTCGCCGCCAGGGCGGCCGCGATACAGAGCGCCAGCACGTTGCGCAGGACATGGCGGACTTTGATGGACATGGCCCGTAACCCTTCGTCATCCCCCTTGCCGTCGGAGTGACGGTCACTTGACCGTAACGTAATTAGACACTTACTCCAATGCGCGCGGCGACGAGCTTCGGACGCCCGATGTGTGCCGGTCTGACAAAGATCATCATCCGCCCGGGGGCAGCGCCTGCCGGGGGTGTCATCGGCGCAGTGCGCTGGGCCTTCTCACGAGTCCGGGAGGTCCGCCGTCTCAGCTCGCGACCGGGCGCGGCCACCGCCGGCCGGTCGGGCGGGCCGGCGCCCGCCGGGCGCGGTGAGGCCGCGTTCCGGCACCGGGCTCCGTAGGCTGCAGGTTCCGGCGAGGAGGGAGAGCGATGCGCGATCGGGAGGAGAGCGACCTCAAGGACGTTCTGTGGAAGGCCGCCGACAAGCTGCGCGGTTCCGTCGACGCGTCGCAGTACAAGGACTTCGTGCTCGGGCTGGTGTTCCTCAAGTACGTCTCGGACTCGGCCGGCGAGGGCGCCTTCCGAGTCCCGGACGGGGCGCGGTGGGCGGACATCGCCGCGTCGGCCGGCGCGGAGGACGTCGGTGCGCTGATCGACGCCGCCATGGGCGAGGTCATGCGGGCCGATCCCGCGCTCGCCGGGGTCCTCCCGCAGATCTTCGACGGGGCCGACCAGCGGCGGCTCGGCGAGCTGGTCGGGCTGATCGGCGACGCGCGGTTCGGTGAGGGAAGGCCCCCACGGGACGTGCTCGGCGAGGTCTACGAGTACTTCCTGGAGAGGTTCGCGCGGGCCGAAGGGAAGCGGGGCGGGGAGTTCTACACGCCCTCCAGCGTCGTGAAGGTGCTGGTCGAGATCCTCGAACCGTTCAAGGGCCGGGTGTACGACCCGTGCTGCGGGTCGGGCGGCATGTTCGTCCAGGCCGAGAAGTTCGTCCTGAGCCACCGGGGGCGGCGGGACGACATCTCGGTCTACGGGCAGGAGGCGAACGAGCGCACGTGGCGCCTGGGCAAGATGAACCTGGCCGTCCACGGGATCAACGGCGACCTCTCCTCCCGCTGGGCCGACACCTTCTACGAGGACGCGCACCCCGGCCTCCAGGCCGATTTCGTGCTGGCGAACCCGCCGTTCAACATGTCGGACTGGTACCGGGACACCGGCGACGCCCGCTGGCGCTTCGGGGTGCCGCCCGCCGGAAACGCCAATTTCGCGTGGATGCAGCACATCGTCGCCAAGCTCGGCCCCGGGGGCAGCGCGGGCGTGGTGATGGCGAACGGCTCGATGTCGTCCCTCCAGTCGGCCGAACGCGAGATCCGCGCCGCGCTGGTGGAGGCGGGCCTGGTGTCATGCGTCGTCGCTCTGCCCGGCCAGCTCTTCCGGACCACGCAGATCCCGGCCTGCCTGTGGTTCTTCGACAAGGACCCGCATGACGGGGTGCTGTTCGTCGACGCCCGCGGCATGGGCACGATGGTCGACCGCACAGAACGCGTCCTCACCGGCACCGACATCGCCGAGATCGCGGGCGCCTACCGTTCCTGGCGGCACGGCACCCACACCGACGTGCCCGGGTTCTGCTACTCGGCGACCTTGGCCGAGGTCAGATCCCACGACCACGTCCTGACTCCCGGACGCTATGTCGGCACCGCCGCCCCCGGCACGGAGGACGAGCCCGCCGCCGACCAGGTCGAGCGCCTCACCAAGGAACTCTTCACCCAGCTGGAGGAGTCCGCACGCCTGGACCAGGTCGTCCGCGCGGAACTGGGACGGCTGAATGAATGACGTGCACCTGGCCGACCTCGTCACCTTCTCCAACGGCAGGTCGCACCCGGCCGAGGGCCCCGGCTACCGCGCCTACGGCGCCAACGGGGTGATCGGCACCTCCGCCGGTCACAACGCCGCGCCCGGCAGCACCATCATCGGGCGCGTCGGATCCTATTGCGGGGTCGTCCACTACAGCGACGACCGATGCTGGGTCACGGACAACGCCATCATCGCCACCCCGAAGAAGGGCGTGAATCCCCGCTACGTCTACTACCTGCTCAAAAGGCTCGACCTGAACAGGTACCGCATCGGCTCGGGCCAGCCCCTCCTCACCCACGGCCTGCTGAACCGCCTCACCACCCGGCGGATGACCCGGTCGGAGCAGGACTCGGCGGCCTCCGCCCTCGGAGCGCTCGACGACAAGATCGCCGCAAACGCCCGCATCGCCGGCCTGGCCGACGAGCTGATCCGAGCCCGCTACCGGGAGCTGTCCGCCGCGGCCTCGGCCTCCGCCCGGCTCGCCGACCTGGGCTCCCTGGTCCGCTCGAACGTCCCGGCCGAGCACATCGCGCGGGACGAGAACTACATCGCGTTGGAGCACATGCCGAAACGCCACATGTGGCTCTCGGCCTGGACCGACGCATCCGCCGTCACCAGCGCGAAACGGCGCTTCCAGCCGGGCGACGTGCTCTTCGGCAGACTCCGCCCCTATTTCCACAAGGTCGGCCTGGCCTTCGTGGACGGCATCGCCTCGACGGACATCCTCGTCGTCCGCCCGAAAGCTCCCGCCTACCGGGGCTGGCTCCTGGCCGCACTGTCGAGCGACGACGTGGTGGCCCACGCCTCGGCCCTGGGCGACGGGACCAGGATGCCCCGCGCGAAGTGGCCCGACATCGCCGCCCACAAGATCCCCTGGGACGCGACCCAGGCGGACCATTTCAACGACGTCGTCGCCTCCCTGGCCGGAAGGGTCAAGGCCGCCACCACGGAGTCGAGGACACTCGCGGCCGTCCGCGACGCCCTGCTCCCCACCCTGATCCCGTAGGCGTTCGCCGATCCCCGGAACGAGTGAGGGCCGCGCCCGGGGCCGAGGCCGCACGGTCCCGGGCGGGCCCGGTCACGCGACGCGTTCCTTGGCGGCCATGCAGATCCGGGCGAGGTCGTTGAGGGCGTCGGCGCGGCGCTCGTCCAGGGACCGGCGGTCCCCCGGGCCCGCCTCGGCGAGGGTGTCGATGACCAGGGAGAACACGGGCCACTCGGCGGGGCCGATGGCGCCCTGGAAGTCGACGCCGTCCGCGAGGTCGTCGAGGTCGAGGTTGCGGGCGAAGGTGGCGAGGGCGGCCTCGGCCGCGACGACGCCGATGCGCATCGCCAGCGCGGCCGGCTCGCGGTCGGGGGAGCGCACGGTGCTAGAACCCATGTTCGACAACCTAGAACATGCGTCCGACATCCGTCGAACACTTGGTCGAAAACGTTACCCGACGATCGCCTGCTGGAAGAGGTAGGTGTGCGTGAAGTGCAGGTCGCCGCCGACCTCGCTCGGCCGCATCCCGGTCACCGGGCCGGTGCCCGCCAGCTCGGCCTCCAGCTCCCGCCTGATCCGCTCCGCGACGTCGCCGGGGGTCTGGGAGAACTCCAGCCACGGGGCGAGGGGACGGACGTACTCGAAGCGTTCGGCGCGCTTCACCTCCGCGCCCGCGGCCGTGACGATCTCCGCGATCCGCGACTCGGTGAGGGCGGTGCCGTGCGAGGGGTCGCGGAGGCGTTCGATGCGGTCGGGGTCGCCCTCCAGGCCGTCCGGGCGGATCAGGTCGGCGATGATCAGCGCGGCCCCGGGGCGGCCGACGCGGACCATCTCGTTCACGACGGCCTCGGGCGCGGCGACCTGGTGCAGGGAGAAGCGCGTGGCGACGAGCGTGAACGACCGGTCGAGGTAGGGCAGGGCGGTGGCGTCGCCGTGCGCGAAGGTCATGTTCATGAGGCCGGAGTGGTCGGCTTCGCGCTTGCCCTGGGCGAGCATCGCCGGCGTGAGGTCGAGGGCCGTCACGTGGCGGACGCGCTGGGCGATCGCGCGGGACACGAGCGCCGTACCGGCGGCGACCTCAAGGACGATGTCCTCCCGGTCTATCTCCGGGTCCATGAACTGGACCAGCCGGTCCAGATGAAGGGTGAACGCGGCGTTCCGCGCAGGATCGGCGAAACCGGCCGCCTGCTTGGAGAACTCCCGTACGACCTTCTCGTCATGAGTCACCGTCACGTCCGCCTCCCTCGGATGGTAGCCCGGATCATCCCCGAAACCTCGTTCGGTGAACAGGGGGTGGACGAGACTCGCCACCCGGCAATCAGGCGGCGGGGACGCCTTCCAGCAGCGCGGCGAGGCCGGCGTCGTCCAGCAGGTCGGCAGGGCGGACCGTGACGTTCGCGCTGACGTAGTGGAACGCCGCGCTGACCGCCGCGACGTCCACCCCCGCCAGTTCGGCCCACGCCAGCCGGTAGGCGGCCAGCTGCACCGACACGAAGCGGGCCTCGTCCCCGGACGGCGGCGATCCGGTCTTCCAGTCGACGACCTCGTACACGCCGTCCCGGGAGCGGAACACGGCGTCCATGCGGCCCCGGATCAGCCGGTCGCCGATGATGGTCTCGAACGGCACCTCGATGTCGAGCGGCTCCCGCGACGCCCACTCCGACTCCTCGAAGCGTGCGCGCAACCGCGCGACGTGGGCGTCGTCGGCCGCGCCCTCGTCGGCGGCGCCGGGCAGCTCGTCGGGGTCGAGGAGGCGCTGCTGCCCCCAGCGGCTCTCCAGCCAGGCGTGGAACGCGGTGCCGCGCCGCGCGTACGGGGCGGGCGGGCGCGGCATCGGGCGCCGGATCTGCCGGGCCAGCGCCGCCGGGTCCCGGGCGAGGGACACCAGCGACGAGACCGACAGGTGCGCGGGAAGCTCCACGAGCAGGCCGTCGCCGCCGCGCCCCCGGTCCCGTTCGGCGAGCAGCAGCTCGACGTCGCGCGCCCACGCGGACATGCGGGCGCGGTCGCCGTCGGACAGCCCTGCGTCGCCCGCCCAGTGCCGCGTCCGCCCGGCCATCTCGTCCTCGACCATGCGGGCGGCCTCGACGACCGCCTCGTACCGTTCGCGGGCCGAGATGTCGGAGCGGCCCCGGTCGCCGGGGGCCACGGGCCAGTGCGCCTCGTCGGGGTCGGCGAGCAGCGGATTGGCGGTGCCCTCCTCCGGAGGATCGGCCCACACGGCGACGGAACCGGCCCCGGCGAGGCAGACGGCGCGCACCTCCTCCAGGAACGGCGACGGGCCGAGCGGCCGGCCCGACGACCCCCACCAATAGCCGGTGGTGATGAGCAGGCTGGACGCGCGGGTGACCGCGACGTAGGCGAGCCGCCTCTCCTCGCGCAGGTCGCGTTCGGAGCAGGCCCGGTCGAAGTCGGCGAGGTCGTCCTTCTCCAGGCCGTTCAGCGGGGGCAGGTCGGCGCGGTCGCCGCGCAGCATGAACGGCAGGACGCGGGGGTTCGCGGTCCAGCGGGTGGCGTTCTGCGGCGGCGACGGGAAGATCGAGCCCTTGGCCGGGCCGCCGTTCTTCTGCGGGACGAACGACAGGCCCGGGACGACCACCACCGGCCATTCGAGGCCCTTGGACGCGTGGACGGTGAGGAGCTTGACGCTGTTCGTCTCTCCGACCCGTCCGGCCTCCAGCCCGAACTCCTCCGTCTCGGCCGCCTTGAGGTAGGCGAGGAACGCGCCGAGCGTCGGGTCCTCGGCGTCGCCAGCGAACGTGGCGGCGGCGTCGATGAACGCGTCGAGGTCGGCGCGGGCGGTGACGGGGTCGAGCCCGGACCGTGCGGCGACCTCGATGTCGAGCCCCAGTGCGCGCTCGACCTCGTTGACGAGGTCGGGCAGCGGGAGGCCGACCTGGCCGCGCAGCGTGCGCAGCTCGTCGCGGAGCCGCCGCAGGCGGCCGTAGCCCTCGGGCGAGTACGCCTCCGGTGAGCCGAGGTCGTCGAGCGCGTCGACCAGGCTGCCGGTCTCCTGGTTCAGCTCGCTGACGAGCTGGTGCAGCGGGTCCTGCGCCTGCTGCTCCTGCGCCTCCTGCTCCGGCGGCGGCTCCGGGGCTTCCGGGGGCGTGACGTCGCGGGCCGCCTCCTGGGCGAGGGTGCGGGCGCGGCGGCCGAGGGCGACGAGATCGCGGGGACCCAGGCGCCAGCGCGGGCCGGTGAGCAGCCGGGCCAGGGACGCGCCGGACGTCGGGTCGTGCATGGCGCGCAGCGTGGCGACGACGTCCTGCACCTCGGGCACGGTGAGCAGCCCCCCGAGCCCGACGACCTCGACCGGGATGCCGCGGGCCTCCAGGGCCCGCCTGATGAGCGGGAACTGCGACCGCTTCCGTGCGAGGACGGCGACGTCGGAGTACTGGAGCGGCTCCCCGGGCGGGCCGCCGTCGGGCGCCGTCTCGGGATCGGCGGCCATGAGCCGGGCGACGCGCTCGGCGATGCGGTCGGCCTCGTCCTCGACGGTGGAGAACAGCGCGCATTCGACGCGGCCGCGGTTCTCGCGCCCGGCGCCCGGGACGAGCCGCGGCACGGCCTTCGTCTCCGCGCGCAGCTCCTCCTGGACCCGGGCGGCGGCCTCCAGGATCTGCTCACCGTTGCGGAACGAGCGGCTCAGCTGGACGACGGGCGCCGGAACCGGGCGGCCGCCCTCGACTCCCGGCCGCAGGGGGAAGTCGTGGGCGAACCGCAGCAGGTTCCCGGCGCTGGCGCCTCGCCATCCGTAGATCGACTGGCAGGGGTCGCCGACGGCCGTCACCGGATGCCCGGCCGCGAACAGCGACGTGAGCAGGACGAGCTGGGCCTGGCTCGTGTCCTGGTACTCGTCCAGCAGCACGACGGAGAACCGCGACCGCTCGATCATCCCGACCTCGGGATGCTTGTAGGCGATCCGCGCGGCGAGGGCCATCTGGTCGCCGTGGTCGACGACCTCCCGGTCGGCCTTCGCCCTCCGGTACGCCTCCACCAGCGGCATCATCTGCTCGCGGACGGCGTGCTTGGCGAGGACGTCGCGCTGCGCCTTGAGCGGCTTCTTCACCACGGCGAGGCGCTCGTCCAGCCATGTCCCGACCCTGCGGACGTCCTCGGGCGTCCGCAGGTGCTCCGAGAGGTCTCCGGCCAGTTCCATGACGGCCTTGGTGACGGTGTCGGGCTGCCACTCGATGCGGTCCATGGGGCCGTTGTAGGCGTCCACGACGCGGGAGCAGATCTGCCAGGCGACGGCCGGTGAGATCAGCCGCATCGTGGGTTCGAGGGCCTCGCGCAGCGCGTGGTCGCCGAACAGCCGCGCGGCGTAGGAGTGGTACGTCGACACCATCGGCTCGCCGTCGAAAAGGGCCTCGCCGCCGAGCCGCTCCAACTCGTCGCCCGGCAGGACCTCGCGCAGCTTGTCGAGCCTCTTGCGCACGCGAACGCCGAGCTCGGCGGCCGCCTTGCGGGTGAAGGTCAGGCCGAGGACGCGTTCCGGCCGGACGAAGCCGTTCGCGACCAGCCACACCACGCGTGCGGCCATCGTCTCGCTCTTGCCCGACCCGGCGCCCGCGATCACCGCCATCGGCGCCATCGGGGCCTCGATCACCCGGGCCTGCTCCTCGGTCGGCTCGGGGATCTCCAGCAGCCGGGCAAGCTCTCCCGGCGTGATCACCCCACTCCCCCCGAGCTAGTCCGTCATCCGCCCCCCGGGCCGGCCGGTCAGTCGCCGACCTGGCCGCCCTCGTCGTGCACGGGGCAGCAAGAGCGTACGGGACAGGTGCGACACTTGTCGTTCGCCCGCGCCTGGAAGACGTCCCCGGCCATCCCGGTCGCGACGATCTCGATCAGCTTCTTCGGCCACTCCGGATCCTCGTCGTCCGCGGGCGGCGGCTGCTCCTGCTCGCGTGCCTTGGCGGTGAACGCGGCCTTGCCGACCTGGACGAGCTTGGCGCCGCCGGGCTCGATCAGCCCGTGCCGCTCGAACGCGCCGAGCATCACCGCGTACTGGTAGACGCCGAGCTGAGGGTGGCGGGCCAGGTCGTCCTTGGGGACGGCGGTGGAGGACGTCTTGATGTCGATGATGACCGCGCGGCCCTGCTCGTC
Source organism: Actinomadura sp. KC345 (assembly GCF_004348515.1). GTDB lineage: Bacteria > Actinomycetota > Actinomycetes > Streptosporangiales > Streptosporangiaceae > Spirillospora. Next base: position 5,844 of record NZ_SMKH01000089.1, on the reverse strand, counting down.
GCGTTCCGCGCGGTCGATGCGGCCCTTGATCACGACGCGGCCGAGGTCGACCTTGAAGGACTCCTCCAGCGCGACGACCTCGTTGGGGTTGTCGCGGTGCCAGCCGAGGAACTTGTCGACCATCCGGCCGGCCTGCTCGCGCTGCTTCTCCGAGTACCAGGAGCTGCGGAACTCCAGGTCGCTCCAGATCTCGTCCAGCCGCTCGGCGACGTGGACCTCGCCGACGCCGTCGTCGGCCCCGGCCATCTCGGCGACGGCGTGGACGACCTTGCCCATCGTGCTGTACTCGTTGGGCCCGCCCTCCTGCGCGCCGACCGCGGAGGCGAGCAGCCAGCGCAGCCCGCACGTGGTGAACGCCTCGACCTGGGACGGCGAGATCGTGATGGTCTCGTCCTCGTCGAACGCGGGCCCGGCGTCGGACAGCGCGGTGATGGCGTACCAGTTCTCCGGCTTCGCGCCGCGCACGCCCGCGCGCGCGAGGCGCGCCAGGTGGCCGGCGGCGGCGCGCCTCAGCGGTTCCGGGCGGGAGGGGTCCGCGGCGGCGGAACGGAGGTCGGCGACCAGCGCGGACAGGGAGAGCCACCGCGTCTTCTCGTCCAGCTGCGATTGCTCGATCGCGCCTGGGAGGAGTTCGTTGAGGAAGCGGGACGGCCGCTCCTCGGTGTCGTCGCCGCCGACGGCCGTGACGACGAGCCGGTTGCGGGCCCGCGTGACCGCCACGTAGAAGAGGCGGCGTTCCTCGTCCAGCATCTTCGCCGCCATGGAGGCACCGGCCGCGGCGTCCCCGTCCGCCTCGGATCCGGCCGCGTGTTCGACCATCTCCTCGACGCCCAGCAGCGACCCGCGCAACCGGACGTCCGGCCAGACGCCCTCCTGGACGCCCGCGACCACGACCACGTCCCACTCCAGTCCCTTGGAGCGGTGCGCGGTGAGGATCCGGACCGCCTCCCCTTCCGGGGCCTGCTCCGCGAGCGTGTCACCGGCGATCTCCTGTGAGGCGATGTTGTCGACGAACAGCTCCGGCCCGGCCTGGGGCAGCCGGTCGACGAACCGTGCGGCGTGGTCGAAAAGCGCCACCACCGCGTCGAGGTCGCGGTCGGCGGCCGCGCCGCGCGTCCCGCCCTTGACGCTCTGCTCCAGCAGGACGTCCGCCTGGCCGCTCTCCTGCCAGACGGCCCACAGAACGTCCTCGGCGGTGCCGCCGTCGTGGACGCTGCGCCGCGCCACATCGATGAGGTGCGCGATCCGTTCGGCCGGTGCGCGGACCTTCTCGTGGACGAGGACGAGTTCGCGCGGGTCGTTCACCGCCGCGACCAGCAGCTCGCCGAGCGGACGCTGACCGCCCGACAACTCCTCCAGGTCTCGCAGGGCCCGTTTCAACCGTCGCATGGCGAGCGCGTCGGCGCCGCCTAGTGGGCCCGTCAGCAGGTCTTCTGCGACGACCTCGTCCAGATACCCCTTCTTCAGCGCGGCCCGGAGCAGGATCAGGAAGGGGCGGACGGCGGGCTCACCGATCAGGGGGACCTCGTCGCCCGCGACGACGACCGGCACGCCCGCCTGGGCGAGCGCACGCCGCAGCACCGGCACCTGCCGCACGGCGCTCCGCACGAGGACCGCCATCCGCGACCACGGAACGCCGTCGAGCAGATGGGCGCGGCGCAGTTCGTCGGCCACGAGCGCGGACTCCTGGCTCTCCGAGTCGGCGATCACAGCACGCACTTCATCGGGGGGTCCAGGGGGGGCGCCCCCCCTGGAAGACACAGCACGCACCTCCCCCTCGTCCAGCTCCTCCACGGGACGCAGCGCGCGGTGTTCGGCCGCCCCGGCGGTGCCCGCGGGAAGGCGGCGCGCGATCCGGCGTGACGCGGTGAGGATCTCCGGGCCCATCCGGCGGCAGGTCCGCAACGCCACGACCGGCGCGGGGTCTCCGTCGAGGGTGAGGAAGCGGTTGGGGAACTCCTGGATGCCGCGTACGTCGGCGCCACGGAACCCGTAGATGGACTGGTCGGGGTCACCGACGACGACGAGGTCGCGGCCGTCCCCGGCGAGGTAGTGCAGGAGCGCTTCCTGCGCGGGGTCGGTGTCCTGGTACTCGTCCACGAACACGACGTCGTAGGAGTCCTGCTCGCGGATCCGCACTTCCTCCTCCGCGAGCATGCCGGCGCCCATGTGGATGAGCTCGCCGTAGTCGTAGGTGGGGACGGGGTCCAGCGCGAACCGGTCGACGTACCGGTCCATGAACGCGCCGATGGCGGGCCAGTCGTCGCGGCCGCGCATGCGTCCGAGCGCGACGAGGTCTTCGGCGACGTACTGCCGCTCGACCGCCCGCAGGGTGAAGTCACGCAGTTCCTCGGCGAACCCGCGGGTCGCCAGAGCGGCCCTCAACCGTTCCGGCCAGTCGCGCGCACCGTCCGCCAGCTCGCCCTCCAGAAGGCGTCGCACTTCCAGAAGCTGTTCCGGCCCGGACAGGAGCCGTGGCGGAGGTTCTTCGTTCAACACGGCATCGCGCCGGAGCAGCGCGTAGGCGTAGCTGTGGAAGGTGAAGGCCAGCGGTGTCCGCGTCGTCCGGTGCAGGCGCCCCGTGATCCGCTCCCGCAGCTCCCCCGCCGCCTTACGGCTGAACGTCAGGACGAGCACGCGCTCCGGGTCGACGCCCCTGTTCTCGATGCGGTCGACGACCGCCTCGACGATCGTCGTCGTCTTCCCGGTGCCCGGACCCGCCAGCACCAGCAGCGGCCCGCCGGCATGCTCGACCACCCGCCGCTGCTGCTCGTCGAGCACGGGCGGGACGGCCCGCGCGGGGCCCGCGCGGCGCACGAGACGGTAGGAAGCAGGCGGCACAACAGTTCATTGGAACAGATCACCGTGACTGTTCTTGCCACAACGCACGCATGTCGCCGAAGTGGCGGGCTCCTCCGTTCGCCGCCCTCAGGACGGGCCCGGCCAGCGGGCCCGGGACATGTCGACGCGGCCGCCGCCGGGACGCAGCGGCGTTCCCTCGGCGCGGTAGTGCTCGTGGGCGCGTCCCTCATGGCACTTCGGCGGGCTGCCGTCCGCACGGATGACCCGCCACCACGGGACGCCGCCGCCGTACAGGGACATCACCCGTCCGACCTGGCGGGGACCGCCCCGTCCGACCAGCTCGGCGACATCGCCGTAGGACAGGACGTGTCCCGGCGGGATCAGCTCCACCGCGTCCAGGACGGCTTCGGCGTACTCGTCAGGATCTGCGTGCACCCCGCCAATTCTGGCCCCTGCCGCTCAGCGGAACACCACAGACCGTCAGGAAGGCGGACCGGTCAGGAAGGCGGACCGGTCAGGAAGGCGGACCGGTCAGGAAGGCGGACCGGTCAGGAAGGCGGACCGGTCAGGAAGGCGGACCGGTCAGGAAGGAGGGGGCGGGCCCTCCGTCGGTTCGGGCGGTCTGGGCTGCGGCGGCCTCGGCGGGCCGAACTCCGGACGCCCCTGCGGCTGCCCCAGTGGCGCACCGAACTCCGGGCGGGTCTGCGGCTGCCCCGGAGGCGGGCCGAACTCCGGACGCCCCTGCGGCTGCCCCAGTGGCGCACCGAACTCCGGGCGGGTCTGCGGCTGCCCCGGAGGCGGGCCGAACTCCGGGCGGGTCTGCGGCTGCCCCGGAGGCGGGCCGTACTGCGGCCGGCCCTGGGGCTGCGGCACTCCTGGGGGCGGACCGTAGTACTGCTGCGGGCGGCCCTGGGGCTCCGGCCGCCCCAGTGGCGGTCCGGGGGGAGGGCCGCCCGCCGTGGCGGGGTGGCGGCGCCGGAACGTCGCCGAGATCGCCCCCGCGGTGATCGTCCCGCCGATCCCGGCCGCCACGAGCACGATGATCAGCGGCGTGACCCACGCCGGACGCTCGATGACCTCCACCGGGCCGGGGTCCTCCTCGCCGAACCGCTGCCCGGCGGCCTTGTCCTCGGCCCCGCCCGCCCCGGCGGAGGCCAGTGCCCCGGCCGCCGAGAGCGCGCGGGACGCGTGCACCATGCCGAACCCGACCTCGGCGTTGTACTCGCCCGAGGGGCCGTGCTTCGTGCTGTCGATCAGCGCCTGGGAGACGAGGGCGGGCGACATGTCGGGGTACTTGGCGCGGACCAGCGCGGCGATCCCGGAGACGACCGCGCTGGAGTCGCTGGTCCCGCTGCTCACGAAGTAGTCGTCGCCGGGACCGGCGACCGGCAGGCCCGCCCCCGGCGCCGACACCAGCACCGAGAAGTTGCGGTTGGAGAACGGCGCGCGGGAGTTGTCGCCCTCCGTCGCGGCGACCGCGATCACGCCCGGGTAGGACGCCGGGTAGGAGTACGGCGCGAAGCCGTCGCCGTCGAGGGAGCCCGGGTCGTCGCCGTCGTTGCCGACCGCGGAGACGACCACGACGCCCTTGCCGATCGCGTAGCCGATGGCCGCGCGCTCCTCGGGGACCTCCTCGGACTTGCCGAGCGAGAGGTTGATGACGTCGACGCCCTGGTCGGCGGCGTGCCGGATGCCGCGTGCCACCGCGCCGTCGGCCTCCTCCGACAGCCGGTAGCGGAGGTAGCCCGGGTCCTCCGGCTCGCTGATCGCCCGGATGGACAGGATGCGGGCCTCCGGCGCCATCCCGATGATCCCGTCGCCGCCGCCGGGGCCGTGGCCGTGGCCGGCGATCAGCGACGCCATCCCGGTGCCGTGCCGCTGCGTCGGGCTCGATCCGCCGTCGACGTCTTCGAGCATGTTGGGGCCGACGGTGACCGACCCGGTCAGGTCGGCCTGGTCCGCGTCCACGCCGGAGTCGACGACGGCGACGGTGACGCCCTTGCCCCTGGTGACCTTCCAGGCGGCGTCCATGCCGAGGGCGTTGAGGATCGGCCGCTGCCGGTCGCGGACCTCGTCGGCGTGCGCGGGGACGGGCACGAGCCACGTCCCGGCCAGCGCCGCCGCGAAGACGGCGGCCACGGCGCGCGTCCTGGCCGTCCTGCCGTGGCGCCCGCCCGGTCCTCTGGTCAGCATCGCCCTCCTGTCAGCACTGCCACTCCGGGCTGGAGCAGTCGGGCAGGGCCTTGGCGGACATCGACCGCGCGACCGCGTGGCCGAGTTGCGGCGCCGGGGCGAACGGCTCGCCCGGCCGCTCCTTCTTGATCGCCGCCGCCGGGCGGCCGTCGGTCTGGCCCGAGGTGGTCAGCACTACGTACGGGCCGCCCCGGTCGATGGTTCGGTGCTGGCGGGCCTCGTCGGTGAACCGGGCCGACGCCGTCCCGGGGAACGGAGCCGCGCGCAGCGCGGGGCGCACCGAGCCGCTGCCGTCCGGGCCCTTGGATCCGGGCAGTTCCTTGTACGCCCGGTCGGCCTTGAACGCGTCGGGGAAGGCCGCCACGCCGACCGTGACGACGACGCCCTGGAGCTGGTCGACGTAGGTGGCGCGCAGCACGGCCCTGCAACCGTGCCTGAGGAGGGTCTTGGCGACCTCGGGATCCACGGCCTGGGCGCACCCCTTGTCGGGGACGATGCCCGTCCGGGACGCGTACTCGCTGTGCCCCGTCCCGGGGGCGTACGGGATCCGGTCGGGGAAGATGCGCTGCGCGGGCCACGCGCGCCACCGCTGGGCGACCTCCCTGTTCGCCGCACGCTGCAGCTCGGCGGTGGTGGGCTCGCGGTTGAGCGTCGTCCAGGCGCCGGTGAAGGAGATCCCGGTGATGGCCAGGTAGCAGCATCCGACGACGAGCGCGACGAGCGCCCACTGCCGCCCGCGCAGGCCGAGCACCGTCACGGGCGGGGGCGGAGGGGGTCCCTGCGGACCGGCGTACGGTCCCGCGGGCGGGCCGCCCTGAGGGCCGCCCGTCATACCGGGCGGCTGCGGAG
>NZ_SMKH01000088.1 GCF_004348515.1 Actinomadura sp. KC345 | reverse complement strand
CGCCTCCCCCGCCGACCCGCCCGCCGGGGAGACCATGATCGCGAGCGGGATGGCGCCCAGCAGGATGACGCTGGCCGCCACCGCGATGATGCGGTGCCCCGCGCGTACGGCGGCGTACACCGCGAACAGGTACGCGACGGCGGGCACCTCGAACCCGATCGCCTGGTAGCCGAGCGCGCACAGCCCGGTGACGGCCAGGACCGGAAGCGGGGCCGGGCGGGCGGCGGCCAGCACCAGGCCGCTCGTCACCACCAGCGCGAAGCCGATTACGCCGAGGTCCGTGGTGGGATGATCCCCGGCCAGCGCGGTGACCAGCAGCACCGCGGCCACGCAGACCGCGATCCCCCAGCCTCTGCCCCTGGTCCAGGCCCCGGACAGTCCCGTGCTCATAGGCGAACCCTAGCCGCGGGCCCCCCGCCTGCGACTCCTGCTCGGGGACGAGCGGCCCTGTACCGCGCACGCAGTACTCTCGCGGCGCCTGCGGCGTGCGCGGTGGCCGGGTGGGCCGTCGGCGGCAGCGCGAACTGACTGCGTCCGGACGACGACCGGCGGCGGGCCCGGCGGACATGATCGGGCGACGTTCATTCGCAAGAGGGGAAGGGCACCTCATGGCAGTCCGATTCGTGTTCACCGTGGCCGAAGCCGTTCTGACCGGGCCGACCGCCGCCGGGGGCATCGGCACCGGCGAGGGGCGGACAGGGGCCGTCGTCGCCGGGGTGGCGGCGCTGATCGGCATCGCCATCGGCGGCCTGGCTCTGGCACGCGCCACCCGTCGTACCGGCAACGTTCGGACCGGAGCGATCGCGGCTGGAATCGCGTCGCTGACCGGGCTGGTCATCGGCGGGCTCCACCTGGCCGACTCGACCGGCGGTTTCGGCACCGGCAACGGGCGAGCCGGGGCGATCGTGGCCATCGCGCTGAGCCTGGTCGGCATGGCCCTCGCCGGGCTGGCACTGACCCGCTCCCGCCAGGCCGCCTGACCGGGCGAACCCGCCCCACGTCACCGGGCCGAGAACACCGGGCTCAGCAGGTTTCCCGGGCGACGCGTTCCAGGAGATGGTCGACGGTCGCCACGAAACCGGCCAGCTGGGTCTCGGGGAGGCCGTCGAACAGGCGGGCCGCACCCTCGCCGTACTCGACGTTGAGGCCCCCGACGGTGTCGCGTCCCCGGTCGGTGAGGTCCACGAGCGTGGCGCGCCGGTCCCGGGGGTGCGGTGCACGGGCGACGAACCCGTCGCCCTCAAGCGCGTCCACCAGCCCGGTGACGTTGCGGGGGGTGACGCCGATCGCGGCGGCGAGTGCCCGCTGGGTCATCGGCCCGCCGTGGTGCAGGTTCCACAGGACCGACGCCCGCGCCCTCGAAAGCCCGCGCGCGGCCAGCCCGGCCTCCATGTACCGGTGTGTCACCACCGCCAGCGCGAACAGCTTCTCCAGCGCGTGCCCCGCCCCGACCTCGTCCACAGAATCGGAACCAACATCATTGTGTATGGACTTCACTATGTCGTAACCTCCCAGTATGAGCGTAGCCCCCATACCCGGCAGGTAGAAGGAGACCGCACCACATGGAGCACACCACGGCCCCGAGCGCCCGGCGGGGCCATCCGCTGTTCGCCCGCTTCTATGCCCGCGTCAGTCCCGCCATGGACAAGGGCGGCGTCACAGAGCACCGCCGGGCGCTGCTGGCCTCGACCAGCGGACGGGTTCTGGAAGTCGGCGCCGGTACGGGCGCCAACTTCGCCCACTACCCGCCGCGGGTGACCGAAGTGGTGGCGGTGGAGCCCGAGCCGCTCCTGCGCGCCCTGGCCGAGCAGTCCGCAGCCGAGGCCAAGGTCCCGGTCGTCGTCAGGGACGGGATCGCCGAGCATCTGGCCGCCCCGGACGCCGACGTCGACGCCGTGGTCGCCTGCATGACGCTGTGCTCGGTACGGGACCGGGACGCCGCGCTGGCGGAGATGTTCCGCGTCCTGCGGCCCGGTGGGCGCCTGCATGTCTTCGAGCACGTCCGCGCCGAGGGGGCCGGGTTGCGCGGTGCGCAGCGCGTGCTGGACGCCACCGTGTGGCCGGTGCTCAACGGCGGGTGCCGCCTGGGCACCGACATCGTCGACGCGATCGGCCGCGCCGGATTCACCGACCTGCGCCTGGAGCGCGTGGACTGGCCCGAGAGCCGGTTTCCGCTGCCGTTCGTCCCGCATGTCCGGGGCACAGCGACTCGGCCCGCCCCCTCCGACCTCCCGTGACGGGGTCAGGAAGTCGTCTCCGGCGCGGGTTCGAACAGCTCGATGAGGTTGCCGGCAGGGTCGGTGATCAGGATCTGCCGTCCGCCGGGGCCGGAGACCAGGTCGCTGTGGAAGGTGAGCCCGGCGGCGCGCAGCCGGTCGATCTCGGCGTCGAGGTCGTCCACGATCAGGTGGATGCGGTTGCGGCCGGGGGCGGCGGGATCGGGCGTGGCGCGGGCGCCTGAGCTGGGCGGTCCGGAAAGGAGCAGCCGCAGCGGCCCGCGTACGACGTCGGCGAAGGCGGGCGCGGCGTTCATGCGCAGTGTGAACCCGAGGTGGTCGGTGTAGAAGTCGACGGCCGCCTGGACGTCGTCGACGAGGTAGCGGACTCCGGCGAACCGATCGGGTGTCGTCATGGCTTGGCCTCCCGTGATGGTCGGACGAGTTGCGGCAGCAGGTGGCGGATGCGGGTGTCGATCTCCGCCGCCGTCCGCACGAAGGTGGATTCGCCGCCTCCGGACGCGGCCGGGTCCGGCATGCTCCAGTGGACGCGACGGGGTCCGCCGGGCAGATCGGGGCAGACCTCGCGGACCTTGTCGCACAGGCTGATCACGTAGTCGAACCGCCGGCCGGTCACGGTGTCCAGATGCCGTGGACGCCGGTCGGTGACGTCGATGCCGTGACCCTCGCGAAGCACGCGCACGGCCCACGGGTGCAACCGCTGCTTGGGGTGGCTGCCCGCGCTGGCGACCTCGACGTGCCCGCCCGTGCGGCGCCCCAGGAGGGCTTCGGCGATCGGTGAGCGGGCGCTGTTGCCGGTGCAGGTGAACAGCACGGCGGGACGCGGGCCGGACGCGATGTGCGGCACGGGCGAGGCCGGGTCGAGGCCGAGTGCGGGATGCAGGGCGGCACCGGCCGCGGCCAGCGCGTCCGCGCAGCGCTCAAGGTCGAGGTGGTAGTAGCTGTCGCGGGCGTCGAAGCTGCTGCGCCGCGCCGTGACCAGCCCGCCGCCGCGCAGCAGCCGCAGATGGTAGGAGACCAGGTTCTGCGGCTGGCCGACGAGGTCCACCAGCTCGCGGACCCGGTAGTCGCTGGTGGCCAGCTCGCTCAGCAGCCGCCACCGCAACGGATGCGCGGCCAGTTGCACGAAGGCCGGTGCGCCTTCTTCCGGAGACTCCACGAAGAACAGAATACATCAACTGAGTTTGATGCATATACCGTCAGCGGGAGCATCTGGTGAGGGCGCGCTCGGCTCAGGCGGGTCTGGCGGCCTGCACGACCGCCGAGTGGAGGCCGGGCGCGGCCTGGTGGTGCCGGGTGATGGTGGCGCCGGTGAAGCCCGCGGCGAGCAGGTGGCGGCGGTACTCCTCGGCAGTGAGGGTGCTCGCGGAACAGCCCAGGCCCCGCTCCGCCTCGATGCGCTCGCCGGGGTCGAGGCCGGGGTCGGCGACGATGTCGCTGACCCCGAAGCGTCCGCCCGGACGCAGGACGCGGAAGGCTTCGGCGAGCACGCGGGCCTTGTCGGCGGCGAGGTTGATGACGCAGTTGGAGATGACCACGTCCACGCTCGCGGCGGGAAGCGGGACGTCCTCGATGTGGCCTGCAGGAAACGGGCATTGCCTAGGCCGGCCTCGGCGGCGTTGGCGCGGGCCAGGGTGAGCATGGCCTCGCTGGCCTCCAACCCGTAGGCGGTCCCGTCCGGGCCGACGCGGCGCGCCGACAGCAGCACGTCCAGGCCGCCGCCCGAACCCAGATCCAGCACGGTCTCACCTGGACGTAGATCGGCGACGGCCAAGGGATTGCCGCAGCCCAGGCTGGCGCGCAGCGCGGCCTCGGGAACACCGTCCTCGCCGGGGTGGGCGGCGGCGCCGGAACAGGAGTCGCCGCACGAGGCCCCGTCTTCCGGGGTGCCGCCGACCATGGCGAATCGCGCCAGGCCGGAGTACCGCTCGACGATCGCCTCGGTGTTGTCGACGATCTCGCTGACGTTCATCGGACGCCCCTGCCGCGCCAGCAGCGACACGATCTGGATCCGCGTCGGGTCGGCCAGCGCCTTGAACCAGGCCGCGTACTCGGTGGCTGTGGACCGGTCGAGCGGCCCCTTCTCCTCTTTCATCGTTAATCGACGATAAACGATGGAAGCGCCACACGAAAGGGGACGGCTATCCCCGGTGAGCGACTTGGGTCACGATGCGGCCACGGCGGTCAAGCGCGGTCCCAGGATCACGGACAGCCGCTCCAGCACTCCGGGGTTGAGCCAGTAGTACACCCAGGCCCCGCGCCGCTCGGAGTTCACCCGCCTTGGCCTCGCTCAGCGGCTCACACACCAGTGGTGTGCAGCACGCCACCTCGCCAGCGCCAGCGGGGACACCCGAACTCACGATCGGCAGACCCTGTTTAGACATGCCTCTAATTTGACATCCATCTATCCAAGGACGCAACTCGACCTGGAAGCTACTTAGACAGCCATCTAAGTAGGACCACGACATGAGGAGGAATCGCATGTCCCGCGTCCAGCTCGCTCTGCGCGTGTCCGATCTGGAAGGCTCGGTCGCCTTCTACTCCAAGCTGTTCGGCGCCGAGCCGGCCAAGCGCCGCCCCGAGTACGCCAACTTCGCCATCGCCCAGCCGCCGCTCAAGCTCGTCCTGATCGAGGGCGAGGACGGCGAGCCGACCCGCATGGACCACCTCGGCGTCGAGGTCGAGGACTCCGGTCTGGTCAGCGACGCGACCAAGCGCCTCGCCGACGCCGGGCTCGCCACCCTGGAGGAGAACGACACCTCCTGCTGCTACGCGCTGCAGGACAAGGTCTGGGTCCACGGCCCCAGCGGCGAGCCCTGGGAGGTCTACACGGTCAAGGACGACGCGGATACCCTCGCCAAGGCCGACGACTCCGCGTGCTGCGCCACCACCCAGCCACCCACCGAAACCGAGCAGCCGAAGACCGCCGCAGCGCCAAGCTGCTGCTGATCCGACGTCGCCCTACGAGTGTCGCCTTGCGTCAGACCAGGTCGAGGGCCCCGCCCTTGACCTGGGACGCGAACGCCTGCCACGCGGACGGCCCGAACACCAGCTTCGGCCCGTCCGGGTCCTTGGAATCCCGAACTGCCACCCCGGCCACCAAGTCCGCCACCTCGACGCATGCATGCCCGGTGTCCGTACTGCGGCTGCTCTTCTTCCATTCAGCGGTAGCGACCGGCACCATGGGCGCCACCTCGACGCACTGGTCCCCGGTGTTGGTGCTGTGGCTACTCTTCCGCCATTCCGACGGGACCAGCGCGACCTCAACGCACTCTGCGCCCGATGAATCGCTGCGGCTGCTCTTGCGCCACTGCACAGCCCACGGATGCGGTGTGTTCACAGGCTCTCCAAGATCGTCCGGAGGTAATTCAAGGAGTCTTCGGCGCTCATCGCCGAGGCCCTGATCAAATCGAAATTTACCCCATACTTCCGGACTACGGCAGGGCTATCGATCAGCTGCCCACCTACGTGACCCTCGACGCGCACAGCGTTCGGTTCGTCCTGAAAGCTCAGGATCGTGAACGCGCCGGGCAGCCCCGCATAGACTCCCCTAGCCGTCGGAACGATCTGGATCGTCACGTTGGGCAACTCCGTCAGGTCGATGAGGTGCTGGATCTGCTCCTTCATCACCTCCGGGTTTCCGATCGGACGACGGATGGCGGCTTCGTCGAAGATCGCGAACACGTGCGGCGGATCCTCTTGATCAAGGATTTTCCGTCGTTCCGTCCGAGCGGCGACTAGCTGGTCCACCACGTCGGACGTCTTCCCGAGCTTGAGCACCTCGCGCGCGTACTCCGGCGTCTGGAACAGCCGGTGATGACCATGGTCTCGAAGATGTGGATCACCTCGGCCTCCCGCTCTCGTTCGATGAAGTCCGGGAAGCCCGGGGGCAGGACGGCGAGGCGTCCGAAGTCCTGGATCCACTGCCAGAGGCGGTGGAAGGTCCCGTCCGTCTTGAAGAAGACATCGCAGTCCTTGGCGAAGTCCTCGGATGGGGGGCTGCCGCCCGATTCGATCTGGCCGATGCGCTGAGGCGTGTAGCCGAGTTTCTCGGCGAGCTTCGGTCGCGACAAGTTGGACAATTCCCGCTTAGCGCGCAACTCCGCGCCAAAGTATTCGACGGGCGAGGACGGGACACCGATGTCGCGGGGACGACGAGGCATGGGGGGACCTCCGGGCATTCGAAAATAAGATCATTTTCTGACGAGCGGCGGCGGGCTTTCCTGCGTCTTCTTTCCCGCTCTTCCGGAGCGTAGCCCGATTACAGCAAGATGGAAAGCGGTAACGGAGAGAAATCGCGACGAAAGCTCGAACTCATCATGGACACGCCCGTCAACCGCGCTGACCAGGCACTAACCCGGCTCCGCCAGGACTTCCAGGGTCATCGAATCTGGCGCGCTACGCGCTACGACGGAAAGCTCGGCGATTGGGTCGCCACTCTGCACGACCCAAAGGCCGGTGTGGAACCGACCCTTGTACGCAACAGCGCAGAAGAACTACGCAAGGCGCTTACCGTCGAACGCAATCGCGTAACCAATCGCCCCACGGGCCAGCGCAGTAGGTGGGACCGATGGTAAAGCGATGGAACGAAACCTCAAGTCGCTCTACGTCGACATCCACTTCCTCTGTAACGACCCATCTCGACAGGCTGTCTACGGAAGTCGTCCGGGAAGGCTGGCAGGCTCTCCCCCGCTATGACGGGCCGCACCCGCTTCTGCGAGTGTTCGATCCGGCCGTGCCCCATTTCGGGGAAAGCATCAGCCTCGTCCGGGAATCGGCGTCCCGCACGTGGTGGTACCGGTCGAGTACGGGCGAGAACCTCGCTCCCTACGACCGGCCGGGGCTCGCCGCCGCGAGGATCACGCGCATCCTCATCCCGTTCGTCACGGCCGTGCTCGCCGCCCGGACGCACCAGAAGTCGGCGATCGACGTGACGTGCCCGGACATCCCGAGCGCGCCGGACCCGGCCCACGCGGTCACCATCGCCAGACTGCAGGAGCGCTTCGCGGGCGTCATCTGCTGGTGGGGCGCCTCTACCAAGGAGTGGTGGGCGCTGATCCCCGGCGGGACGCAGTGGCAGATCGTCAACGCGCCCGACCCTGACGACCTCGTCCAGGCCGTCCTCAAGGCGCGTCCGAACCGCTGACGCGCATGGTCATCCGAGGGCCGGGGGTGGGCGTCCCAGGGTGGTGGCCAGGTGGGCGAGCATGGCGAGGAACGTCGCCGTCCAGACGGCGAGGTACCGTAAGCCCCGGTCACCTGGGAGGGATCACCGCTACCGGGGAGCGCGCGTGGTGGATGATTCCGTGGTTGGTGGAGCCGAGGCGGGGGGCGTTCCAGCGGCGGGCGTGCGCGCCTGCCACGAGCAGGCGGGCGGTGCGCGAGGCGTTCGACAGCGCGCTCACCGGATGTTTCAGGACGATCTCCTCGACGACCTCGACCTGCGGGTGCCGGGACCGCGCCGGCGCGTACGCGGCGACGACCTGGTCCCGCAGATCCTCCCCGACCGCCTCTTCCTCGGCCGTGTAGCCGGCGTCGACGAGCGTCGGGGACAGCTGCCACGCGTGCACCACCCGCAGCCGCGCGCCGTAGAGCGCGGCGGCCTCGAAGGCGTAGTCGAGCACGGCGGCCGTCTCCTGCGGCAGGTCGATCCCCACGACGACGTCGTGGCGCGCCCCCGCCTCCGACCGGACGATCACGAGCGGGATGGTGGCACGCGCGGCCATCCGCAGGCTGGTGGACCCCAGGAGCAGGCTGGCGAATCCGCCCCGGCCCCGGCTGCCCATCACCAGCTGGAACGCCCCCTCCGACTGCTCGCCCAGGGCGTTCGCCGTGTCCATGTCGACCAGGGCGGTCGTCGTCTCAAGGTCCGGCCAGCGTGCGTGGACGCGCTCGCGAGTCGCCTCCAGCACCGCTTCCCCGGCGCGGGTCACGCGCTCGGCCTTCTCGCCCGGCGCGAGCCGCGGCGCCTTGTAGGGCCAGCTCTTGACGGCGTGGACGATGTGCAGAGGGCGGCGGCGCATGACGGCTTCGGCGGCGGCCCAGTCCACGGCACCGTCCGACTCACCGGACCCGTCGGTGCCGACGACGATCGGTTCGGGCATCGGGGTTCTCCTCTTTGTGGGTCCTATTGCGAACCTCCCCCGAGCGGGCGGATCTCATGCGGCTGACGTGGTCTGGGGAAAGAAGGTCCGGCGATGGGCGCGCGGGCGTGGGAGCCTGTAGGCGTGACCTCGGAGGCAGGGACGGCCGGTGACCGGCGGGCCAAGGGCAGGCCGCGCGCGACCTCGCCGGCCGCGCTGGAGCGGCTGGCCTTCGAGCTGTTCGCCCGGCAGGGATTCGACGAGACGACGGTGGACGACATCGCGGCGGCGGCGGGGATCGCGCGGCGGACGTTCTTCCGCTACTTCTCGTCCAAGAACGACCTGGTGTGGGGCGATTTCGAGGGTCAGCTGCGGAGGCTGCGCGGACTGCTGGACGGCACCGACCCGCGCACGCCGATGATGGACGCGGTGCGTCGCGCCGTGGTCGAGTTCAACCGGTTCGACCCGCAGGAGGTGCCCTGGCACCGGCAGCGCATGGAGCTCATCCTGGGCGTGCCGACGCTCCAGGCGGACGCCACCCTGCGGTACGCGTCGTGGCGGGCGGTCATCGCCGAGTTCGTGGCGGGGCGCACGGGTGTCCCGGCTTCGGCGGCGGTCCCCCGGCTCGCCGGTCATCTCGTGCTCGCCGCCGCGGTCTCCGCCTACGAGCATTGGCTGGCGTGCGAGGGGCGGGCGGCGCTGGACGACCTGCTGGACGAGGCGATCCGCCACCTGAGCGCCGGTCTGGCGTCGGTGCCGGGCGACACGGCGTCCTGAGTCAGCGCCGCTTCCTGAGTCAGCGCGGCTCCTGGCGGATGGCGTGGGCGATGACCTCGCCAATGAGGACCGCGGTGGCGGCCGGGCCGCGCAGCGGCGCCGCCGGGAGGATGGACGTGTCCGCCACGCGGAGCCCCTCCAGGCCGTGCACCCTGCCGTGGCCGTCGACGGCCGGGCCCATCGGCACGGTGCCGCAGGTGTGCTGGGACGTGCCGAGCCGGGAGCGTATCCACCGGTCCAGCTCGCGGTCGTCGTCCAGCGTCCCGGCGGTGGGCCCGGTCAGGCCCCCGGACACCTCGCCGAAGGCCGCGGTGGCCACGATGGCCGCCGCCGCCCGCACGGCCTCGCGCATCCCGCGCCGGTCGGCGCCGGTCTCCAGGTAGCGGTACTCGACGCGCGGCGGGACGGCGGGATCCGCCGACACCGTCCGCAGGTCGCCGCCGGTGCGCGGGGTGAGCGCCGACACCAGGAAGGGCAGGGGCTCGCCGGGCACCGCGGCCGTCCCGCCGACCAGCCCGATGACGGGCACGAGGGACTGGAGGATCTCCAGGTCGCCGGCCTCGGCGCCTCCGGAGGACGGCAGGTGCAGGGCGCCGCCGAGCCAGGAGCCGGACGGCTCGGGCAACGGCCGCCGGGGCGTCCATTCCACGGCCACCTGGGGGTGGTCGCTGAGCGTGGCGCCCACGGCGGGGAGGTCGTGCATGACCGGGATGCCTGCGCGGGCGAGGTCCGCGGCGGGGCCGATGCCCGACAGGTGCAA
The DNA here is from genome assembly GCF_004348515.1 of Actinomadura sp. KC345. Taxonomy (GTDB): domain Bacteria; phylum Actinomycetota; class Actinomycetes; order Streptosporangiales; family Streptosporangiaceae; genus Spirillospora. Next base: position 17,149 of record NZ_SMKH01000088.1, on the reverse strand, counting down.
CAGGTGCGGTGAGGCCAGGGCGCCCGCGCACAGGACGGTCTCGTCCGCCTCCAGCACCGTCCGCCGCCCGCCGCGATAGGCCACGACGCCCGCCGCCCGGCCGCGGCCGACGATCACCGACCGGACCTCGCAGCCCCCCAGCGCGGTGAGGTTGGGACGGCCCGCCGCGGCGCCGAGCAGGTAGGCGAGCCCGGTGTTGACGCGGCGGCCGTCCACCGCATTCGACGGCACCGGGCCGAAGCCGGGCGTGTCCTGGGCGTTCTTGTCGGGGTCGTCCGGATGCCCGAGTTCACGGGCGGCGGCCTGGAAGGCCGCGGCGGCGGGATGCCGGAGGCCGGTGCGGCGGACGGGGACCGGGCCGCCGCCACCGTGCAGCGGCGTGGCCCCGTGGTCGAGGTCGGTCTCCAGCGCGCGCATGAGGGGCAGCACCCGGTCGTAGGACCAGAGGTCGTCGCCGGCCGACGCCGCCCAGCGGTCGAAGTCCGCGCGCCGCGCCCGGACGAAGTACCCGCCGTTGACGGTGGTCGACCCGCCGAGGAAGCGCCCCCGGGCCGCCAGGTAGGCCAGGCCGGGCGTCAGCTCGACCGGGATCGTCCGGACCGCCCGGTCCCCGGGCCGGGCGCCCGGGACGAGCCGGGCGTCCAAGAGGTCCGCCGGGAACTCCCGCAGAGCGCGCGGGACCGGCCCCGCCTCCACGACCAGGACATCGCGGCCGGGGTCCTCGCTGAGCCTCGCCGCCAGGGCGGCACCGCTGCCGCCCGCCCCGACGACGAGGACGTCCGCGCGCCGGATCATGATCGGACCCTATCTTTTGGCACTCGATGCATTTAGTATCCCTGCCAAGCCAGCCGAAGGAGGCCCCATGGACGCCGACGCTCCGGAGAACCAGGTGACGGACCAGGCCGAGGACGCGGCCGAGGAGTTCGACGCCGCCGAGTCCCTGATCGAGGAGGTATCGATCGACGGCATGTGCGGCGTCTACTGAGGGACGGCACGTCAGATATGTCAGGCATCGACCTCGACCGCGCCTGGGACCTGCACCCGCAGGTCTCGGTGCGGCCCGAACCGTTCGGCGCGCTCCTCTACCACTTCGGCACGCGCAAGCTGTCCTTCCTCAAGGACCGCCGCCTCCTGGACGTCGTGCGCTCGCTCGGGGACGCGCCCACGGCCCGGGACGCCTGCGCTGCGGCCGGGGTGCCCGCATCCGACCTGGCCAGGTACGGCGCGGCGCTCGGCGCGCTCGTCCGGTCCTCGATGCTCGTCGAAAGGACCACATGACCACCACGGGCACCTCCACCACGGGCACTCGGCTGGTCGACCTGTTCGAGCACGGGCTCGACGCGCCGATCTGCCTGACCTGGGAACTCACCTACGCCTGCAACCTGTCCTGCGCGCACTGCCTGTCCAGCTCCGGACGCCGCGACCCGCGCGAGCTGAGCACCGCCGAGGCCAAGGCCGTCATCGACGAACTGGAGGCCATGCAGGTCTTCTACGTCAACATCGGCGGCGGTGAGCCGACCGTCCGCCCCGACTTCTGGGAGCTGCTCGACTACGCCACCGCGCACCACGTCGGCGTGAAGTTCTCCACGAACGGCGTCCGGATCACCCCGGAGGCCGCGCGCCGGCTCGCGGCCAACGACTACGTGGACGTGCAGATCTCGCTGGACGGCGCGACCCCCGAGGTCAACGACGCCGTGCGCGGCCCCGGCTCCTACGACACCGCCGTCCGCGCGATGCGCAACCTCGCGGACGCCGGCATGAAGGACTTCAAGCTCTCGGTCGTGTGCACCCGGCACAACATCCCGCAGATGGACGCGTTCAAGGCGCTCGCCGACGAGTACGGCGCCCAGCTGCGGCTGACCCGGCTGCGCCCCTCCGGCCGCGGCGCCGACGTGTGGGACGAGCTGCACCCCACCAGCGGGCAGCAGCGCGAACTGTACGACTGGCTGGTCGCGCACGGCGACAGCGTCCTGACCGGCGACTCCTTCTTCCACCTGTCGGCCTTCGGGGAGCCGCTGCCGGGGCTGAACCTGTGCGGCGCCGGACGGGTGGTGTGCCTCATCGACCCGGTCGGCGACGTGTACGCCTGCCCCTTCGCGATCCACGAGGAGTTCCTGGCGGGCAACACCCGGGAGCCGGGCGGCTTCACCCGCGTGTGGCGCGAGTCCGAGCTGTTCCGCGACCTGCGGCAGCCGCAGAGCGGGGGCGCGTGCAGCTCGTGCGCCTTCTACGACACGTGCAAGGGCGGCTGCATGGCCGCCAAGTTCTTCACCGGGCTGCCGCTGGACGGCCCCGACCCCGAGTGCGTCCAGGGGTACGGGGAGAAGCTGCTGGCCGGCCGTCCCGAGGACCGGTCGGGCATCCCGAAGCCGTCCGCCGACCACTCGCACCGCACCGCACCGGCCCGCCGGCGGCCGCCGGTCCCGGTGACGCTGATGAGCCGACCCCCCGAACGCCCCCCGGTGAGCGCCTGCGAGGAGAACCCCCTAGCCGGCCTCCGCATCACCTGACACCGGCCCGCGCGACCGCCCATCCCAGGAGACGACACGACATGTTCAGGAACCCGTGGTTCGAGACCGTGGCCGAGGCGCAGCGCCGGGCCAAGCGGCGGCTGCCGTACATGGTCTACGGGGCGCTGGTCGCGGGCTCGGAGCGCGGCCGGACGGTCGGCGACAACATCAAGGCGTTCGGCGAACTCGGCTTCGCCCCGCACGTCGCCGGCCACAAGGCGGACCGCGATCTGTCCACCACGGTGATGGGCGTGGAGTCGTCGTTCCCCGTGGTCATCTCCCCCACCGGCGTGCAGGCCGTCCACCCCGACGGTGAGGTGGCGGTCGCGCGGGCCGCCGCCAACCGGGGCGTCATCATGGGCCTCAGCTCGTTCGCGAGCAAACCCGTGGAGGAGGTCGCGGAAGCCAACCCGAACGTCTTCTTCCAGATGTACTGGAGCGGCGACCGCGACGCGATGCTGCGGCGGATGGAACGCGCGAAGGACGCCGGCGCCAAGGCGCTGATCGCCACGCTCGACTGGTCGTTCTCCCACGGCCGCGACTGGGGCAGCCCGTCGATCCCGGAGAAGATCGACCTCAAGACCATGGCGAAGCTCTCGCCGGGCGTCGTGTCCCACCCCGGCTGGCTGTGGCGGTTCGCCAGGACGAAACGGCTGCCCGACCTGACCACACCCAACCTCACGCCGCCGGAAGGACCCGCCCCCACCTTCTTCGGCGCCTACGGCGAGTGGATGCAGACGCCCCCGCCGACCTGGGAGGACGTGGCGTGGATGCGCAAGGAATGGGGCGGACCGTTCATGCTCAAGGGCGTCACCCGCGTGGACGACGCCAAGAAGGCCGTCGACGCCGGGGTCACGGCCCTTTCGGTGTCCAACCACGGCGGCAACAACCTGGACACCACGCCCGCCACCATCCGCGTGCTGCCGTCCATCGCGGACGCGGTCGGCGACCAGATCGAGGTCCTGCTGGACGGAGGCGTGCGGCGCGGCGGCGACGTCGCCAAGGCGCTCGCGCTGGGCGCGCGGGCCGTGCTCATCGGCCGCGCCTACCTGTGGGGCCTGGCCGCGAACGGGCAGGCCGGGGTGGAGAACGTGCTGGACATCATGCGCAGCGGGCTCGACTCGGCGGTCCTCGGGCTCGGGCACTCCAGCGTCCACGACCTGTCGGCGGACGACCTCTACGTCCCGCCGGACTTCCGCCTGACGCTGGGCGGCGGGACCGAGGGCTGACATGGCGGGTGCCGGGGGCGGTGCTCTGGCTGGGGCGGCCTGGCCGGAGGTGCGGGCGGCGCCGCTGGTCCTGGTGCCGGTCGGGTCGACGGAGCAGCACGGGCCGCACCTGCCGCTGTCCACCGACACGGTGATCGCCCAGGCCGTCGCCGAGCGCGCGGCCGGCGCCCTGCGCACGGAGACCGCCGGGCAGGTGTTCGTCGCACCGGCGATCCCCTTCGGCGCCAGCGGCGAGCACGCCGGGTTCCCCGGAACGGTCTCGATCGGGCACGAGGCGCTGCACGCCGTGATCGTGGAGACCGTGCGCTCGCTCGCCCTGTGGGCCGGGCGCGCCGTTCTCGTCAACGGGCACGGCGGCAACGTTCCCGCACTCGGCGCCGCCGTGGGCCGCTTGCGCCGCGAAGGGCACGACGTCGCCTGGGCGGGCTGCGATCCGCCCGGCGGGGACGCGCACGCGGGGCTCACCGAGACCTCCGCGATGCTGTACCTGGCGCCGGATCTCGTGCGGCCGTTCGGCGCCGTCACCGGCGAGACGCGCCCGCTCGCCGCGATCATGCCCGAGCTCGTCGCGCGGGGCGTCCGCGCCGTCTCCCCGTCCGGCGTGCTCGGCGACCCGGCGGGGGCCTCCGCCGAACGCGGCCGGGAGATCGTGGAGTCCATGGCGGCATCGGTCGCGCTCCGGATCGGCGGAGGGCGGGCGGACGGCCGGGGCCGCCTGCTCGATCCCGGCGTACCGTCCCGCGGGTCCCGCCCGTGAGGCTTCCCGCCGGTTTCGCGGTCGCGCTGGACCGGGAGACGTCCTTCTGGTCGGGCGGGACGGTCGCCACCGGCGGCTCGCCGTGGAAGGTGGTGCGTCTCGCCGAGGCCGCCCGCCCGCACCTGGCGGCGCTGCGCCGGGCGGGGCCGGGGGGCCTGGCGGACTCCTCGCCCGTCGGGCGGGCGCTGGCGCGCCGGCTCCTGGACCTCGGGATGGCCCACCCGGTCCCGGCGCCGCGCCCCGGGCCGCACGACGTGACCGTCGTGATCCCGGCCTTCGGGCGGGCCGGTGAGCTGGAGCGGTGCCTCGCGGCCGTCGCGGGCGTGCCGGTGATCGTCGTGGACGACGGGTCACCGGACCCCGAGCCGCTGCGCAAGGCGGCGGAGGCGCACGGGGCACGGCTGGTCCGGCAGCCCCGCAACCGGGGTCCCGCCGCGGCGCGCAACACCGGTCTGCGGCTCGCCGGGACCCCGTTCGTCGCGTTCGTGGACTCCGACTGCCGTCCGGGCGCCGGCTGGCTGGACGTCCTGCTCCCCCACTTCGACGATCCCCGTGTCGCCGCCGTCGCCCCCCGGGTGGTCCCGGACGGCGACGGGGGCCCGGCCCTGCTGGCCCGCTACGAGGCCGCCCGGTCCGCTCTGGACATGGGCGTCCGGCCCGCGCTCGTCCGCCCGGGAGGCAGGCTCGGGTTCGTGCCCACCGCGACGCTGCTGGTGCGCGTGGCGGCGGTCGAGGGCGACGCCTTCGACGAGGACCTGCGGCTGGGCGAGGACGTCGACTTCGTCTGGCGGCTGGGCGACCTCGGCTGGAACGTCCGCTACGAGCCCGCCGCCCAGGTCACCCACACCGGACGGCTGCGCCCGGCGGACTGGGCGCGGCGGCGCCACGAGTACGGCACCTCCGCCCCCGACCTGGCGCGGCGCCACTCCGGCCGGCTGGCACCCGCCCGGCCGTCGATGTGGAACCTCGCCGTCCTCGGCCTGCTGGCAGGGGGCCGCCCGGGCGCGGCCGGTGTGTGCGCGGGCGTCTCGGCGGCGCTGCTGGCCAGGCGCCTATCGCGGCTGCCCGCCGACTGGAGCCTGGCCGTCGCCCTCGTCGGCAAGGGGGTCGTCGCCGACGCCGCCGGTCTCGGACACGCGCTGCGCCGCGAATGGTGGCCCCTCGGCATGCTCACCCTGGCCGCATGCCCGCGCAGCCGCCTCGCCCGCGCGGCCGCGACGGCGATGCTCGCCCCGATCGCGCTGGAATGGCTGCGGCAGCGGCCGTCCGTCGACCCCGTCCGGTACACGGTCCTGCGGCTCGCCGAGGACGCCGCCTACGGGTCCGGGGTCACGGCGGCGTCGGCCCGTGCGCGCTCGGCGGCTCCCCTGCGCCCGGACGTGCGACTCCCGGCGGCGTTCCGCCGCACGGCGCGGGATCACTCCCCGTCGTAGACGAGCAGCCCGTCGTCCCGCAGCCGCGCCCCGGACGTGGGCGGGTGCTCGGTGAGGCGGCCGTCATGGGCGAGGTGCAGGACGGGCCGCCCCCGCGCCAGCACCGCGAAGTCGGCGATGAGCCTGCGGTGGCAGCGCCACCACACCGACTCGCTGCACATGACGGCCGTGCGTGCCTCGCCGGCCCCGCGCAGCAGCTCGTCCATGGCGGCCACGAAGTCGGGGCTACGGGTGTGCCCGGCGTATCCGCGAAAGGAATCGTTGCGCCAGAAGGAGTCGGGCGAGTCCGGCGCGGCCTTGCGGAAGCCGCCCAGCCGCCGCTCCCACCGGTACTCGATCCCTTCGGCGGGCAGCCACTCCTCCAGGGCGCCGCGGTCCACGTCCGGATTGCGGCGGCTTCCCGGTGCGGTCCGCACGTCCACCACGGCCGACACCCCGGCACGGCGCACCAGCCGGGCGAGGTCCTCCCGCCCGGCGGTGCCGTGCCCGTACGTCAGCAGCGCCTCCACACCGTGCCCCCTACCCACATCGGGGGGTCACCGTCGTCAGCGCAGGGTGAGGTCCCGGCGGCGGAAGGCCGCGAGGCCGACCGCGGCGAGGGCGGCGGCGATCGCCGTGAGGACCAGTACCGGCGGCCAGCTCATCTGAGCGCCCGGAAGCTGCGGCACATGCCCGAACGGGGACAGGTCGTTCATCCAGCCCGGGAACTGCAGCAGGCCGCCGAACGTGGTGACGATCACGGCGTACACCACCACCGCCCACGCCAGCCCCATGGCCCTGGGCGCCAGCCCGTACAACGCGACCACGACGCCTGCCGCGACCCACACGGCGGGCACGTACGCCAGGGCGGCGGCCGGCATCATATACAGCAGCTCCGCGTCACCGACCGAGAAGGCGGCGGCGATCCCCGCGCCGAGCCCGCTGAGCAGCAGGACGGCGACGCTGCCGGCGAGTGCGACGGCCAGGTGGCCGGCGAGCCAGCGTGTCCGGGACACCGCGGCGGCCAGCACCGGCTCGGCCCGTCCCCCGGTCTCCTCGCCGCGCGGCCTCTGGAGCGCCAGGATCGCGTAGATCCCGCAGATGGCCGCGAGCATGGACATGATCACGCCGAGGAACTGGTCGGTCAGATCGGCGCCCGGGAGGGTCTGCACCCATTCCCGCATCGTCTCGTTGTCGCCGATGGCGTCCTGCACGTCGCCGGCGAACGCCCCGTACACGAGGCCGAGCGCGGCCATCGACACGCTCCACCACAGCAGGGCCGCGCGCTGCAGCCGCAGCGCGGACCCGAGCGGCGTGCCCAGGAACGGTGAGGCGGTGCGGGGCCCGGGACGCGGCGGCATCAGCCCGGCGCCGACGTCGCGCCGCGTGATCAGCGAGAACGCCACGGCGACCAGTGCGGCGGCCAGCACCAGTGCCAGGGCCAGCGGCCACCACCGGTCGTCGACGTAGACCCTGGTGGCCTGCGCCCATCCGATCGGCGAGAGCCACGCCAGCGCGCCGTTGCCCATGTCGCCGACCGCCCGCAGCGCGTAGGCGACGCCGATCGCCGCGCCCGCCATGCCGGCGGCGCCGCGGCCGTACTCGGTCAGCTGCGCGGTGACGGCCGCGACGGCGGTGAAGAACAGCCCCACCGCGGTCAGCGAGGCGCCGAACAGCAGCGAGCCCGGCCATGTCACGGTCTCGATGCCGCTGCCGCCCAGGGCGAGCGTCATGAACGCGCCCAGCGCGACGTTGGCGCCGCCCACCACGATCAGCGCGGCGGTGATGGGGGCGTGCCGCCCGACCACGCTCGCCCGGACCAGCTCGGCGCGGCCCGCCTCCTCCTCCGTCCTGGTGTGCCGGTTGAACAGCAGCACGCTCATCAGCGCGACGAAGATCGCGACGAACCCGAGAACCTCGTTGGCCAGCATCGCGCCGTAGGTGTAGTCGTCCAGGCCGTATCCGGGGCCGCTGAAGGCGATGCCCGTCGGGCTGTCCACCAGCGCGGCGCGGGACTGCCGCCCCTCCGCCGTCCCGTAGGTGCTCTTCAGGTTGGACGCCGTCATCAGCGTGGTCAGGGTGATACCGAGGATCCACACCGGGATGCGGATCCTGTCCCGGCGCAGCATGAACCCGGCCATCGTGCCGGTGCCGGTCAGCGTGCCGTCGCGACCGGACGGGCCCGCCGCGGGCGGGGCCTCGGTGACGGCGGCCATCACCGCTCCCTCCCGTCGCGCGTGGACGCGCCGTCCGCCGCCGGCTCGACGGGCACGCCGTTCTCGGCCAGTTCCTCGCCGTAGTGCCGCAGGAACAGCTGCTCCAGCGTGGGCGGCTGGCTGACCAGGCTGCGGATGTCGAACTCCGCCAGCCGCTGGACGACCGCGCCCACGTGCTCGCCGTCGACGTCGAACCGCACACGGCCGTCCTCGGCTCGCACGTTGTGGACTCCGGTCAGCTCGCTCAGGCCGGTGGCCGGCCGTCCGGTCTCCGCCTCGATCGTCGTGCGGGTCAGGTGCCGCATCCGGCCGAGCTCGCCGCTCTCGACGACCTTGCCCAGCCGGATGATGCTCACCCGGTCGCACAGCTTCTCGACCTGGGCGAGGATGTGGCTGGACAGCAGCACCGTCCGCCCGGCCGCCTTCGCCTCGACGATGCACTCCTGGAAGACCGCCTCCATCAGCGGGTCCAGGCCCGCGGTCGGCTCGTCCAGGATCAGCAGCTCGGTGTCGGAGGCCAGCGCGGCCACGAGCGCGACCTTCTGCCGGTTGCCCTTGGAGTAGGTCCGCCCCTTCTTGGAGGTGTCCAGGTCGAACCGGTCGCACAGGTCGTCGCGGCGCGCCCGGTCGAGCCCGCCGCGCAGCCGGGACAGCATGTCGATGGCCTGCCCGCCGGTGAGGTTGGGCCACAGGTCGACGTCGCCGGGCACGTAGGCGATGCGGCGGTGCAGCCGCACCGCGTCCTTCCAGGGGTCGCCGCCCAGGAGCCGGGCCGTGCCCGCGTCGGCCCGCAGCAGGCCCAGCAGGATCCTGATGGTGGTGGACTTGCCGGCTCCGTTCGGGCCGAGGAAACCGTGCACCTCGCCGGTGCGGACGCGCAGGTCGAGGCCGTCCAGCGCGCGGGTCCGCCCGAAGGTCTTGACCAGGCCGGACACGTCGATGGGGTAGGTGGTTCGTTCGGACATGGGCACGCCTAATGGGATGTGAAGGGACGGGAGCACCCGCCCGCCCCGGTGCACGACGGCACGGGGACGGGCGGATCTGAAGGTGAGCGGAACCACCGCGGCCTGGCTGCGAGCCGCCATGGCCGGGGCGTCCGTACGAGCGCCGCGAGGCACCGCGGAACGCTCCGCCGGGAGTCCGGCGTGCGGGTTCCGCGGGCCGCAGGAGATCAGGCGGGCGGGTCGGAGTCGGCCTTGCGCGCGGCGGCGTGCGTGGTCGGAATGCGCATGTCCCGGTCGGGCACGGCGCCTCCCTCGTCGGTCACGCCCACAGCGTGCAATACAAACGTCCAGTGCGCAAGAAGGGACGTGAGGCGCCGATCACAGGGGGCTCATGTGGTCATCCGGTCGCGGGGGCCGTTAGTGTGGTCCCCCGGTGTGCCGGGAAGCCTGGTCGGCGAGTCCTGACTCGACCGTCTCCCGGAGTGCGCCGATGACCCTTCCGCCCGCCCGACGCGGCATGGCGCTCAAGCTGCCACCCGTGCTTGCGGCATTCTGGCTGATCGTGTCCGGACACTACACGCCGCTGCTGCTGATGCTGGGTGCGCTGGCGGTGTTCCTCACCGTCGTGGTCGTCACGCGCATGGCGGTCGCGGACGAGGAGGGCCTCCCCCTCCGGATCCTGCCGCGCCTGCCCTGGTACCTGCTGTGGCTGTGCTGGCAGATCCTGCTCTCGGCGCTCGCGGTCCTGCGTCTGGTCTGGTCGCCGCGCAGGCCGCGCCCGGTGGTCGCCGCGGTGCCGGCCGGCGAGCTGCCCGACCTGTCGAAGGTCATCTACGCCAACTCGATCACGCTGACGCCGGGTACCCTCTCGGTCTCCTTCCGCGACGAGGACATCGAGGTCCACGCCATCCAGCAGGCGGGCATCACCGGCCTCGAAAGCGGCGCGATGCTGGACCGGGTGAAAGGGCTGGAGGGGCGCTGATGCTCGTCGCGGCCGTCGTCGCACTCCTCGTCGCCATGGCGCTGGCTCTCGTCAGAGCGTTCCTGGGGCCCAGGCTCTACAACCGGATCCTGGCGATCAACGTGTTCGGCACCAAGACCGTCCTCTTCATGGCGGTGCTCGGGACCATGTCGGGCCGGTCGTACATCCTCGATATCGCGCTGATCTACGCGCTCGTCAACTTCGTCAGCACCATCGCCGTGCTGCGGCTGACCCACCTCGACGAACTGCTGCCCGACGGCGGCGGGCGGAAGGCCACGTGAACGCCTCCCTGCTCATCGACATCGTCGGCGGCGCGCTGGTGCTGGCGGGCTGCGTGCTCGTCGTCTCGGGGGGCGCCGGCCTGCTGCGGTTCCAGGACTTCTACACGCGGACGCACGCCGGCAGCCTCACCGACGCGGGCGGTGCGGGCCTGCTGCTTCTGGGCCTGCTTCCACAGGTGGAGAGCTGGGAGAGCGCCGTCCGCCTGGTGCTGATCCTGCTGTTCCTGATGCTGACGTCCCCGACCGCCGCGCACGCGCTCGCCCAGGCGGCGCGCCGGGACGGCGAGCGGCTCCCGTCGGCGGACGGGGACCGCTGATGTCCCTGCTCGTGCTGATGAACGTCTCGCTGTTCGCCCTGCTCGTGGCGACCGCGCTCGCGATCACCCGGCTGCGCGCGCTCTACGAGGCGACGATGCTGACCGCGCTGGCCGGGCTCCTGTCGGCGAGCCTCTTCGTCTCCCTGGACGCGCTGGACGTGGCGATCACGGAGGCCGCCGTGGGCACCGGGATCAGCACGGTGCTGTTCCTCAGCGCGCTGGCGCTGACCCGCTCCCGGGAGACCGTCACACCGCGCCGCAAGCGCTGGTCGGGCGGGGCGGTGGCCCTCCTGCTGGGTGCCGTGCTGGTGTACGCGAGCCAGGACCTGCCGTCGTTCGGCGAACCTGACACGCCCGTACAGACCCACCCGGTGACCGAGACCTATCTCCAGGACTCGCAGGAGGAGATCGGTGTCCCGAACACGGTCGCGGCCGTCCTGGCGAGCTATCGCGGCTATGACACGCTGGGCGAACTCGTCGTCATCTTCACCGCGGGAGTCACCGTGCCGCTCCTGCTGATGCGGACGCGGCGGCGCGGCGAGCAGGACGGCGAGGACGACCCGGACGCCGAGAACGACCCGGACGCCGAGAACGACCCGGACGCCGAGAACGACCCGGACGCCGAGAACGACCAGGGCGAGCGCGCCAAGGCGCGGGCGGCGGTGATCAGCGAGTACCGCGTCCTGCGGGTGTGCAGCAAGATACTGATGCCCTTCATTCTCATATTCGCCTTCTACGTCCTCTTCCATGGCGACTACGGGCCGGGCGGAGGCTTCCAGGCGGGCGTGATCTTCGCGGCGGGCTTCGTGCTCTACGGGCTGGTGTTCGGCATCGCGGAGGTCGAACGCGTCCTGCCGTGGCCGGTGATGCTCGGCCTGGTACCGGTCGGGGTCCTGCTCTACGGCGGTCTCGGCGTGGTGAACATGGCCCTGGGCGGCTCGTTCCTCGACTACGGCACGCTGGTGCCCGGCCATCCCGAGGAGGGCCAGCACTACGGCATCCTGATCATCGAGACCGGGGTGGGGATAACGGTGGCGGCCGTCCTGATCGCCGTCTTCTACAGCTTCGCCGCCCGCGGAGCGCGCCGATGATCGGCAGCCACTACATCTACTGGCTCGCCTTCGTGATGATGGTGATCGGCCTGTACACGGTGATCAGCCACGGCAACCTGGTGAAGAAGCTGATCGGCCTGAACCTGTTCCAGATCGGCGTCTTCATGTTCTACATCTCCCTCGGCAAGGTCGAGGGGGGCCGGGCGCCGATCATCGAGGAGGGCGCCGAGACCTACACCCACCCGCTGCCGCACGTGCTGATCCTGACCGCGATCGTCGTCGGCGTCGCCACCACGTCGCTGGGGCTCGCGCTCGCGGTGCGCATCTACGAGGCGTACGGCACTATCGAGGAGACCGAGGTCATCGAGCGCGACAAGGCCGACGAGCGGGACGTGCTCGACGAGCGGGACAGGGCCGGCGAAGGGCCCGCCTCGTGACGGCCCAGCTCCCTGCGCTGCAGGTCGTGATCCCGCTGCTGTGCGCTCCGCTGTGCGTGCTGCTGCGCTCCCGGACGGTCGCCTGGCTGCTGTTCCTGACCGCCTCGGCGGCGTCGCTGGCCTGCGCGTCGGTGATGGCCTGGCACGTCGCGGGCGGCACGGTGTTCCGCTACGCCATGGGCGGGTGGGAGCCGCCGGCGGGCATCGCCTACGTGATCGACAAGGCGAACGTCCCGGTGCTGCTGCTGGTGTCGGCGATCGGGCTGGCCGTCGCCGTCTACGGCCGGCGCAGCATCCCGGCGGAGATCGAGGCGTCCAGGGTTCCGCTGTTCTACTCCTGCCTCTGCCTGAACCTGACCGGCCTGCTCGGCATCGCGGCCACCGGTGACGCCTTCAACGCCTTCGTCTTCCTGGAGATCACCTCCCTCTCCTCCTACGCGCTGGTCGCCATGGGCCGGCGCAAGCGCGCACTCCTGGCCGCGTTCCAGTACCTGATCGTGGGGACCATCGGCGCCACGTTCCTGCTGATCGGCATCGGGCTCGCCTACGCGGTGACCGGCACGCTCAACATGGCCGACCTGGCGCAGCGGCTGCCGGACATCTACGGCAACCGCGCGCTGGCCGCGGCCGTCGTGTTCGTGTTCGTGGGGCTGGCCATCAAGATGGCGCTGTTCCCCCTGCACGCCTGGCTGCCGGACGCCTACGCGCACGCGCCCTCGGCGGTGGCCGCGTTCCTGTCGGCGACCGGCACCAAAGTGTCGATCTACCTGCTGCTGCGCTTCGCGTTCGGCGTCTTCGGGGCGGCGCTGGTCTTCGACCGGATGCCGATCACCGAGATCGGCCTGGTGCTCGCCTGCGCGGCCATGCTCGTCGCGTCCGCCGTCGCCTGCTTCCAGTCGGACCTCAAGTACCTGCTGGCCTGGTCGAGCATCGCCCAGGTCGGCTACATCGCCGCCGGTCTCAGCCTCGGGACCGCCGGCGGCGTGACCGCCGCGTACCTGCACGTCATCAACCACGCGCTGATCAAGGCGGCGCTGTTCGCGGCGGCGGGCATCATCGTGCTGCGGCTCGGCTCGGCGCGGCTGGCGGCGATGGCCGGGCTCGGCCGGACCATGCCGTGGACGTTCGCCGCGCTCGTGGTCGCCGGGCTCGGGCTGATCGGGGTGCCGCCGACGGCGGGGTTCGTCAGCAAGTGGGTGCTCGCGGAGGCGCTCATCGAGGACGGCCGATGGGCGGTCCTCGCGGTGCTGCTGGTCAGCTCCCTGCTGTCGGTGGTCTACGTGTGGCGCATCATCGAGGCCGGATGGTTCCGCCGGTCCGCCGAGCCCGAGCCGGTGAAGGCCGCGGCGACACCGGTGCCGATGGCGGCGGCGACGTGGGCTCTCGTCGCGCTGTCGCTGGTGTTCGGCCTCGCTCCCGAGTGGCCGATGAGCCTCGCCGAAGGTGCCGCGGGCGTCCTGGTGGGGGGCGGGGAATGACCATCGCGTCCGCGGGCCGGCTGTCGCCGGACGCCGCGCTCGTCCTGCCGGTCGCGGTGCTGGTGCCGCTGCTGGGCGCCCTCGCGGTCGTCGCGCTCCGGCGCCGTCCCGACCTGCGCGAGGCGGCGTCGCTGATCGCGGGCGTCGCGACGGCGGCGCTCGTCCTGTCGCTGTGGCCGGCGGCCGGCGAGGAGCTGAGCTTCCGGCTGTGGGACTGGCTGCCCGGCATCTCGCTGGTGTTCACGCTGGAACCGCTCGGGCTGCTGTTCGCGACCGTCGCCGGGCTGCTGTGGCCGGTGACGACGCTGTACGCGATCGGCTACATGCGCGGCAACCTCCAGCGCAACCAGACCCGATTCTTCGCCTTTTTCGCCCTGGCCATCGCCGCGGCGCTGTGGATCGCGTTCTCCGGCAACCTGCCCACGCTGTTCATCGGGTACGAGATCCTGACGCTGTCGACCTGGCCGCTGGTCATCCACTCCGGCAACGAGCAGGCGAAACGCGGCGGACGCGTCTACCTCGGGCTGCTGCTGACGACCTCGATCGGCCTGCTGCTCCCGGCCCTCGTGTGGACGGCCGTCCTCGCGGGGACCACCGATTTCGTGCCCGGGGGAATCCTGGAGGGCAAGGCCGGGACGGCCACCCTGACCGTGCTGTTCGCGCTCTACCTGTTCGGCATCGGGAAGGCGGCGCTGTTCCCCTTCCACCGCTGGCTGCCCGGAGCCATGGTCGCGCCCACGCCGGTGTCGGCGCTTCTCCACGCGGTGGCGGTGGTCAAGGCGGGCGTCTTCACGGTCCTCAAGGTGTCGGTCTACGTCTTCGGCCTCGACACGCTCGACGTCACCGGGGCCGCGGAGCCGATGATGTGGGTCGCGGCGGTCACGCTGCTGGGCGCCGGCCTGGTCGCGGTCACCCGCGACAACCTCAAGGAACGCCTGGCGTACTCGACGGTCAGCCAGCTCGCCTACATCGTGCTCGCCGCGACGCTGGCCAACGACATCGCCGCCGCGGGCGGCGCGCTGCACATCGCCAACCACGCCGCCGCGAAGATCACCCTCTTCTTCTGCGCGGGGGCCGTCTACACCGCGACGAACCGGACACAGGTCAGCGAGCTCGACGGCCTCGGCCGCACGATGCCGTGGACGTTCGGCGCCTTCCTGGTCGCCTCGGTCTCCATCCTCGGGCTCCCCCCGATGGGCGGCACCTGGAGCAAGCTGCTGCTGCTGCTCGGCGCGGCCGACGCCGGGCAGATGGTGATGCTCGGCGTCCTGCTCGCGGGGTCGCTGCTGTCGCTGGCCTACCTCATGCCGATCCCGGCGCGGGCGTTCTTCCGCCCGCCCACCGGGTCGCCCGGGAACGGCGAGGCGCCGTGGACGCTGGTGCTTCCGCTCGTCCTCACCGCCGTGGCGTGCGCGGCCCTGTTCATCGGAGCCGACGCGGTCATCGCCCCATTCAGCGAGGTCCTGGAGTCACCGTGAAAGACGATCGTCGTTGGCTGGACGAGCCCCGCAACGTGGACCGCGTCGTCCACGGCCTCTACCTCCTGTGCGCGCTGGTGTTCCTCGCCGACCTCCTCTACGCCAAGCACCCGCACTTCGACGTGGAGAACCTCTTCGGCTTCTATGCCGTCTTCGGGTTCGTCGGCAGCGTGACCCTGGTGCTGGTGGCCAAGCAGCTGCGCCGGGTGCTGATGCGCGGCGAGGACTACTACGAGCGGCCGGAGCGGACCGGCGATGACGATTAACCCGGCGCTCCTGCTCATCGCCGGCGCGCTGCCCATCCCGCTGCTGCCCGGCCGGATGCGCGCGGCCTGGACGCTGCTGCTGCCGGTCGCCGCGATGGCGGTCCTGTGGACGCTGCCCGAGGGCGTCCACGGCGGCGTCGAGCTGCTCGGCCTCCAGCTCCGGACGCTGCGGGTGGACGCCCTCGGACGGCTCTTCGCGACGGCCTTCCTCGTCGCGGCGTTCATCTCCATGGTCTACGCCCTGCACCTGCGGGACCGGCTGCAGCAGACCGTGATCGCCATCTACGCCTCGTCCGCGGTCGGCGGGGCGCTCGCCGGCGACCTGATCACGCTCTTCGTCTTCTGGGAGCTCGCCGGGCTGTCCTCGGTCTTCCTGATCTGGGCGCGGGGGACCGAGCGGGCCTACCGCGCGGGCATGCGGTATCTCGCCGCGCAGATCGCCTCGGGGCTGCTGATGCTCGGCGGCGTCGTCCTGCACGTCCGGTCGGGGGGCGGGCTGGATTTCGGCATCCTCGACCCGAGCGAGGCGGGCGGCCTGCTGATCCTGCTCGCCGTCGGGATCAAGTGCGCCTTCCCCGTCCTGCACGCCTGGCTGCAGGACACCTACCCGGAGGGCACGGTCGTCGGCACCGTGGCGCTGTCGGCGTTCACCACCAAGTTCGCCGTCTACGTCCTGGCGCGCGGCTACGCCGGCACCGACGCCCTGGTGTGGGTCGGCGTGGTCATGGCCTGCTTCCCGATCTTCTACGCGGTGATCGAGAACGACCTGCGCCGGGTGCTGGCCTACAGCATGATCAACCAGCTCGGCTTCATGGTCGCCGCGGTCGGGGTCGGCGGCGCGCTCGGCGTCAACGGCGCCGCCGCTCACGCGTTCGCCGACATCCTGTTCAAGGGCCTGCTGTTCATGAGCATGGGCGCTGTCCTGCTGCGCACGGGCACGACCAAGGGCTCGGAACTGGGCGGGCTCTACAAGTCGATGCCGCAGACCATGGTGCTGTGCGTCATCGGGGCCGCGTCCATCTCCGCCTTCCCGCTCTTCTCCGGATTCGCCACCAAGTCGATCATCATGGAGGCCGTCGCGGCGGAGCACCGCACCGTCATCTGGCTGCTGCTCCTGTTCGCCTCGGCCGGGGTCTTCCACCACGCCGGAATCAAGATCCCGTTCTTCGCCTTCTTCGCCCACGACCGCGGATACCGGGTCGCGGAGGCACCGCTCACCATGCGCCTCGCCATGGGCCTGGCCGCCGCCGGGTCGATCACCATCGGAGTCGCGCCGAACCTCCTGTACGGGCTGCTGCCGTACGAGATGGACTACTCGGCCTACACGACCCCGCACGTGATCAACCAGATTCAGCTCCTGCTCCTCGCCTCGCTGGCCTTCACGGTGCTGATGCGAACCGGCCTCTACCCGCCCGAACTGCCCTCGGTGAACCTGGACGCGGACGTCGTCTACCGCCGCCTCCTGCCCCGCGCCTGGGACGCGGGGCTCCAGGGCGCGACGCGCGTACGGGACGGGATCACCAAGCCCCTCCAGCGGCGCGCGGACCGCCTCTCCGCCGCCGCCTCCCGCCCCCTGCGGCCGCGAGGATGGCTGGGAGTCCCCTGGCCGACCGACGTCATGGTCCTCTGGGTCGCCGTGCTCCTGGCCCTCTTCCTCCTGATCTCACTCCTCTGACCCGGGTCGTTCGTAGAAGGCGAACCGGCGGCGGAGGTCGTCCTCGTCCAGGCCGAAGTCGGCGGCGGTGTAGCGGTGGACGCCCTTCGCGTGGCGGGGGCGGGCGGCGTGGTAG
>NZ_SMKH01000087.1 GCF_004348515.1 Actinomadura sp. KC345 | reverse complement strand
GGCGCGGGCCGCGGCTCCGGAACCCCCTGCGGTGGGGGCGGGGAAGCCGGTCGCGGCGGCGGAGGCGCTCCCACGGCGGGCCCGGCCGGAGCGGTGCCCATGCCCTGCTGCCCGGTCTCGCCGTCCGGTCCGCCCGGGTCGTCCACCTCGACGCCGTGCGCCTCGACCAGTTCGGCGAGGCCGCCGGTGTAGCCCTGGCCGACGGCGCGCACCTTCCACCGGCCGTCCCTGCGGTAGATCTCCAGCCCGATGATCGCCTTCTCCGGGCCGAGCCCGGAGACGGTGAACAGGGCCGCGGGGTCGTTGCCGTCCCCCGCCAGCCTGACCTGCGGCGGCGGCATCGATCCGAACGAGCCGGCCCCGGAGAGGCTGGCCGCGATCAGCACCGCCTGGGCGCCGGCGGGGACCGCGTCGAGGTCGACGTCCACCCGCTGCCGGCCGCCGCCGTCGGCCCAGCGGACGCCGGGCGCCTCGGGGGCGTTGAAGAACACCAGGTCGGCGTCGGAGCGCACCCGCAGGTCGGGGCCGACGATCAGCGCGCTGACGTCCACGGGCACGGCGCAGGACACGGTGGCGGTCACCCGCCGTGCGGACAGCGGGGCGTTGGCCCCGGGCGACAGTTCGGTCATCGGCGGTCAGGCGAGACCGGCGATCGTCGGCAGCATGTCCTCGAACGTGCGGCCGTGGCAGGGTTCGCCGATCGCGTTCAGCTTCCAGCCCTCTCCGTGGCGGTAGATCCGGGCCATCACCATGGCGGTGTGGACGCCGCCGCCGGTCAGCGTGTACCGGGCCATCTCACCGCCGTCCATCTCGTTGACCAGCCGGCAGAAGGCGTTCTCCACCTCGTCGAACGTCTGCCCGTTGAAGGAGCTGACCGTGAACACCAGCGAGGTGACGTGCACCGGGAGCCTGCTCAGGTCGACGATGACCGACTCGTCGTCGCCGTCGCCCTGCCCGGTCAGGTTGTCGCCGGTGTGCCGGACGGACCCGTCGTCGCTGACCAGCTTGCCGAAGTAGACCACGTCGGCGATGCTGCGGTCGGCGAAGAGCACGCAGGAGGCGTCGAGGTCGATCTCCCGCTCGCGGGAGCCGAAGAAGCCCTTCTTCTTCACCGCGTCCCAGCCGAGCCCCATCCGGACCATGCTCAGCGCACCGCCGGGCTTATCCAGCGAGATCCGCTGGCCCTTCACCATCGAGACGGTCACAGCCGTCGCCTCCCTGTCGTCCCCTACGCGTCGTCCCCTGTGCCGTGCCGCTCCCGAAGCGCACCGGCCTGCCGGCACCCGGCCACCGCGAAGGCGGGGCCAGGCGCAGGGGAAAGCCTTGCAGCCGATCCGCCCTGTTGTCACCCGTTGATGCCCGACTGCTCCCCGCGGACCGCCACCTGCGGATCACGCATCCGCCAGAAGGGCGCGGTGCCGCTCCGTCAGCTCGGTGATGGGACGGGCCGTGCGGCCGGTGAGGCGCTTCACCGTGCCGGTCAGCGGCTCCCCGAAGCCGGCGCGCAGCGACACGCCGAAGGAGACGATCATGCCGCGGACGTCGTCAGGCACGCCCGCGGCGCGCAGCTGGGCGTCGAGCTCCCCGTCGTCGACGCTGAGGTAGCCGAGCGGGCGGCCGGAGATCTTGGCGGCGAGCGCGGCGATGTCGTCGAAGCCGAGCAGCTCCGGGCCGGTGACGTCGTAGGACCTGCCCTCGTGGCCGGAGGAGGTCAGGACCGCGGCGGCGACGGCGGCGCAGTCGTCGCGGTGGACGAAGCTGCGGGCGAGCCGCCCGGACGCGCTCGCAATGGCGATTTTCATCACGTTCCCCGATCGTTCGATTACGGGAGGCGACATTCTGCGGGCCATACGTCCGGCATTGCCCACGTTAAAAATACTGCTCTATGCCGCCGCCAGGAGCGAGGAGCCGAAAGACGTGTCATTCTCACATGATGAGAGCCCGCGTATCGCCTACGTCGACAACGACCCGGTCGTGCTGGCGCACGCCCGCGCCATGATGGTCTCCGACCCCCAGGGGGAAAGTGGGCTATCTGGACGCCGACATCCGTGCGCCGAAGGCCATTGTGGGCAGTGAACTCGTCCGCACGGTCCTGGATTTCGACGAGCCCTCGCGCTGATACTGAGCGCCATTCTGCATTTCATCTCCGACGAGCAGCGGCCCGATGAGATCGTCCGGACGTTCATCGAGGCGCTCCCGCCCGGCAGTTACGTCCTCGCCAGCCACGTGACGCCCGAACACGAGCCGCGGCTGCGATCGGCCTCGGCCGGGTACCGCGACGACGGTGTGCGCACCCGGCCGCGGACCGCCGCCGAGTTCGAGCGGCTCGTCTTCACCGGCCGGGCGCTCGAACTCGTCCCTCCCGGCGTGGTCCTGGTGTCACGGTGGCGCCGCGCTCCGCAGGAACCGCCGGCGCCCGCACCGGCCGAGGTCTCGGCCTACGGAGGTCTCGGCCTACGGAGGTCTCGCGAAGCTTCCCGGCTGAGCGTTCAGTCGCGGGGCGCGGCGAGCAGGGCGGCGAGGGCCGCCGCGAACCGGGCGGGGTCGATGTCGGCCGGGGGACGCCCGAAGAACTCCCGGGACAGGTGGTAGCCGGTCAGGGCGGAGACGACGACCGCGAGGAGCGCGTGCGGATCCTCGTCGCCGGGCAGCGCCGGCAGGTCCCGGGTCAGGTGTTCGGCCTCCTCGGCGATGCCCTCGTCCAGGAGCGCGCTGCGGACCTTCCGGGTGAGTTCGGGGAACCTGCCGTGCTCGCGGGCCAGCAGCGTGATCAGCGGCCTGATCTGGGACAGGTACTCGAGCTGCTGCAGGAGGCGGCGGGTGAGCGCCTCGCACGGGTCGGCGGTGACGGGACCGCGTTCGAAGGATTCCCGGTGCCGCTGGGCGTGGCCCAGCTCACGCTCGAAGACCTCGCAGAACACGTCCTCCTTGGACCTGAAATGCCGGTAGAAGCTGCCGCTGCCCGGCGAGAGCCCGGCCAGTTCCTCGATGTCGGTGACCGTCGTGCCGCCGAAACCGCGCTTCTGGATCAGCGCCAGTGCCGCGTCGAGGACCCGTTCGCGAGTGGTGGACACGGACGCAAGATACCTCTTGCAGATGCAAGAATCTTCTTGCATCGTAGGGTGCCCCGGAGATGAGAGGCCCCCGTCATGCCCCTGCCACGCACCCTTCAGGGCCCGCCACGTACCATCAGGCTCCTGTCAGCCGCCCTCCCGGTGATGGCCGCCGTGCCCGCCGTCACCGCGTCCCCCGCGATGGCGGCCGATCCGCCGGGGGCCGTCGTCGTCTCACCGGACGAGCGGGCCTGGGTCTTCCGGGACGGCGAAGGTCGCGAGGTGACGCTGCGCGGCTTCAACGTCTCTGGGAGCACGAAGCTCTACGAAAACGACCTCCTGCCGTTCCGCACCACGGCGGACGCCGCCAAGTCCGCGCAGGCGATGCGCGATCTGACCGGTGCCAACGCGATCCGCTTCCTGATCAGCTGGGAAGGGGTCCAGCCCGCGCCCGACCGGATCGACCACGCCTATCTCGACAAGGCCACCGCGCAGATCAAGGAGTTCACCGACCGCGGATTCCGCGTCCTGCTGGACTACCACCAGGACCTGTACTCGTCGCACCTGTTCCACCAGGGCAGCTGGTACACCGGCGACGGCGCCCCGAAGTGGGTGATCGAGGCGGGGAACTACCCGAGGGAGTCATGCGGGATCTGCCTGCTGTGGGGGCAGAACATGATGACCAACGCCGCCGTGCGCGAGGCCGCCTACGACTTCTGGCGCAACCGGGTCCTCGACACGAGCGCCGGGCGGATCGGCGTCCAGGACGCCTTCCTCACACAGGCCAAGGCGACCATGACCCACCTCGAACGGGAACTCCCCCGGCGGGCGTTCGACAGCATCCTCGGATTCGACCCGTTCAACGAGCCGTTCGACGGCGGCCTGGACGGCGGGTCCGGCCTGGACTGGGAGAAGAACCACCTGATGCCCTTCTACCATCGCTTCCGCGCCGCGATGGACGAGTCGGGCTGGGCCGGCAAACCCGCGTTCGTCGAACCGCTGGTGTTCTGGAACACCGGCTTCTTCGAGCAGGGCGGCATGTCGTCGGTCGGTCGCCTGGGCACCCGGATGGTGTTCAACAGCCATTACTACGACGGGGCACGCATCTCGCTCGACCCCTCCCCCGCGTCCGACGGAGTGTACGGCGCGCCGATGAACGAGATCCGCCAGCGCGCCAGGGACCTGGGGACGGCGCCGTTCGTCTCCGAGTTCGGCAACAAGCTCGACGACGACCGCACCCCCTGGATGATCCGCGCGATGTACCAGGCGATGGACTACGGCGTCCCCGGCGGCAGCTGGTGGGACCGGCCCTCCGACGGCGGCGCCGTGCTGTCGGCGATCCAGTGGCACTGGGACGTCTACAGCGGACGCCACCACGAGCCGATGAACGGCAACCCCCGCAAGGTCCAGACCGACGGGGACGCATGGAACGACGAGGACCACTCGGTCGTGGCCGTGGACGACGGGGGCGGCGTCACTCTCAGGCTGGACCGGCGTGTCCTGGACCGGCTCTACCCCGCCGCGGTGAACGGCGGCACTCTGGCCTTCGCCTTCGAAGACCTGGCCCGCTCCGGATACGGCGGCGCCGGGCGGCAGCAGCCCTGGCTCACCGTCCCGTCCTCGATGCCCAATGTGGCCGCCCTGGTCCAGAACCGCCAGTTCGGTGTCCTCGTGTGGCGGGGATCGGCGACCGGGGCCCCGACCGACCTGCACCTTCCGGCGTCCTTCGCCCCCGCCGGCACCGCCGTCGTCAGTGACCTCGGCGCGCTGAACGGCCTGCCGGGCTCCGGCCCGATCAGGGTCACGCGGGAACCCGGTTCCTCCTCGGCGCACCGGCTCCAGCTGTCGCCGGCCGGCGACTCCGCGGACGCGGTGCACTTCGCCCTCATGGCCAACACCGGGACCGGCTCGCCGGTGACGGCCGATCAGCTGGCCGCCGCCCGCGCCGAACTCTCCGCCTGGACCGCCCGCCACTTCCCGGCAGGCTGATCCACCGGACCCCGGCCCGGCGGCGGGGCCGCCGGGCCGGGGAACGCGACGCCGAGCAGGCCGAGCAGGGGGGCGGCCTTGTCCGCGGTCTCCTGGAACTCGGCGGCCGGGTCCGACAGGGCGGTGATCGCGCCGCCGATGCCGAACTCGACGCGCCCGGCCGACGCCACGGCCGTGCGGATGACGATGCTGAAGTCGGCCGCGCCCGACAGCGAGAAGTAGCCGAGGGCCCCGGAGTACACGCCGCGCGGGCCCTCCTCCAGGCGGTCGATGATCTGCATGGTCCTGATCTTCGGTGCCCCCGTCATCGAGCCGCCGGGGAACGCCGCCCGCACGCACCGCACGGCCGAGACGTCCGCGCGGAGGGTGGCGCGGACCGTGCTCACCAGCTGGTGGACGGTCGCGTAGCTCTCCACATCGAAGATCGGGTCGACACCGACCGAGCCGGTCTCGGCGACGCCGCCGAGATCGTGCCGGACCAGGTCAACGATCATGAGGTTCTCGGCGCGGTCCTTGACGCTGAGCGCCAGTTCCGCGCGCAGGCGGCGGTCCTCGGCGGGGTCGGGCGAGCGCGGCCGGGTGCCCTTGATCGGCTTGGACTCCACCCGCCCGTCCGCCGAGACGCGCAGGAAGCGCTCGGGCGAGGCGCTCATCACCGCCAGGCCGCCGAAGCGCAGCAGGGCCCCGAACGGCACCGGCTCGCGCCTGCGGAGCAGGCGGTAGGCGTCCCACGGGTCGGCGCGCACGGAGGCCGTGAGCATGTTGGTCAGGCACACCTCGTAGGTCTGCCCGGCGATGATCTCCCGCTGGGACGCCTCGATCATGTCGAGGTAGGCCCGGCGGCCGTGCCGCAGCGCGAGGCCGTCCGCCTCGGGCGGCTTGATGATCGTGTCCGGCCCGCCCGGCGCCGGCCCGGCGAGGCGGGCTTCCGTGCCGTCCAGCCACGACCGCGCCGCGCGCTCGTCGCCGGCCGGGCAGAGGGCCAGCAGGTGGACGGTCCCGTCCCGGTGGTCGAACGCCACGGCCCGGTCGGCGAAGATCATGGCGGCGTCGGGATGCGGGGACCGGTGGGCGCGCGAGCCCCCGCACTCGGCCTTGAGCTCGTAGCCGAGGTAGCCCACCCAGCCGAGCGCGAAGCCGAACGGCAGGTCCGGGGTCTCGGCGGCGTGGGCGCGCAGGTCCGCGTCGAGCCAGTCGAAGAAGGAGGCGCGGTCCAGCCGCGTGCGGCCGCGCGCCGACTCGACCACCAGCTCCCCGGCAGCCCGCTCTCCGGCAGGCAGGTCGAAGGCGACGTACCGGGCCAGCGGGCCGCTCGCGTCGCCCATGAAGGAGAAGCGTCCGCCGTGCTCGCCGGTCAGGCTGCTGTCGAGCCAGAACGCCCGGTCCGACCCGGCGAACAGGGCGCCGAACACGTCCTCGGCCGCCGCCGCGGTGCCGACCTCGCGCGCGATCACCCGGTACGGCTTGACCGGTCCCCGGCCGGGCTCCCCGGTGACCGGAGGGGACGGCGTGGCCCGGCGGCCGGGGCGCTCCCCGGCGAGGTCCAGGAAGTTGCGGATGATGAGCCGGCCGTGGTCCGTGCCCACCGACTCCGGATGGAACTGCACCCCCCAGATCGGCCTCCGGGTGTGCCGGACGCCCATCAGGACGCCGTCGGCCGTCCACGCCACCGGCTCCAGCGCGTCCGGCAACCCGTCGACGGCCAGCGAGTGGTACCGGACCGCGTGGAACGGTGACGGCAGCCCCCGGAAGAGCCCCGTGCCCGTGTGCTCGACCGGCGACGACCGCCCGTGCCGGACCTGCGGGGCGGGCCGGACGCGTCCCCCGAACACGTGGCAGATCCCCTGGTGCCCGAGGCAGACGCCGAGGAGCGGGATCCGGCCGTGCTCGATCACCTTCGCGCAGATCCCGAAGTCCTCGTCGCGTTCCGGTGAACCGGGGCCGGGCGAGATGACGACGTTGTCGAACGGGCTCAGGAGCTCCGGCGTCCACTCCGCCTCGTCGTTGCGGAGGACGACGGGCTCGGCGCCCGCCTCCGCGACGAACTGGGCCAGGTTGTGGGTGAACGAGTCGTAGTTGTCGATGATCAAGGTCAGCACGGGTGTCCCCCCGGGCCGAGCGACGGCCTCGGGCGCACCTCGCGCCCCGCCGTCCCGGCCCGCACGAGGGTACCCGCCCGCCCGGCCGCCCCGGCCGGGCGGTCGCCCGTTCGGCGGTCGGCCGCGGTCAGGAGGCCCCAAGCTCCTCGCGGAGCAGTGCGGCGGCGCCCGCCATCGCGCGCATCTTGCCCTCCGCGGACTCCCTCGGCAGGTACTTCATCCCGCAGTCGGGGGCGATGACGATCCGCTCGGGCGGGACCCGGTCGAAGGCGCGGCGGACGCGCCCCGCGACGGTCTCCGCCGCCTCCACCGCGTGGTCGGACAGGTCGATCACCCCGAGGATGATCGTCTTCTCGCCGAGGTCGGCGAGCACCCCCAGGTCCAGGCCCGACTGCGCGGTCTCGATGGAGACCTGGTCGGCCGGGCAGCCGGCCAGCTCGGGCAGGAACGAGTAGCCCTCGGGGCGTTCGTGGATGATCGCGGCGTAGCCGAAGCAGATGTGGACCGCCGTCGTGCCGGTGATCCCGTCGAGCGCCACGTTCAGCGCCGCCAGCCCGTACGCGCGGGCGGCGTCCGGGCGCGCTTGCATGTAGGGCTCGTCGATCTGCACCACGTCCGCCCCGGCCGCGAACAGGTCGGCGATCTCGGCGTTGACCGCCCCGGCGTAGGCCATGGCCGCCGCCTCGACGTCGGGGTAGTGCTCGTTCTGCGCCTGCTGCGACATCGTGAACGGACCCGGCACCGTCATCTTGATCGTCCGGTCGGTGTGCGCCCGCAGGAACCGCACGTCCTCGACCTCGATCGGGTGCGGCCGGCGGATCGGCCCGGCGATCCGCGGGACGGGGTTCGGGTGGCCGCTGCGGTCGAGCGCCGTGCCCGGGTTGTCGATGTCGACGCCCTCCAGCGCCGTGGCGAAGTGGTTGGAGTAGCTCTCCCTGCGGATCTCCCCGTCGGTCAGGATGTCGAGCCCGGCCTCCTCCTGCGCCCGGATCGCCAGCAGCGTGGCGTCGTCCTGGGCCTGGGCGAGGAGGCCGGGCTCGACACGCCACAGCTCCGTGGCGCGGACGCGCGGCGGGAAGCGGCCTGCCAGCCTCGAACGGTCGATCAGCCATTCCGGCTGGGCGTAGCTGCCGACCAGCGACGTGGGCAGTAGCGGCAACGCTGCCATGAACGCTCCTCGATGTCGGGGGCGGCCGCGCGCGGGGCCCGCCGGTCAGGCGCCGGCGAGCGGGGTGCCGTAGGTCTCGCCGAAGACGATCTCGTCGGCCGGGGCGCGGGTCAGCTTCGCCGGGAAGCCGTGCTCGGGGTAGCCGACCGCGATGTGGGCGGCGGTGATGACGCCGTCCGGGATGCCCAGCAGTTCCTTGACCTGCGGCTCGGCGTGCACGAGGAGGGTGGTCAGGGCACTGGCCACGCCCTGGTCGCGCAGCGCGAGGCAGAAGTTCTGCGCGGTCGGGTAGATGGATCCGCCGCCCACGACGCTGAACCGGTCGAGCTCCAGGTCGGTGGGGTGCAGGCCGTCGATCTCCGCGCACAGCACAACGATGGCCGGGACCTCGTGCAGGTGCTCGGCGAAGTGGTCGGCGTCGGTGACGGCCTTCGGCAGCGCGCCGACACCGATGTCGCCGGTGCCGATGCCGCCGAGGTAGGCCTTCCAGGGCGCCAGGTACCACTCGGCCAGCTGCCGCTTGCGGTCCTTGTCGCGGACGACGACCCACCGGACGGGCTGGCGGTTGCCGCCCTGCGGGGCGAACCGGGCGGCGTCGAACGCCGACATCAGAACCTCGTCCGGAACCGGGTCGCCGCGGAAGTAGCGGCACGTGCCCGTTGTCTTCATGGCCTCGATGACGTCCATGTCACCTCTCGGGGGGTTCAGGTCAGGTCGGATCGGGCGGGGCTCAGATCTTTCGGGGGTTCAGATTTTCGGGGGTTCAGAGTTTCCGGCCGACAGCGCCGTACATCCAGATGAGATCCAGGTCGGAGGTGACCTCCCCTTCGGGACGCCAGAGGGGGGTCTGGACGATCCCCGGCTCCAGCAGCTCGAACCCCTCGAAGATGCGCTCGATCTCGGCCTTGCGCCGCGCCACGGCCGGGGCCTTGGCGCGGTTGTAGGTACTGGCGACCTGGTTCGCCTGGTCGCCGCGGAAGTCCTGCGTGGGGTGCGAGAGCACCAGGTAGCCCCCCTGGGGCATCGCGTCCCGCAGCGTGGCGACGATCTCGTGCGGCTCGCGGTCGGGGACGAACTGCAGGACCGAGACGAGCATGACCGCGAGCGGCTGCTCGAAGTCGATCAGTGCGTTCACCTGCTCGTCGGCGACGATCGCCTCGGGTTCGCGGACATCGGCCTGCACGACGGCCGTGCGGCCCAGCCCGTACGCGCTGAGCAGGGCTCGCGCGTGCACGAGGACGATCGGGTCGTTGTCGACGTAGACGACCCGGGTGTCGGGCGCGATCTCCTGGGCGGTCTCGTGGACGTTGCGCTGGGTCGGCAGCCCGGCGCCGATGTCGAGGAACTGCCTGACGCCGGAGCGCACCAGGTGGCGGACGGCGCGTTCCAAAAAGGCGCGGTTCTCCCGCGCGATGGCGCGGATCTCCGGCGCGACCTCCAGGGACGCTTCCGCGGCCCTTCGGTCGGCCTCGTAGTTGTCCTTCCCGCCGAGGTAGTAGTCGTACATCCGGGCGGGATGGGCGACGTCCACGTTCAGTTCGACGGGAGCCCGCTCGTCGTTGGTCACCGTCAGGCCTCCGCAGCGTGTGCCGACCACCACCGCGGGGGGACCGCGGCCGCTCCTCAAGATCTTATGGCGTTCCCACCGCCCGTGCGTCGAAAATACCAGGAGTCGACCGAAACCGGTTCTGGAGCGCTCACCATGAGCCTCGCGAAATGTTTCGACTGACGCCCCGGCCCTGCATGCGTGGCCGATCAGAGCCCGCATCCCATCCCCGAAGGGGATCAGCAGGAAATAGGTGGTTGACGAAAGGGTCCCCGGGGGTTACTTTCCAGTCGGCTCTCGAAAATTCTCGAAAAGTTTCGAGTTCGCGCAGCTCCCCGTAGTGAGGAGACAGTCGATGGGCAGTCCGCGCCGGATGTGGAAGTCGCTCCCGGCCCTCGTCCCGACCGTCATCGCCGTGCTCGTCATCGCCGTGACCGCCCCGCCCGCCGCGGCCCTGCCCGCCGATCCGCGGGCCTCCCGCCCGGGTCCGGGCCACGACGGGCCCGCCGACCCGTCGTCCTACATCTCGTTCGAGGACGGGCGCGGATACTTTCCCCTGGTCGCGGACGGGAAGGCCGCGCCACTGGTCGTCAGCGGCGCCGACCACGAGGGCGTCGTGCGGGTGGCGGGGGACCTGCGGTCCGATATCGAGCGGGTGACCGGCGAGCGCCCCGCGCTGTCGGCCGATGGCGAGGTTCCGAGGGGAAGCGCCGTCGTCATCATCGGCACGATCGGCGAGAGCCCGCTCATCGACCGGCTCGTCGCGTCCGGGAAGCTGGACGTGAAGGACGTCCAGGGCAAGTGGGAGACCACCCTCGAACAAGTGGTGGACAACCCGGTGCCGGGCGTCCGGCGCGCCTTCGTCATCGCCGGCAGCGACCAGCGCGCCACCATCTACGGCGCCTATGACGTCTCCAAGAACATCGGCGTCTCCCCGTGGTACTTCTGGGCCGACGTCCCGTCACGGCGGCGCGACGAGGTCTATGTGAAGCCGGGCCGTCACACCCAGGGGACACCGGCCGTGAAGTACCGGGGCTTCTTCATCAACGACGAGAACCCGGCCTTGAACCGGTGGGCGCCGAAGTTCTTCGGCGAGGGGAAGGCCGAAGGCTTCCCGAACGGCTTCAACGCGGACTTCTACGCCAAGGTCTTCGAGACCATGCTGCGGCTCAAGGCCAACTACCTGTGGCCGGCGGTGTGGGGACGCGCCTTCGCCGAGGACGACCCGCTGAACCACGCGACCGCGAAGAAGTACGGCGTGGTGATGGGGACGTCCCACGAGGCGCCGATGATGCGCGGCATCGAGGAGTGGAACCGGCACGCCGTCCCCGCGGAGCGCGACGAGAACGGCGACATCACCGAACCGGGCAGCGACCCGTACGGCGGGACGGGCGAGTGGAGCTTCCGCCGCAACGCCGACGCGATCAAGAAGTACTGGCGCGGCGGCGTCCAGCGGATGGTCGACGAGGACTTCGAGGGCGTCGTGACCATCGGCATGCGCGGCAACGGCGACGTCGGCCTGCCGGACGGCGACGGCATCGAGCTGATGCAGGACATCATCGCCAGTGAGCGCGAGATCCTGGAGCAGGTCACGGGCAAGGCGGCGTCCGAGACCCCGCAGGTCTGGACGCTCTACAAGGAGGTCCAGCGGTACTGGGACCGGGGCATGCGCGTCCCCGACGACGTGACCGTCGTCTTCACCGACGACAACTGGGGCAACATGCGCAAGATGCCCGAGCGGAACCTGCCGGAGCGCGCGGGCGGCTACGGGCTCTACTACCACTTCGACTATGTGGGCGGCGGCCGCAACTACAAGTGGGTCGACACCGCGCAGCTCACCAACACGTGGGAGCAGCTCCACCAGTCCTACCGGTACGGCATCCGGAATCTGTGGGTCGCGAACGTCGGCGACATGAAGAGCAACGAGCTTCCGCTCCAGTTCTTCCTCGACTACGCCTGGGACCCGGACCGCTGGCCCCTGCACAAGCTCGGCGAATGGGAGCGGCGGTTCGCCGCGCAGAACTTCGGGCACGGGCAGGCGGGAGAGATCGCCGAGGTGCTCAACGGTTATGGCGACCTGCAAGCGCTCCGCAAGCCGGAACTGCTCAACCGCCGCATCACCGTCGACCCTGAGAAGGACCTTTCCACCGACCCGTCCGCGGTGGTCTACGACGACGAGGAGACGCCCTTCTATCTGAACCGGTACCAGGAGATGGACAGGGTCACCGCGCGGTGGCGGGCGCTCGCCGGAAAGGCCGATCGGATCCGCCGCCGATTGCCCAGGGAGTACCAGGACGCCTATTACCAGCTCGTCCATTACAGGGTGAAGGCGACGGCCAACCTGTACGAACTGCGGAAGGCGGAGTTCACGAACATCCGCTACGCGGAGCAGGGACGGGCGGCCACCAACGGCCAGGCCGACCTCGCCGAAGCCCGCTTCGCCGAGGACCAGGCGATGTCGAGGTACTACGACACCGGACTCGCGGGCGGGAAGTGGAACGGCTTCCAGAGCCAGCCGAAGATCGGTTACGGGGACGTGGAGCGCTACGGCCCGAACGCGCCCTGGCAGCAGCCGGAGAAGGACAATGTGGCCCTGCCGGACAAGATCTTTCCCGAGGTCAGGCGGATCGAGGTGCCGGACGGCTCGGAGATGGGCGTGGCCATCGACGGCTCCGGCAAGTGGTGGCCCGAAGCGGAGTCCGAGGCCGTCCTTCCGGAGTTCAGCCCCTACCAGAGCGGGCCCCGGCAGTACATCGAGGTGTTCAACCGCGGCACCGACCCGTTCGACTACCGGATCACCCCCGGCGAGCCCTGGGTGAAGGTCACTCACGCCGAGGGCCGCGTCGACGAACAGCAGCGGGCGACGGTGTGGATCGACTGGCGGCGTGCGCCGGAGGGAACCAGCCGCGTGCCGATCGAGATTTCCGGGCCCGGCGGCCGCACCGTGACCGTCCAGGCGGTCGTCGACAAGCCCGGATCGTTCAGGCCCCGCGGTTTCCTGGAGGCCGGCGGCTACGTCTCGATGGACGCCGACGGCTACACCCGGGCCACCCGCACGGACGTCGCCCGCTGGAGGCGGCTCCCGGGAATCGGCCGCACGGACGCCGGAATGGAGCCGTTCCCCGTCACCGCGCCCAGCCAGGAGCCGGGCGAGGGCCCGCGCCTGGAATACGACATGACGCTGACCACGACCGGGCCGGTGAGGATCTGGGCCTATCTGTCCCCGAGGAACAGCGTCCTGTCGACCGGGGGGCTGAAGTACGCGATCTCGCTCGACGACCAGGAGCCGCAGGTCGTGAACATCACCGAGGCGACCGGCGCGAACGACACCACGATGAACAAGCAGTGGGAGAGGAACACCTCCGACAACGTCAACCGCACCGTGACGACGCACACCGTCAGCGGACCCGGGACGCACACCCTGAAGTTCTGGATGGTCGATCCGACCGTCGTCCTGCAGAAGCTCGTGGTCGACACGGGAGGCCTGCGGACCTCCTACCTCGGTCCCCCCGAGAGCCGCAAGACGCACTCCTGAGGAGGCGCCAGGCACGGCAGCGGTTCCCGGGCCGCCGTGCCGGTGCGCTTCCGGGGCCGGTGCGCTTCCGGGGAAGGTCCGGCGAGCGGGAGATACATCCGCCGTCATGGGTAGGCCGGAGGAAGCCGGACGCGTCGGCATGAAGTCGATCAGCCGGACGGTGACACGGCATCGGCCGGACGGAGCAGGCCACCGACCTGTTCGGGCGCCTCCTGGACCCGCGCAGCGACCTGGGCCTGCTCAGTGAGGAGTACGACACCGCCGCCGGGCGGCAGGTGGGGAACACCCCGCAGGCGTACTCCCATGTCGGGCTCATCAACACCGCACGGCATCCCGGCGGCGGTCATCCCACCTGGCTGGAGCAGGCCCGGTCGTCGCGCACGTGACGGCCGGCGTTACAGCGACCGGCGTTACAGCGACCGGCGTTACAGCGACCGGGGTTACAGCGACCGGGGTTACAGCGACGGGACCATGACCGTTAAAGTCATGCCCTGATGCGCCGGGGTTTCGTCCGGTCGGCATGAACGTCCGTCGATGTCTGAAAGATCCCGGTTTATGACGACTCTCCTGCTGGTCTTCGCCGCGATGCTGCTGCTCGCGGTGCTGGTGTCCGCCTTCGTCCACCGCACGGTCATGTCGACGGCCGTCCTGTTCCTGGTGGGCGGCTTCCTGCTCGGCGAGGGCGTCGGTGACGTCCTGCACCTGTCCCCCGACGACGAGATCGTCAACACGCTCGCCGAACTCGCGCTGTTCGCGGTGCTGTTCACCGACGGGATGAAGGCCGGCTGGAAGGAGGTGCGCGGCGCCTGGCGGCTTCCGGGCCGGGCCCTGGCCGGGGGCCTGCCCCTCACCCTGCTCATCACCGCGGCCCTCGCGCACTACGTGGTGGGGCTCGGCTGGATCGAGTCGCTCCTGATCGGCGCGGTGCTCTCCCCGACCGACCCGGTGTTCGCGGCGGCCCTGATCGGCAACGAGAAGGTGCCGCCCCGCCTGCGCCGCCTGCTGAACACCGAGTCCGGGATCAACGACGGGATCGCCCTCCCATTCGTGATCATCTTCCTGGCGATCGCCCAGGGCTCGGGGGACCTGCACATCGACGAGCTGGCGATCGAGCTGGCCCTCGGCGTGGTCATCGGCGTGGCGGTACCGCTGGCGGCACTGGCGCTGGAGCGCACCCGGCTGTTCGCGGTCGCGCCCAAGTTCGAGCCGCTGAACGCCCTCGCGATCGGGATGCTCGTCCTCGCGCTGTCCATGGCCACGCACGGCAACCTGTACATCGCCGCATTCGCGGCCGGTGTGACGGTCGCGACCGTCGGCGACCACTACAAGGAGTCGTTCGAGGAGTTCGGCGAGCTGATCGCCGAGCTGTTCAAGCTCGGCGCGCTGCTGGTGTTCGGCGCGCTGCTGTCGCCGCAGTTCCTCAGCGAGGTCGGCTGGTCGGGCTGGGTGTTCGCGGTGCTGGCCCTCGTGGTCGCGCGTCCGGTGGCGCTCTGGGTGTCGTTCCTGCGCTCGAAGCTCAGTACCCGGGAGCAGATCGCGGCGATGTGGTTCGGGCCCAAGGGGTTCGCCTCGGTCGTCTACGGGCTGATCGTCCTGGAATCGGGGATCGCGGCCGCCGACGAGATCTTCCACCTCGTCGCAGCGACGATCGCGCTGTCGATCCTGGCGCACTCGTCCACCGACGTCATCGTGGCGAAGGGCTTCGACAGCGAGGAAGAGGTCCCCGCCTGGTTCGACCACGACGACGACCCGGACGAGGAAAAGACCCCGGACGACAGAAAGGGCCCAGACGGCAAAAGGGCCCCGGAGGACAAAAAGGGCTCAGGCGGCAGAGGGAAGGACGCGGCCCAGCCCGGGAAATCGCCACCAGCGTCGCCCCCCGAGGCATCCGAGCCATCAGGGGCATCGGGATCGTCCAGCAATTGAACCTCCCCACAAAATCATCCATTTCCACGTGATCGCCGCGAGGCGGGCCTCCCGATATCGCGGAAATCATGCGGGAAAGCAGGCCGTGCGGCCAAGATGCGGGCATGACCTTCCCGCTGATGCACGGGTACGACCACATCAACGTGGTCGCCGAACTCGACCCGGTCGCGGCCGTGCGCGACCGGGAACTCGGCGAGCGGATGCTGCGCTATCCCAAGATATTGCCCGCCGGCTCCCCCACTTTCGGGCATGCAGTGCAAATCGGAAAAGAGTGGAGAATTGGAGCCCTCGGCTCCGATGATCCGTCCGCGGCCCGGTACGGCCTGGCCATCGACCTCCGGACGGAGGCCGCCGGGGAGAAGGACCCGGGGACCGCCGAGGCCATGCTGGCCGCCGCCGCCCGGCTCGACCCCGAGGACGGCGACCAGCTCGCCAAGGACGAATGGGAGATCGGTGACCGCCGGTACCGGATCATCCGGGTCGAGAAGTTCATCCTGATCGGCGACCGCGTCATGGAGCCGCCCCGCTCCACCGACGCCGACCTCGCCTCCGACGGCCTGCTGCGCGACCACCCGGTCGACCCTCCGGCCCCGTGCGGGCAGTGGGAGGCGCAGCTCCGCCTGAACCTGGTCGCGCGCATGCCCGTCCCCGGCAGCGTCCCCGACGAGGTCCGCGCCGAGGCCCGGCACGCGATCCAGACCCACCCCGGCGTCATACTGCTCCCGCCCACGTTCATCGTCCTGGAGATCGACGGCGACTCGTGGGCGCCCCTCACCGGCGGAGACACCCCGGACGAGGCCCGCGCCCGGCTGGCCGGGCACTTCACCGGCCTGCTCCCCAGGCTCCGCGAGTTCCAGGGCGACCCCGCCACGCCCGCCGAACTCGCCGAGTGGACCGCGCTCGCCACGGAGATCGACGCGTCCCCGGGCCACCGCATCACCGTCCGCGGCCGCGAGTTCCGCATCGTCCGCGTCTCCCAGGCACTCCGCCTCGGACGCGACGGCCCCGAGTCCCCCCGCCCCTGCGACCAGGACCGCTACGGCCTCACCGGCGCCGCCGACCTGTGAACCGCGTCGCCGCCCCCGGCGTCAACCGATGTTCACGTTTCCGTGCACGTCGCGGAGCTGAACGACCCTGGCCGCCTGGCCGTTCAGGACGTTGACCACGCCGTCGCCCGTGGCTGCGGCATTGGTCTGCGCCTGGTTCCACAGGCTGCGCGCCTCCGCTCCGAACTCGGGGTCGTCGGCCATGAGGTGCTCGATGGCGGAGGCGAGGGTCCCGACCCTCTCGGGCGTCGGGTCGTCGGTGGCCCTCACCAGGGCCTCCTCCTCGGACGGACGCCCCCGGACACGCTCGCGGACCCGCCGGGACAGCTCGGCCACAGCGGCCCGGACCGGCTCCCCGGCCACCTCCACGGCCTTGCCGGCCATGGCGGTGGCGATGGCGACGGTCATCGGATCTGTCACCGTCCCAGTTCACCACGCCGGGCCGGGCACGGACAATCGCCATTTTGACCGGTACCACATAAACGGCATGACCAAAATTGCAAATACCGTCCACAGTTACTTTAAACCGAACACCCAGGTACGTTAGCCACAAAGCAGGCGATCAACGACGCCGCCGAGCAATGGGATGGATGGAACGTGCAGTCTCCCGACGAACGGGACCGGTGGACCAACGAACTGACGGGGAGGATAGCGGGTTCCAGTGTCCAGGCCGGGTCCATCGCCGGCGGCGTGCACATCACCGCGCCCGGCGCGGCTCCCCTCCCCGTCCCCGCGCAGCTGCCACCGCCCGGGCTGTTCGCCAACCGGCGCAGCGAGCTGCGGCGGCTGGCCGCTCTCGCGGAGCACCCGGGGCTCGTGGTCCTCACCGGCCCCGGCGGCGTCGGCAAGACCACGCTCGCTCTGCGGTGGCTGCACGAGCTCAAGGACGGCTACGAAGGCCAGCTGTTCATCGACCTGCGCGGCTTCTCCGGCGCCGGGCCGCTCTCGCCCGACGAGCCGCTGGAACGCTTCCTGCGCGCCCTGGGCGCGGCGCCGGAGAGCATCCCGCCCGGCACCGACGAGCAGTCCGCGCTGTTCAGGTCCATGACGACCGGGCGTCGCCTGGTCGTCCTGCTCGACAACGCCGTCTCGGCCGCACAGGTCCGCCCGCTGCTGCCCGGCGCCGGAGGGTCGCTGGTCGTGGTCACCTCGCGGCACCGCCTGACCGGGCTCGTGGTGGACGGCGCACGCTTCCTGGACGTCGACCCGCTCGGCGAGCCGGGGGCCCTGGAACTGCTGGAGCACCTGATCGGGGCGGACCGGATCGGAGCCGAACGCGACCACGCCCGATCACTGGTCGCGCTCTGCGGCACCCTTCCGCTGGCCGTCTGCGCGTCCGGTGCCCGCCTGGCGGCGCGGCGGCGCTGGCCGATCGCCCGCGCGGTGGCCGAGCTCGGCGACGAGACCAGGCGGCTCTCCGCGCTGCGCACCGGCGAGGGCGACATCTCGGTGAGCGCCGTCTTCAACACCTCCTACCAGGCGCTCGACGGTGAACACGCGGCGGCCTACCGGCTGCTCGGCGTCCATCCGGGGCCCGATCTCTGCGCCGCCGCCGCGGCGGCCCTCATCGGGACCGACGAGGAACGCGCCGCGGAACTCCTGGACGGCCTGGTGGACGCCAGCCTGCTGCTCGACGGCCCCGGCGACCGGTACCGCTTCCACGACCTGGTCCGCCTGCACGCGCGGAACGCGTCCCCCGCCCCGGCACCGGACCGCGGGACGGCGTTCGCGCGGCTCGCCGGCTGGTACCTGGCGACCGCCGTCGCCGCCGACCTCACCCTGATACCCGGACGCTGGCACCTCGGCGAGCGGTACGCGGCACCGCCGGACGACCTCTTCGGGTCCCGGGCCGAGGCGCTGGAGTGGCTCGAACGGGAGCGGCCGAACCTGGAGGCGGTCGCGCAGGAGGCGCACGAGACGGGGCGGCACGCGATCACCTGGCAGATCTCCGAGGCGATGTGGCCGCTGTTCCTCCAGCGCAAGCACTACCCGTCATGGATCCGGACGTACGAGCTGGGGCTCGCCGCCGCCGAGTCCTGCGGCGACCTCAAGGCGCAGGCGCGGATGCTGGAGGGGCTCGGGGTCGCCCGCCTCAACCTCCAGGACTTCGGCGCCGCGACCGGCCACTACGAGACCGCCCTCGCCCTGGAGCGGCGGACCGGCCACCGGCTCGGCGAGGCGTCCGCGCTCGAAGGACTCGGCGTCCTGGCCCTAGCCACCGGCGCCCCGTCCCACGCGACCGAACTCTTCACCCTGGCGCGGGACGTGCACGCCGATCTGGAACGTCCGCGCGGGATCGCGCTGATGGACCGGCACATCGGCGAGGCGCTCAGCGCGGCCGGCCGGCACACCGAGGCCGAAGAGACCCTGACCGGCGTGCTGGAGACGTTCACGCTCCTGGACGAGCCCTACCACCGGGCGCGGACCCTCACGTGCCTCGGCCAGGCCCGGCTGCGGGCCGGACGCCCCGACGGAGCCGCCGCCGCCCTCCGCGAGGCGCACGACGCCGCGCGGGAGATGGACGCGCCGCACGTGGAGGCCGACGCGCTGCGCGAGCTGGCCCGGGTCGCGGAACGGCTGGGCGACCCGGCCGAGCGCCCGCTCCTGGAACGGGCGCTCGCCATCTACACTGCGCTGGGCTCTCCCCAAACGGCCCAGGTCACGGCACGGCTCGCCGATCTCCCGGCCGCGCCACCCGGCGATCCCGGATCCGCACCATCGTGACGGCGTTCCCGCGGACGAGGGTGAGCCGGGTGAGCGTCCCCACCGGCCGTCCGCCCGCCACGAGCCAGGCGTGCAGGGCGGACGCGTACAGGGCCGCGTCGGCGGGCGGGCACGTCCCGCCGAGCACCGGATCGAGCCGCGCCAGCAGGTCTCCGGCCGCCACCCGGCAGCCCCGCCGGGTGACGGTCGCCGCGACGAGGCAGCCCGGGTAGGCCGCCAGGAGCCGGGCCGGGTCCCCGGACCGGCCGACGATCACGTCCGCGCACGCCAGCCAGGCGCGCGGGGTGGCCTCCGGTCCCGCGACGAGGTGCTCGTCGCGGGGCGGCGGCCCGGAACCGCCGGCGGGCGAGCGCCGCAGCGCCAGCACCCGCCCGCCGATGAGCACGCGCACCGGTCCCGGCAGGTCGTCCCAGACCCTCACGAGCGCGACCATCACGCCGCCCTCGAAAGGCCGGGAAGCGGGAGCGGGACGGGCTCGACGTCCGGCGGCCGTTCCCGGTCCGGCAGCCGCAGCAGCCGGTACATCTCCCCGCGGATGAGGCGGGCCGCCTCCCCCGGCCGGGAGCTGATGGCGCCCCGCATCGCGGCATGGATCCGTCCGGAGTAGGCGTGTGCGGCCTCCTCCAGCTGCGGGGCCAGCGGCCGGTGCCAGTCGACGCGCGGCGCGATCGCGCCGAGCCCGGCGACATGGGTCCCGGGCGCCACGGCGTCCTCCGGGAAGGCGCCGAGCAGCACCGGTACCCCGAGCGCGGCGCCGTAGCAGGTCACGGACCCGTGGTCGCCCACGAGCACGTCGGCGGCGACCAGGCCCGCCCGCCATCCCTCCTCCGGAGGGAACAGCCGGACACCGAGCCGCCGGCATTCCGCGTGCCAGGCCATGACCTGGCGCTTTCCGTGGTAGGCCCATACGTTCGGATGCAGGGCCGCGACGATCCGGTACCGGTCGCGCGGCAGCTCGGCGGCCACGCGCAGGAGCAGGTCCGGGCGGCGGCCGAGCAGCGAGTCCCCGTTCCAGGTGGAGCTGACGAACACGAGCCGCTGCCCGGCCCGCACACCGAGTGCGCGGCGGTACTCCTTCCGGTACGGCAGGCTGGCCAGCAGCCGGTCCAGGCACGGGTCACCGCCGGCGAACGCCACCGGACGCGCCTCGGGGCATTCGTGTTCGAGCATCTCCAGATGCCGGTCGTGCGCCAGGACGATCGACGACGGCACGACCCGCCCGGCGACGACGAGCCGTTCCCTGATCAGCCCGGTCACCGGACGCGCGGCGGCCGGACCGGCGCCGCGCAGGCGCGGGAGCAGCTTGCCCGGGCCGGCGCCGTGCAGGACGGTCATGACCGGCCCGTGCAGGTTCTCCAGCATCCCGTGGCTCGCCGCCACGACGAGGTCCCACCTGGTCCCGACCGCCTGCCGCCAGGGGACCACGAGGCCGCCGAGGTCGCGCAGGTGCCGGTCCACCCCTCCGGTGAAGACCGACGCCGGCGCGGCCGTGTACGCGACCGCGACCCGCAGGTCGGTCTCCAGCAGCGGCATGACGTCGGCGAGCCGGGTCGCCGACGTCATGTGGTGCGCGACGGCGAGGACCGTCCGCTGCGCCCGCACCGTCGACCCCCTCAGGGCGTCCAGGCCGAACGGGCCCGGCACCCACGCGTCCGCCGAGAAGGTCATCTCAGCCTCCCTGGGGGACGTGGCCGAGCGGCTCCCCGTCCCGGCAGCCGATGCGGAACGGCGGCGAGACCGGGTCCGCCACCGGGATCGTGGCGGGCTGCGGCAGCCGCAGCAGCCCGTACATCAGGCTGCGCATGTTGCGGTCGAACCGTCCCGGCTCGGACGTGATCCGCCCGGCGACCGGCCGGACCCGCTCCGGACGCCACCGCGCCGCCGCCTCGGTCAGCTGCGGAAGGACGGGCCGGTGCGCCGCGAGCCGCACGGCGAGAAGGCGCAGCGCGTCCCCGGGCTGGGGCCCGGTGATGAGCACCGGGACCCCGGTGAGCGTCCCGTACCTCGTGACCCGGCCCGGGGGCCCGATGATCCAGTCGGCGGCGACGAGGGCCGCGCGCCAGTCCGCCTCCGGCGGCAGGAGCCCCAGACCGTTCCGCAGGTGGACGGCGAGCCCCGGCCCGCCGGGGGACGGGTCGCCGCCCGGCTCGGGGACGCCGAGGACGTCGTACCGGTCGCGCGGCAGTTCGGCGAGCAGGCGGCGCACGACGTCCGCCGGCCGGCGGCATGTGCACGCACCGGCGCCGCCGTCCGCCGGCAGGGCCACCACGACGAGCCCGCGCCGCCCGCCGACGCCCAGCGCGCGCCGGTAGAAGTCGCGCAGCGGCAGGCTCGCCACCAGCCGGTCGTGGTCGGAATCGCCGACCACCACCGCTCGGCCCTCCTCGGCGTCGGGCGGGCGGTCCAGGTGGTGGGCGTAGGTGAACACGGCCGGCGCGGGCCGGTGCGCGACGGCCGCCGGGATCGTTCCCGGCAGGGCGATGAGCGGCGCACCCGGCGAGCGTGCGGGAATCCGGTGCGCGGTGACGACCAGGCCGACGTCACCGTCCGCGAGTCCGGACCAGCGAAGCGGTGCCGTGCCCGCGTCCTTGAGCATCATCTCCACGGCGGCCGCGGACGGCCCGGGGGCCGCCGCGAAGAGCACGCGCAGCCGCGGGTCCGCCCCCGCGAACCGCGCCACGTCCAGTGCGGGCTGCCCCGGCACGGGCGAGCCCACCACGATCAGCACGGTGCGCCGTTCCCCCGGCCGCCCCCACCAGCCGGGGTCGGCCCCGGTCAGGGCCCGGCGCCATTCGAAGCCTGTCATCCCCGTACGACCCTCCTTCGACCTCGGATGCCGCCACCATCCGTCCCTCCGTCGCGGATCGAATTGATCCGCCTCCGGAATCGAGTGTCGTTCGGGGACCTTGACGAAAACTTGCAATCGTCCTGACTCGGTAAGTAGTGGGGTTCCGGGATGACTGGGGGAAACGTGTCCACGCTCTAGCAATGTGGTACACGCGATGACAAAATCGGCGCAGGAGGAGATTTCCACAAAGGGGAACCGGTGGAGTTCCGCGTCATAGGCCCCGTTGAGCTGTGGATCGACGGCCAGCGGCGAGACCTCGGAACGACCAAGGAACGGTGCGTCCTGGCCGCGCTGCTGCTCAGCCCGCGGCAGCCCGTGCCCGCCGAGACCCTCATCCGCCGGGTCTGGGACGACGCCCCGCCGGCCAAGGCGCGGCAGAGCCTCTACTCCTACATGACACGGCTGCGGCGCCGTCTCGACGGGGTGGAGGGCGCGGCGCTGCTGTCCCGGCACGGCTCCTACCGGATCGACGTCGCCGACGAGTCGGTCGACCTGCACCGTTTCCGGCTGCTGCGCGACCAGGCGCGGGCCATCGCCGAGAGCGGCGACGAAGAGTACGCCCTCGACCATCTTCGCAGGGCCGCCACGCTGTGGCGGGCGGACCCGCTCGCCGACCTGAGCGGAGGCTGGGCGGAGCGGACCCGTCACGTCCTGGAGCAGGAACTGCTCACGGCCACGTTCGAGCGCGTCAACCTGGAGTTGCAGCGCGGTCATCACGCCGACCTCGTGCGCGAGCTGTCGGACCTGGTGGAACGCCATCCGGAGGATGAGCGCCCGGTCGAGGGGCTCATGCTGGCGCTCTACCGCTCCGGGCGGCAAGCCGAGGCGCTGGAGGTCTACCGGCGCACCCACGACCTGTTCGTGACGGAGTCCGGGACCGAACCGGGCTCCGCGCTGCGCGACCTCCAACGGCGAATCCTGCGGAGCGATCCGGCGCTGCTGCGCGTCCCCGGCACCCGGCTCGGCGTCGACCGGCCTCCCCGCGTCCTGCCCCACGACGTCCCGCGGTTCACCGGACGGGACGAGGAGCTGCGTCAGCTCCTGGCCGTGGTCCCGGACGAGGGCGCCCCGGCGGGATCCGCGGCGACCGTCCTCGCCATCGACGGCATGCCCGGGGTCGGCAAGACGGCGCTCGCCGTCCACCTCGCGCACCGGCTGGCCGGGGAGTTCCCCGACGCTCACATCTTCCTCAAGCTGCACGCGCACGACACCAGGCAGGGCCCGGTCGATCCGGCGGACGCGCTCGACACGCTGCTCCGCATGATCGGCGTCCCCGCGGCCCGGGTGCCACGTGCGCTGGACGAGCGCGCCGCACTGTGGCGGTCCCAGCTCGCCGGCGGCCGCGCGATCATCGTGCTGGACGACGCCGCCGAGCACGAGCAGGTCAGGCCGCTGCTGCCCGCGTCCGCCGGCTGCCTGGTGATGGTGACGAGCCGGCGCCGGCTGACCGGGCTGCACGAGGCTCTGCCGCTGTCACTGGACGTGCTGCCCGTCCAGGACGCCGCGGCCCTGTTCACGGGGCTCTCCGGCCCCGGGCGCGCGGAGCCCGCCGCCGACGTCGCCGCCGTCGTCGACCGCTGCGGCCGGCTGCCCCTCGCGGTGCGGATGGCGGCGAGCCGGCTGCGGCACCGCCGCGCCTGGCACGCCGCCGACCTGCTCGCCCGGCTGACCCCCGGTGACCGGCTGGACGAGCTGCGCGACGAGGGACACGAGATCACCAGGGTGTTCGAGCTGTCCTACCGCGGGCTTCCGCCGCCGCTGCGGGACGCGTTCCGCGCGTTGGCGCTGCATCCCGGCCCCGACCTGACGGCGCACGCCGCCGCGGCGGCGCTCGCCCGTCCCGTCCGCGAGGCCGAGCGGATCCTCGAGGATCTCCTCGACCGGAACCTGATCACCGAGTCGGCCGGGGGCCGCTATCGATTCCACGACCTCGTGCACGACTACGCCGACCGCCTCGCCCGCGAGAGCGACCCCGAGGAGGAGCGGCGCCGGACCGTCCACCGGATCCTGGACTTCTACCTCGCGGCGGCGGACCGTGCGGACCGGCGGCTGTTCCCGCACCGGCCGGCGGACGGCATCCGCATCGTCCATCTTCCGCCGGGCCTGCCGCCGCTGCCGGACGAGGCGGCGGCCGCCGAGTGGTTCACGGCCGAGCACGACTGCCTGCTGAACGCCGCCGCCGAGGCCGGCCGGATCGGCTTCCCAGGACAGGCCCCCCGGTTCGCCCGCGTGCTCGCCGGGCATCTGGAGTCGCGCGGCCACTGGGACGCCGCGGCGCGGCTCCATGCCCGCGCGGTCGAGGCGCTGCGGGAGTCCGGCGACCGGCCGGGCACCGCACGCGCGCTGGCCGACCTCAGCCACATCCGTTTCCGCGGCGG
Source organism: Actinomadura sp. KC345 (assembly GCF_004348515.1). Taxonomy (GTDB): domain Bacteria; phylum Actinomycetota; class Actinomycetes; order Streptosporangiales; family Streptosporangiaceae; genus Spirillospora. Next base: position 2,746 of record NZ_SMKH01000087.1, on the reverse strand, counting down.
CATGTACGACACCGCGATGGACGAAGCGGAAAAGGCACTGACGATCTACCGCTCACTCGGTGACCGCCGGGCCGAGGCGCATATTCTCGGACGCATAAGCCTTGTCCATTGGCATTGCTCCCGCTTCTCCGAGGCCCTTTCGTGCTGCCGGGAGGCACTCGATATCCAACGCTCCCTGGGAGACCGGCACGGCGAGGCCCGGAGCCTCGACCACATCGCGATCTTCCTGGAGTTCACCGGCCGCTACCGCGAAGCCGAACGCCTCCGCCTCGAATCCCTCGCGATCTTCACCGAGATCGACGACCCGCACGGCCACATGATGGCGCTCAACAACATGGGCGACCTGATGATCCGCATGGGCGACGTCGAGCGCGCGGTGGAGTACTACGAGCGGACCACGGCCTCGACCGGCCTCGACCGCCAGCACGAGGCCATCTGGCTCATCAACACGGCCAACGTCCATCGCCGCACCGGCGCGCACGAAACGGCGCTGACTAATTATCGCAGGGCTTTGGCCATATCCATGGAACTGGGAGACCGTCGTAACCAGGTCGAGACTTTGATCGGCATAGGCGCCACTTTCCACAATACCGGGCGATACGCCGAGGCACTGATCCACCACGAGCGCGCCCTGGCCCTTTCCCGGTCGATAAACGAACGCTACGAGGAAACCCTCGCGCTCCGCCACCTGGGCGAAACCCTCACCGCGTCCGGCCGCTACCCGGCTGCCGTCGACCACCTCCGCCAAGCCCGTTCCTTGGCCGCCCGGATAGGCGTCCCGTACGAAGAGGCAAAGGCCCTGGAAAGCCTGGGCACGGCACTCCTGCACGTCCAGGGCGACGACGCCGCCCGCGACTGCTGGCACCAGGCGATCCGCCTGTTCGACACCCTCGGCCTGGCTGAAGGCACCCACCTCCGTGCCCGCCTACGCCAAACCGGACAGAACACCGGAACCTGAACGCCTTTCTAGAGGCCCACTCTATTTCGCCGGGACGGTCGCAACAAAACCGCATCTCCGACTGTCAGCGCGAACCACACGAAATCCCCCCTGCGACCCAACGCTCTCGCTATGATTGACCATCCTCCGGGACAGACCCGGCTATTCACACAAATAGGACAGGATCTCAATGAAGAGATTTCTCGTCACGACGGCCAGCACGGTCGCCATATTGGTGGCCACGAGCGCCTCACCGGCGAACGCGGCCAGGGCCGTCCACATGACGGCGGCCCCAAGCTGCGAGGTGCAGAAGACAAAGGTCCACATGACCGGCTGCCCCATCTGAGCCGGCCGACCGGGAGCGGGTGGGAGGAGGCTCCGTCCCACCCGCTTCCGACGTTCCGTGGCCCCGGCGCCGGGTTGAGTCGGCCGCCTCCCGCCCTACGAGGGATGGGGGGCACGCGCGCAGACGGGGGACGCGCTCCACACAGCGGGACAGTCCAGGGGTGCGACGGCACGGGCGGTTCGTCCACATGGGGCAGGGGTGACCCCCACGCCCCGGGGCGGGCGCCCGATCCGGCTCCCGGTCCCGGTGGTCTCCGAGGACAGGGTGTCAAGGGGATGGGCGTTGGAGCGCCGAGTTCTTGGGCGTGCCGCACGGTCTCGGTGCGGAACGTCTCGTCACCGGTCGCGCGTCCGACTTCGCAGGTCGTGTCGCTGATCAGCGACAGAGGATAGCGACTCAGCTCCGATGGTGGCACGGGCAACGGTCACCTGGACCACTCCGACCGGGCTTGCCGGTTGGAGATGGCCACGCAAACCGCCGCCTGCGCAACGTCCTGTCACGGATACGTCCTACGTGCGCCGTCCTCCGCGGGGACGCCGCTGGCCGATCGATAGCCGTAGGCCGAGGCCCCCGGTCCTAGGCGAGGGGGTCGAAGATCTCTTCGGCGGTCCTGGTCCACACTGGTCCACACGAACGGCTTCGATTGGTGGCGCGGACGTCGGCTTCAAGGACTTGGACACTTTGTGGACGCCGCACTGGGTGAGTTGGGTGGTGAGGCAGGCGGACCAGTGCTCGACCTGGTTGAGCCAGGCAGCCCGGTCGGGGTGAAGTGCACGTGGAAGCGGGGGTGGCGGCCAGCCACTGATGGACGAGCAGTGTCTTGTGGGTGGCCAGGTCGTCGCAGACCAGATGCACCTCCAGCAGGCGGGCACGGCGCCTTGTCGATCGCGACCAAGAGTCCTTGAACTGGGTCGCGCGGTGTCGGCGGTGCAGTTCGGGCACCTTGGGGCCCCGGCCGACTCGGGCACCTGTCCTCGCCGTCGACCCAGCTGGACTCCACAGCGGATTTTAGGCGCAGAACACTAGCGAGAAGGTTTCAATATTCTCACCTGGAATCAGGATACGGGGAGTGGTTGTTCGATAACATTGAGTCATGTGTTCGACCGATGGGATCGATGTGGCGTCGATGTCCACCAGTGAGCTGGTGGACGCGGCGGTAGCGATCGCGGCCGAACTCGCCCAACGCCCGGCGCCTGACTCGCCGGCGGTGTGCATGGGGGACGCCGAAAGCCTGGCCCGAGCCACCGACCTGAATGAAGGTACCCTGGCGGCTTTGATCGGCAGGGTGGACGCGTCGAGAGAGATGCGCCGCTGGGGATACCCATCCACACGGAGCTGGCTGCGCTCGCGGCTCGGCATGCGCGAGGCCCGCGCCAAGGAACGCCTCAACCTGGCCCGGCAGCGCCACCGCCTCCCCAACGTCACCACACGACTCGCCCGCGGGGAACTCTCCTACGGCTACG
>NZ_SMKH01000086.1 GCF_004348515.1 Actinomadura sp. KC345 | reverse complement strand
GAGTGGCCAGGCGAGGCCCTCCTCGACGAGGGTACGGAGGAGGCGGCGGGCCGTTCGGGGGGTGACTCCGAGCATCTTGCCGGCGTTCTCCGCGTCCACGATCAGCGGCTGCTCCTGGTCGCCGAGCTTGTCGGCCAGGCGCGCGAGGATCTCCAGGCCCTTGGGCTTGGGCTGCGGCGGCGTCCGCGGCGGGGTGCGCGGCGCGGGGACGAGGGCGCGGCCGTCGCGGTCCAGGGCGAAGCCCTGGGCGCGCTGGGAGCTCTGCGAGCGGGCCAGAGCGGCGCGGGCGTGGTTCTCCGCCTCGTGCGCCGTGCGGCCCATGCCGATGCCGACCTCGATCGCGAGGCCGAGTTCCTCGCGGACGCGCTCGACGAACGGCGGCGTCCGGAACCCCTCGGTGGACGCGGTGACCGAGCCGCGCGTCGCGATGACGAGGTAGCTGTGGTCGTCCAGCGGCCACACCGACGCGTTCATCCGGTGCGCCTCCTGGAGCAGCACCCGGTGCAGCGCGAGCTTCAGCTCGTCGCGCCAGTAGCGGGGGGTGACGCGGCGGGGCGTCTCGCGCAGCGTCGGCACGTCCACCAGCACCACGACGAGCTGCGACTCCTCCAGCCGGTGGTGCGCGCCGAGCAGGGCGGCCGTCTGGAGGGAGCTGCGGATCGCCGCGCCGGTCGGGCGGACGCGCAGCGTCGGCACGCCGGCCATCTCCATCCGCTCCGCGGTGGCGTGCACGCAGGTCATCGCGACCGTCGTCGCCCCGCGCCGCCACAGCCGCTCGTGGAACGCGGCGAGCGTGCCGGGGCCCGCGGCCTCCTCGCGCAGGTGGACCTGCTCGGTGCCCAGGCTGATCTCGGAGTAGGCCTCCTCGACCTCGGCGCGGCCGAGGACGTCGATGCTGACCCTGGAGGGGTCGAAGCGTTCGTCGAGGGAGGCCCGCAGCAGCGCGCCCTGCAGGGCGGCGCCGTTCAGCGGGACGTAGGTGGCCGGCATCGTGAGCACGCCCGCCTTGCGTGCGAAGTCGTAGGGGACGGGGCTGGCGAACAGGCACACGTCGACGCCCGATCCCAGCCGCACGACCTTGTCGGCGGCCTCCTGCTCGTCCCGGTAGGCGGCGGCCACCAGCCTGCTCGGTACCGGGGTGGGGCCGTGGCCCATCAGCATGACCCGTTCGACCAGGTCATGCGGGCCTACGACGCCGATCGTGAGGTCGGGTGTCACCGACCCCGTTCGTGCGGCCGTCATAGATGATCGCTCGCTTCCGGTCCATCCTCCCGGCGGGGGTCCGACCCCGACCACGCGTTCGCGCACGCTCCGCCCAACGGTTGACTCATGGCTTGTCGCCCCTGCCTTCTGACCCAGCACCGCAGTTCCCGTTGCGATCGCCTACTTCGCAGCCCCCTCACCCAGAGAGCCCCTTCTGCTGGCAGATCGGGTCAGGACGACGATGTGTGACGCCCAGACGCGAAATCGAATCAAGAGTGCGGCGAAAAAGTAACCTACGGGACCCCCTGGTCAGTAATTTGTCACCATTCGGCCAGCCTTGATCCTGCATCTTCGGGCGTCCGAAGTCGAAAAACAAGACCCGAAAACACGCACAGAGGCCCTCCCTGGCGCTGTCGCGCACTGGGAAGACCCCTGTGATGCCCGTTTGGTTTACCTGCGGACCGTAACTCGTCCGTACCGATGCCGTCCCACCCGGAAAGACGAGTGATCCGGTGTTCATGGCGCGGCACCGCAGGTCAGTGATCTTTTGTCGCGTTACGGACTGTCCCGAGAGGACCGTTCCATACGTTTATTGCCCAGCTCAGCGCACTGCCAAGGACTGATCAGCGAGACAGGCCGTAACAGCATTGCGTGACTGGTTGGTAACACACTGCCGAACCGATTCACGCTCGCGCGTTACAGTGCCCGTCAGGTGGCACTCCGGAGTTGGTCAGGACGGGGCCACAATCGGCCGATGCGCCCTCCGGAGACGCCTAGTCGGCCTCGCGGACGATCTCGGCGCCGAGTTGGGACAGGCGCTCGGCCGTGTGCGCGTGACCGCGGTCGAGATAGTAGGCCGAGGTGATCGTCGTCTCGCCCTCGGCCGCGAGGCCGGCCAGCACGAGCGCGCTGCCGCAGCGCAGGTCGTGCGCCTCGACCTCGGCGCCGCGCAGGGCGCGCGGACCGTTCACCTTCGCGCGGTTGCCGTCCACCTCGATGTCGGCGCCCATCTTGCCGAGCTCGTCGGCCAGCTTGAACCGCCCGTCGAAGATCCGCTCGTAGACGTAGGAGGGGCCCTCGGCCAGGCACGACAGCGCCATGATCGGCGACTGCAGGTCGGTGGCGAACCCGGGGTACTCGTCGGTGATGACGTTGATCGGACGCAGCGTCCGCTCGCGGCGGACCTGGAGCACCGCGCCCTGCTGGTGGAACTCCACGCCCATCTGCTCAAGCTTGTCGGCGGCGACGCCGAGGTGCTCGAGGCTGGCGCCGACGAGGCTGAGGTCGCCGCCGGTGATCGCGGCGGCCATCACGAACACGCCGGCGTCGATGCGGTCGGGCATCACGGTGTGCTCGACGGCGGTCAGTTCGTCCACGCCCTCGACGGTGATGAACCCGGTGCCGCCGCCGCCGATCTTGGCGCCCATCGCCTGGAGGATCTTGATGTTGTCCAGGACCTCCGGCTCCAGCGCCGCGTTCTTGATCAGCGTGGTGCCCTGGGCCAGCGCGGCCGCCATGATCAGGTTCTCGGTGCCGGTGTGCGAGGGGGTGTCGCAGTAGAGCGTTCCGCCGCGCAGGTCGCCGGCCTTGATGTGGATGATGCCGTCGCCGTTGTCGGCCACGTGCTCGGTGACCGTCGCGCCCATCCGCTTGAAGCCGTTGTAGTGGAAGTCCAGGTTGCGGCTTCCGAGGTTGCAGCCGCCGACGCCCTCGATGACCGCCTCGCCGAGCCGGTGCAGCAGCGCCGGGACGAACAGGAACGAGCCGCGGAACCGGGACGCGATCTCCGCCGGCAGCACCGGGCTGCTGAGCGAGGACGCGTCGATCACGAGCGTGCGCTCCGTCTCGTGCAGCTCGGCCTTGGCCCCGACGGCCCGCGCGAGCTCGACCGCCCGCCGCACGTCCTCGATGATCGGAACGTTGCGCAGGACGGTCCGTCCCTTGGCGGCCATCAGCGAGGCGCCGATCATCGGCAGGACGGCGTTCTTCGCCCCCTGGACGAAAACGGTGCCGTGCAGCTGCCGTCCGCCGCGCACGCGGTAGCGAACCTCGTGGCCCATGCTCATGCCGCCTTACTCCTTCGTGAATGCGGGTTACTCGCCTGCAAGCGGGGGCACGAGGGCCGAGCGCGCCGAATGGTGTCCCCCTGCGTCAACGCGACCCCAGTAAACCATCGGCCCGGGCGTGTGCTGTCCGGCCCGCGCCACGATGGCGTCGGTTCTGCTCGTTGAGACACCCGAAGTGCCCGCAAGGTTCGCACACCCACGGGAAATTCCCAAGGTGAGCGTATGGGCGGCGCGCCGACGCGTCGGAGTCTACGCTGATCATTCATGGACGAATCACCCGGTTGGGACGCCATCGACGCCGCGCTCAGGCCCCTCTACGGAGACGCGGAACCGCTTCACCTGGCGACCCTCCTCAAATGGTCGCTGGGCGGGTCCGATCCGCTCGACGGGATCAGCGTCTACCCCCGCATCGAGCCCGTCCCGCACTGGCATTTCGTCACGTACGGCATGACCGAGCTGTACACCAAGGAATCCGAGGACCCGGACGAGTCGGGCTGGGGATTCGAGTTCACGTTCCGCGTCGCCCGCGACCCGGCGGAGGACGAGCCGCCGATGTGGGCGCCGAACCTCCTGCAGAACCTCGCCCGGTACGTGTTCAACTCCGGCAACACGTTCGCGCCCGGCCACCACATGAACGCCAACGGGCCGATCAACGCCGACCGGGAGGACTCGGAGATCCGCGCGGTGACGTTCGTCTCCGACCCGGAGCTCGCGGAGATCTCGACGCCCCACGGCCGGGTCGCCTTCCTCCAGGTCGTCGGGCTCGCGAGCGAGGAGTACGAGGCCGTGCGCCGGTGGAACGCCGACGGCCTGATGCGGGTTCTCGCCCCGCACCTCCCGCTGTTCGTCACCGACATCGACCGCCGCTCGCTGCTGGCCGATCCGCAGATCGCCCGCGCCGTCGACGAGGGCGCCGCGCAGGAGGGCTCCAGCGGCGGCTTCCTGTACGTGACCACGGCCCACTGGGAGCGCTCGGCCGCGTCGACGACGCTCCGGATCGGCGCGTTGCAGGCCCCGGCCATCGCCGACGCCCTCCAGGGCCGCCTGCCGTTCGGCCGCGAGCTGATCCTGCAGACCGACGAGACCAGGCTCACGTTCCTTCCCGGTGACACCTTCGTCGTCGACGAGGTGCTTGAGGGCATGCTGGACGTCCACGTCCCCCTGACCGCGCTGGACGACCTCAAGGCGGCTCTGCGTCCCACGGCGGGGAGTCGCGCCGTCCCGTCCCTGCCCGGCCTCACGGTGGAGATCGTCCCGACCGCCATGAAGGACCGCTACGGCAACGAGACCGGCGAGGTCGTCGGCTGAGTCAGCGCGCTTCCAGAACCTCGACGGGGTCGCCCAGCGTGAGCGTGCCGAGAGTCCGGGGGACGCAGTTCTGGCCGAACTGGATGCCGCGGTCCCGGTTGCGGTAGGTGGCGAGCGTCCGCAGCGGCTCGCGTCCGCGCTCGGCGGTCTCCTGGTCGGTCGTGGTGATGACGCAGCGGCTGCACGGCTTGATCGCCTCGATGACGGTCTCACCGACGCGCAGGAGGCGCACGTCGTCCTCACCGAACGCCCCGAGCCCCTCGACGACGAGGCTGGGCCGGAACCGGTTCATCGGCAGCGGCTCGTCCAGGCGCGCGTTGAGGTCGACGAGGGACTCGGCGGAGATGAGCAGCAGCGGATAGCCGTCGGCGAACATCGCCTCGCCGCCGCCGCGCGACGTGGACCGGTGGCCGGTGAAGCGCACCAGCCGGCAGTCCTGGCCGAGGAGGGACGAGAACCAGGCGGCGGCCTCGTCGCCCTGGTCGACGCCTTGGCACTCCGTCCTCTGGACGACCACGTCGCGGACTTCGCCGTCACGGTCGGCCTTGTGGACGAGCGCCGGAACACCCGGAGCGTTCACGGTGAGGATCTCGCCGTCGTAGGACGGGCGCAACAACGCCATCTGCGCCAGGTCCCGCTGCGACAGGAAGCGGCCCTCGGGAGTGACCAGCATGAACTCACGGTCGAACGGCAGGCCCTTTGAGGTGAGCTCGGCGCTGTGCAGCGGGGTTCCGCCGCCGCTCTTGAGGGGGTAGCTGTTCAGCTCGGTCAGGGTCGCCGTCAAAGTCCCTCCCGGGGGCCCGTGCAGAATTCATTGGAGTGCGCCCAGGCGGTCGAAGACCGGGCCCAGACGCTCGACGAAACGCTCCGGACGGCACACTTCGTCCAGGCGCGTCTCGTCCAGCGTCAGCGACGCCTCCGCGGCGTGCTTGCGCAGCGTCTCGCGGAACGGCGTGCCGCTCTCCCACGTCTCCATCGCGGCCTTCTGGACGAGCGGGTACGCCTCGTCGTCGCGCGACATCCCGGCCTCGACCAGCTCCAGCAGCACGGTCGAGGTGTAGATGAGCCCGCCGGTCGACTCCAGGTTGGCCCGCATCTGCGCCTCGTCCACGACAAGTCCGGACATGAGGCGATTCGTCAGGTTCAGCATGTAGTCGAGGGCGACGGACGCGTCCGGCAGCGCGATCCGCTCCGTCGACGAATGCGAGATGTCGCGCTCGTGCCAGAGCGGGATGCCCTCCAGAACCGGGACGATCTGGGCCCGCACGATCCGCGCCATCCCCGCCAGCCGCTCGGAGATGATCGGGTTCTTCTTGTGCGGCATCGCCGACGAGCCCTTCTGGCCCTTGCCGAACGGCTCCCACAGCTCCCGGACCTCGGTGCGCTGCCCGTGCCGGACCTCCAGCGCGATCGTCTCGCACACCGTCGCCATGATCGCCAGGGACGAGACCCACTCGGAGATCCCGTCGCGCATGACGACCTGCGTCGAGACGTCCGCGCTGTTCAGCCCGAGCTTGCGCGCGACGTGCAGCTCGACGGCCGGGTCGATGTTGGAGTACGTCCCGACCGCACCGGAGATCGCCATCACCCCGACGGCCTCCCGGGCGCGCCGCAGCCGGTCGCGGGACCGTGCCATGGCGAACGCGAAGTCGGCGACGCGATGCCCCCAGACGTCCGGCTCGCCGTGGATGCCGTGCGTCCGGCCCACCCGCAGCGTCGCCCGGTGCGCCAGAGCGTGGTCGCGCAGCGTCGCGACGAGCGCGTCGGCCTTCTCCAGCAGGATGTCCGTCGCCTCGACGAGCTGCAGCGCCAGAGCCGTGTCGAGCAGGTCGGACGACGTCATGCCGAAGTGGACGTACCGCGCCGCCTCGCGGGGCTCGGTGTTGTCCGCCCACGCCGAAAGAAAGGCGATCACGTCGTGCTGCGTGACCGCCTCGATCTCGTGCACCGCCTCCGGCGTCGGCGGCGGCGCCTTCCGCACCGGCTCCACCACCTCCGGCGGGATCGTGCCGGCCTCGGCGTGGGCCTCGACGACGAGGACCTCCACCTGGCACCACAGCTCGTACTTATGCGCGTCACTCCAGACGCGCCCCATCTCCGGAAGCGTGTACCGATCAATCACGGGCCGATTATCCCAGGTCGGCTATGTCGGTGCGGTGGTGGGAGGCGCGAAGGGTGATTTCGGAGACGGCCTCGTAGGCGGTGGTGCGGGCGGTGGCCAGGTCGGGGCCGGTGCCGACGACGTTGAGGACGCGGCCGCCGTTCGCGACCAGGCGTCCGTCCGCGTCCAGCTTCGTTCCCGCGTGGAGGATGTAGGCGCCGTCGACCTTGGCGGCCTCGTCCAGGCCGGTGATCTCGTCGCCCTTCACCGGGGTGGACGGGTAGCCCTCGGCGGCTATGACGACCGTGACGGCCGCGCCCGGGTGCCACTCCGGGCGGAAGTCCGGGTCGAGGGCGCCGATCGCGCAGGCCTGGAGCAGCTTCGCGAGCGGGGTGGCCAGGCGGTCCAGGACGACCTGGGTCTCGGGGTCGCCGAAGCGGGCGTTGAACTCCACCACGCGCACGCCCTTGGACGTCAGGGACAGCCCCGCATAGAGGACGCCGACGTAGGGGGTCTCGCGGCGGCGCAGCTCGTCCACGGCGGGCTGGACGACCGTGGACATGACCTCGTCCACCAGCTCGGGCGGTGCCCAGGGGAGGGGGGTGTAGGCGCCCATGCCGCCCGTGTTGGGGCCCTCGTCGCCGTCGTACGCGCGCTTGAAGTCCTGCGCGGGCAGCAGCGGGACGGCGTTCTCGCCGTCGGACAGGGCGAACAGGGAGACTTCGGGGCCGTCCAGGAACTCTTCGATCACGACCCGCCCGCAGGCGGCGGCATGCTCGGCCGCGGCGGCGCGGTCCTCGGTGACGACGACGCCCTTGCCCGCGGCCAGGCCGTCGTCCTTCACCACGTAGGGCGGGCCGAAGGCGTCCAGCGCCTTCTCCGCCTCGTCGGTCGTGTCGCAGATCCGCGCGTCGGCGGTCGGGACCGCCGCCTTCGCCATGACCTCCTTCGCGAACGCCTTGGACGCCTCGATGCGGGCCGCGGCGCGGTCGGGCCCGAAGCACGGGAACCCGGCGCGGCGCAGAGCGTCGCCGACGCCCGCGACCAGGACCGCCTCCGGGCCCACGACCACGAGTTCGGCCCGCAGCCGACCGGCCAACTCGGTCACCGCGACCGGGTCGGTCGGATCGATCTGGTGGTTGTCCGCGATATCGGCCGTGCCCGGGTTGCCCGGAGCGCAGTGGAGGGCGGTGACGGAAGGGTCGCGATGCAGGGCGCGGGCGAGCGCATGCTCGCGGCCACCCGATCCAAGGACGAGTACTCGCACGTCACGCGAGCTTACTGGGAGCCGGAGGGGCGCACGTCACGTGGCGGGCATCACGCCCGCGACCTGTGAACATCACCGATGTGGGCGGCGTCCTAAATGTCGGCTGGTAGGCTTCCACAGGCTTTGCCGAGGTGTGAAAGGAGGTGGTCGGGATGAGTCCTGGTGATCCTTGCAGTTCGCCGGAAAACCCTCACAGTCCGGACAGAACTGTTCGGGCCGACCGTCCGTCCGCCTCCATCTGGCGCCCGGCCATCGCTTCCGCGCGCTCCCCTCGCTGACCGGCCTGGGTCGAGCGCGCCGCCGCGTGCGTGGCCGGCGGTTAGGAGCACCCCATGGCCATGACGCGCGTCCGCCCCACCCGCGCCCTGTTCAAGCCGCGCCGTCCCTCGGGCGTCGAGGCACCGCACCGTGGCTCCGCCGTGATCGACTGGGCCGCCTACATCGACGGCCACCGCGTCTCCACCGACACCGTCGCCGACGCCGTCCGCCTCGTCCGCGACGGCCGCCTCACCCCTGACGGCGACAGCGCCGGCTACGTCTGGGTCGGCCTCCACGAGCCGTCCTCCACCGAGCTGACCGAACTCGCCGAGGTCTTCGGTCTGCACCCGCTCGCGGTCGAGGACGCGATCCACGCCCACCAGCGTCCCAAGCTGGAGCGCTACGACGACGTCCACTTCGTCGTCATGAAGACGGTCGGCTACGTCGCGAGCGGGCCCGGCGGCGCCGAGGTCGTCGAGACCGGCGAGATCATGATCTTCTGCGGGCCCGACTTCGTCGTCACCGTCCGGCACGGCGCGCACGGCGAACTCGGACCCGTCCGCCGCGACCTGGAGAAGGAGCCCGAACGCCTCGCCCTCGGCACCGCCGCCGTCGTGCACGCCGTCGCCGACCGCGTCGTCGACGGCTACGTCAGCGTCGCGGACGCCGTCATGGAGGACATCGACGAGGTCGAGGAGGCCGTCTTCTCGCCCGAGCGCACCGACGAGTCACGCCGCATCTACCGGCTCAAGCGCGAGGTCATCCAGCTCAAGCGCGCGGTCGGCCCCCTGGCGGGGCCCCTGCGCAGCCTGTCCGGCCGCCGCTTCGTCCCCGCCGAGATCAAGGAGTACCTCCGCGACGTGGAGGACCACCTCACCCGCGTCCGGGAGCAGGTCGAGTCCTACGACGAACTCCTCAACCCCATCCTCCAGGCCCACATGACGCAGGTCACCGTGGCCGACAACAAGGACATGCGGAAGATCTCCTCGTGGGGCGCCATCTTCATGGTCCCGACCGCCATCGCCGGCGTCTACGGCATGAACTTCGACTTCATGCCCGAGACGGAGTGGCGCTACGGCTACCCCATGATCCTCGGCGTCATCGCCCTGGCCTGCTTCTCCCTCTACCGAGGCTTCCGCCGCAACGGCTGGCTCTGAGCGTCACAGCGTGGCCAGGAAGTCCCGCACGGCGCGTGTGAAGGCCGCGGGATCGTCGTCGTGCGCCCAGTGGCCGCAGCCCGCGAGTTCGCGCAGGACGGTCCCGGGACGCCGCGCGGCCATCTCCCCGGCCATCGCGGTGGGCAGGACGAAGCTGTCCAGCCCGTGCACGAGCAGGGCCGGGCACGTGGAGCCCAGCCAGTCGGCCCACCAGTCGCCGACGAGGGCCCGCTGCGAGGCCACCATGTCGTCGTGGTCGAAAAGCAGGCCCCACCCGTCGGCGTGTTCGACGGCGCTCTCCAGGAAGTAGCCGGCGTCGGGAATGCCCCGCGCCTCGATGTCACGGCGCAGCTCGCCCAAGGTCGCGGACCGGCGGGGCCAGCCGCGGACGTCCAGCACCGGGTGCGGAATCTCGGGCGGCCGGTTGTAGGCGCCGCCCTCCTCCACGACCAGGGCCCGGACGAGTTCCGGATGGCGGGCGGCCAGCCGGAACGCGACGACCCCGCCCATCGAGTGTCCGAGCACGATCACCGGGCCGAGCCCCAGCCCGCGCAGGAACTCGGCGGCGTCGGCCACATAGGCGTCCGGGCCGTAGCCGTCACCCCGGTCGCTGTGGCCGTGGCCCCGCTGCTCCAGCGCGATCACCCGGTGGCCGGGCGCGAGCGCGGCGGCGAGCGGCGCGAAGCACCGGGCCCGGCCGAAGTGCCCGTGCAGCGCGAGGATCGGCGTGCCCCCCTCGGGACCGCCGTCCAGCCAGGCCAGCCGCAACCCCCGCACGGCCGCGAACCTCTCGATCACGATGTCTCCTCGATGCGTTGACTTGCGGCGAGTCGTTGTTATGGGCGCGCCGAAAACAACAACACGCCGCAAGTCAACGAGGGGCGGCCTCGTGGAAACGGTCGGGGTAGTCGGTGATGATGGCGTCGGCGCCGTACTTGATGAAGCGGGCCATCTCTTCGGAGGTGTTGACCGTCCAGACGGCGACCTTGAGGTTCTGAGAGTGGGCCTGCTCGACCAGTTCCGGGGTGGTCAGGGGGTGCTCGGGTGACAGGAAGTCGGCGCCGATCGTCGCGGCGGCGGATACCGGGTCGTCCGGGGAGAGGCCGGCGAGCCAGGGGGTGTCCGGGACGAGGGTCTTGCGCTCGACCAGAGCCACGCGGGGGAACTCCGGATGGTCGCGGCGGGCCTCGGTCAGGACGCGCCAGTCGAACGCGAGGAGGCGCGACCGGCCGTGCACGCCGGCGGACGTCAGGATGTCCACCACGGCGGCCGTGAGGCGTTGCACGTCCTCGATCGGCCAGCTGGGGTCGGTCTTGAGTTCCACGGCGAGAGTGACGCCCGTGGGGGCCAGCAGGGCGCACGCCTCGGCGAGGGTCGGGATGCGCGTGCCGGGGACGGCCGTCTGGTCGTAGGACTCGTGGCACCGGGCGCCCGCGTCGATCGTGCGGAGCTGGTCGAAGGTCAGGTCCCGGATCCGCTTGCCGACGTAGGGGAAGGCGGGGTCGCCGGGCCGGACGGGGGCGGTGTCGGTGAGGTTGACGGGGGAGAGCGCCTGGTCGTGGTTGAGGACGACCACGCCGTCGGCGGACATGCCCACGTCGAGTTCGATCGCGTCCACGCCCAGTTCCAGGGCGTGGGTGAAGCCGGGAAGGGTGTTCTCCGGGCGGAGGCCGCGCGCTCCCCGGTGGCCGTGGACTTCTGCCATCGTCAGACCAGCGGGTGGAGGGAGAGCGTCTGGTCGCGTCCGGGGCCGACGCCGATCGCGGAGATCCGGCAGCCGGACATCTCCTCCAGGGAGCGGACGTACGCCTGCGCGTTGGCGGGAAGGTCCGCGAACGACTTGGCCCCCGTGATGTCCTCCTGCCAGCCGTCCAGGTACTCCAGGACGGGTTTGGCGTGGTGGAACTCCGTCTGGGTCGTGGGGAGCTCGTCCACACGCCCCCCGTCGATGTCATACGCGACGCACACCGGGACGCGCTCCAGCCCGGACAGGACGTCCAGCTTCGTCAGGAAGTAGTCGGTGATGCCGTTGACGCGGGTGGCGTAGCGGGCGATGACGGCGTCGAACCAGCCGCAGCGGCGGTCGCGTCCCGTGGTCACCCCGTACTCGCCGCCGGTCTTGCGGAGGTACTCGCCCTCCTCGCCCAGCAACTCGGTGGGGAACGGCCCGGAGCCGACCCGCGTCGTGTACGCCTTGATGATGCCGATCACGCGGTTGATCTTCGTGGGTCCGACGCCGGAGCCCGCGCACGCGCCGCCCGCCGTCGGGCTGGACGACGTCACGAACGGGTAGGTGCCGTGGTCGATGTCCAGCAGCGTGCCCTGGGCGCCCTCCAGCAGGACGACCTTGTCCTCGTCGAGCGCCTTGTTCAGGACGAGCGCCGTGTCGGCGACGAACGGCCGCAGCCGCTCCCCGTACTCCAGGTACTCCTGGACGATCGGCCCCGTGTCGATGCGCCGCCGGTTGTAGACCTTGGTGAGGACCTGGTTCTTCTCGCGCAGCGCCAGATCGAGCTTCTGCGTGAGGATGTTCGGGTCGAAGAGGTCCTGGACGCGGATGCCCATCCGGTTGATCTTGTCGGCGTAGGCGGGGCCGATGCCGCGCCCGGTGGTGCCGATCCGGGCCTTGCCCAGGTACCGCTCGGTGACCTTGTCGAGGGCCCGGTGGTGGGGCATGATCAGGTGCGCGTTCCCCGAGAGCAGCAGGCGCTCGCAGGAGATCCCGCGATCCCACAGCCCGTCGATCTCGCCGAGCAGCACCGCCGGGTCGATCACCACGCCGTTGCCGATCACAGGGACGACGTCGGGTGACAGCACCCCGGACGGCAGCAGGTGCAGCGCGTAGCTCTTGTCACCGATGACCACGGTGTGCCCGGCGTTGTTGCCGCCCTGGAAGCGGACCACGTAGTCGACGTCCCCGCCGAGCAGGTCCGTGGCCTTGCCCTTGCCCTCATCTCCCCACTGCGCTCCGACAAGAACGATGGCAGGCATGCCACTTTCCCTTCCCACGACGAAGGCCCCGGTCGCCGCAAGTAGCGAAGGGGCCTCTTGCGATCGAAGCCTACCTGTCCCGGCGCGGCAAGGAAACCGGAGCCGGGCCGCGACCGCTGGTCAGCGGCCGGTGCGGCGCGGCCAGTGGTTCTCGGCGAACAGCCGCGCGACGAGTTCGCCCCGGCTGGACACGCGCGCCTTGGCGAAGACGGTCTTGAGGTGGTCGCGGACGGTGTGCGGGGAGATGACGAGTTCGGCGGCGATGCCGCCGGTGGACAGCCCCCGCGCGACGAGCTGGGTGATCTCCAGTTCGCGGGCGGACAGCCCGTACGCCTCCGCGATGATCGGCGCCATGTCCGAGCCGGCGGCGGGCTGGATGACCACCGCCGTCATCCCCGGGGCACCGTCCGGGCCGTGCAGGCACGAGGCGTGGCAGACCAGCCACTGGCCGTCGCTGGTCCGGATCCGCACCCGGGCGGCGCCGCGGTCGCGTTCGGCGGCGACGGCCCGCGCCTGCGCGGCGGCGCCGATCAGCCAGATCGGCAGCGGCGGCCCCAGGGCGGACGGGCTGGACGGGCCGTCCGGCAGCCGTTCCAGGTACTCGCGCGCCTCGTCGTTGACGGAGACCGGCGCCCCGGAGGGGGCGAAGAGCACCAGCCCGGGGCCGCCCGGCACCGCCGTCCCGGGACGCGTCGCGGGCCGGGCCAGGACGCGCAGCCGGTCGGCCAGCGGCGCCGAAAGGCCCGCGATCAGGGCGACCTCGGACGGCCCGAACGCTTCGCGGCCCTTCTCGCGGAACAGGCTGACCACGGCCCACGGCCGGCCGCCGGCGCGGAACACGGCTCTCAGCTCGTCGCCGACTCCCTGGCGTGCGAGGAGCTTGCGGTACTGCGCGCTGCGCGCGGGCAGGTCGTCGGTGCTTGCGCGAAGCCCGGCGGCGGGGACGGCCGCGCGGGCCAGCTCCCGGAACGGGATGACGTCCTCCTCCAGGAGAGCGCACTCCCAGTAGGTGAAGCAGTCCTCGCGGCGGCCGAGCTCCTCCACCCGCATCGGCGCGGTGATCAGGCCGGTGCCCGGGTCGGTCGCCGACCAGGCCGCGCCCTGGAAACCGATCATCCGGCGGAGCCGTGCGGACGCGCCCGCGAACAGCTCGGCCGCGTCGCGGGCGCGTCCGGCGCCGTCGAGGAGGGCCCGCCGTTCGCGCTGATCGATCATCCGTCCAGTCTGCCTCGGGGCCGGATCGGTCCGCCCCCCTCAAACGGGGGGACGGGGCCCGGCCGGATCCCCGAACCGGCGGGATGGGGCGGGACGCCCCGGGCGGCGAGGCTCGGCGCCATGGACATCGCGATCATCGGGGCGGGAGCCGCGGCCGTCGGGCTGCTGGACGCCCTGGACCCCGAGGCAGTGGACTCCGTGACCGTGTTCGAGCCCGCGCCGCTACCGTGGCGCGGCCGTCCCTACCAGCCCGATCTGGATTCCGTGCTCGTCAACGTCCCCCCGGAGATCATGTCGATCCGGTTCGGCGACCGCGCCCATTACGCGCGCTGGCTGGAGCGGCACGCGCCCGGCGCCCACCGGGACGAGCGGCTCGGGCAGCCGATCCCGCCCCGCGCCGTTTACGGGCGTTACCTGGAGGACACGGCGGAGGAGGCCCTCGCGCGGTTCGGCCGAGCGCAGGTCGTCCGGGCGGCCGTGGCGGACGTCTCGCCGGCCGAGCGCCTGACCCTGCGGACCGTGGACGGGCGGCGGTATGCCGCCGACCGGATCGCGCTCTGCGTGGGCGGCGGCACCCCCGTCGACCATTACGGCCTCACCGGCGCGCCGGGCTTCGTGGCCAATCCGTACCCGCTCGAACGGACCCTCGCAGAGATCCCGCCCGGACGGGACGTGGCGGTCGTCGGAGCGGGCCTGACCGCCGTCGACATCGTGGTGTCCCTGGCCGCACGCGGGCATTCCGGCGGAATCAGCCTGGTGTCGCGGAGCGGGACGCTCCCGTACGTCTGGCAGCGCCCGGTGGAGACCGCCGTCCGCCACCTGACGCCCGACGGGGTGGGGTCGCTGCGCGGGCCGGTGACGCTGGAACGCCTGACCGGCCTGATCCGCACGGAGCTGGCGGAGCACGGAGAGGACTGGGACGAGCTCGCCGCCCGGATCGCCGCGACCGCGGCGGCGGACCCCGTCGCGAACCTGCGCGAGCAACTAGCCATGGTGGACGCGCCCATGCTCGGCCGCCGGATCATCCAGGAGGCCGCGCACACCGCCGGCCCGGTCGCCTGGCGGCTCCTCCCCGAAACCGACCGGGCGCGGCTCCGCTCCGGCCTCTTCCGGACGATCACCGGCCTGGCCTCACCGATGGTGCCCCGCAACGCCGCGGCGCTCCTCGACCTGTTCGACGCCGGAGGGCTGCGGATTCTCCCGGGCATCGAGAAGATCGAGGCCGCCGGCGGCTTCCGGATCAAGCACGGCGCGGGCACGCACACCGCCGACGTCGTGATCAACGCGGTCAACCCGCCGCCGCACGCGGTCCCCCGGGCCGCCGGGGAACTCGTCTCGTCCCTGCTCGGCCAGGGGGCGGCGCGGCACCCGCACGGCGGACTCGCCGCCGATCCCGGTACCGGCCGCCTCCTGGTCGGCGGACGGCCTGACCCGCGCCTGCACGTGGTCGGCGACCTGGCGGGCGGCGGGCCGTTCCTGACCTCGGGCATCCCCGGTGTCGCCGCTCAGGCGCACCGGGCGGCCCGCTCGCTCGGCGCTACTCCCCCTTGAGGACGTCGGCGGCCGTGGGGCTGCTGTCGCGCAGGAAGGTCTTGCAGCGCTCGGCCTCGTCGTCCTCGCCGATGGCGGCGGCGGCGCGGCCGAGCGCGTGGAGGGCGCGCAGGAAGCCGCGGTTGGCCTCGTGCTCCCAGGGCACGGGGCCCTGGCCCTTCCACCCGGCGCGCCGAAGCATGTCGAGGCCGCGGTGGTAACCGGTGCGGGCGAACGCGTAGGAGTCGATGACGCTGCCGGCCATGAACGCGCGATCGGCCAGCTCGGCCCACGCGCCGGGGTAGCCGGGGTGGCGCGCGGCGACTTCGAACGGGTCGACGCCGTTCTCCAGGGCCGTACGGGCCTCGGTGTTGTCCGGCAATTCGGTCGGAGGAGGGCCGCCGAGCAGGTTCTGGGTCATGCGGGCCATCGTAAGCAGCCCGGGCAGGTCCGGACCAACCCGGGTCGGGGCCGCCGGAGGCGACGATCACCCGCTCTCCCTGAGCGGGGACGCGGCACGCCGCGCGGCTCGACCCTGTCCTCGCGGGTCGCCGGTCAGGTAGCGGGTGAGCATGGTGACCAGTTCGTTCTCGAAGCGGTCGGAGTCCTCGGGGGGTCCGTTGACGTAGACGCGGTGGACGAGGGACTCGATGGTGTTCACCACGAGGCGGGCGGCCATGGGGACGTCGGTGACGGTGACCTCGGGGTCGGCGGCGAGCAGTGCGGTCGCGGCGGTGATGGCGTCCTGCTCGGCGCTGTGCAGGAACTCCAGCAGCTCGGGCGGGCGGGGCGCCTGCTCGAACAGGACGCGGTGCAAGGCCGGGTCGTCGCGGTGGTTGTCGGCGGCGGCGCGGACGAACAGCCGGATCTTGCCTTCGAGGGACTCCGGCAGGGGGCCGCCGTCCAGGTGCCGCTGAACGGCGGCGATCCCCTCGCGGGCGTGCGCGGTGGCCAGCTCGACCAGGATGGCGTCCTTGTTCGGGAAGTACTGGTAGAGCGAGCCGATCGAGTGACCGGCGGCCTCGGCGATGCGGTTGGTGGTGCCCGCGGCGTACCCGTACTCGGAGAAAACGCGAGCAGCCGCCGCAAGCAGCCGCTCCCGGGTGTCGAGCGCCCGCTGCTGTCCGGGCTGTTTCCTGGGGCGCAGCCTCTTGTCCGCCACCGTGACGACCTCCGGAAAAGCGAGTAGCCGACAAGCCGAGCAATTACTCACAATTGTGGCAAGCCAGGCCTGGCGGTCAACCTCGTCTCCCTTCTCTGGAGGTACTCATGGCTGTCTTCGCACTGGCGATCTGGGTGGTCTGGGCTCTGCTGGCCTTCGGGCTGCGCGGCTGGATCCAACGGCGCCGTACCGGCGACGCGGGTTTTCGCGGCATCGGATGGGCACCCGGTGCTGTGCACTGGTGGGCAGGCGTCCTGGTCGTGACCGGTTTCCTGCTCGGCGCCGCAGGACCGGTCGCGGCCCTCGCGGGCATGGAGGCCGTCACCATCCTGGACCACGCCTTCGTACGGGGCGCCGGGGTCGTTTTCGCGCTCGGCGGTGCGGCCGGCACGGTGGCGGCGCAGCTGTCGATGGGCGCGTCCTGGCGGGTCGGCGTCGACGAGACCGAACGCACCGAACTGGTCACGGCCGGAGTGTTCGCACTGGCCCGGAACCCGATCTTCACCGCGATGATCGTCACGGTCGCGGGCCTGGCCGCGATGGTGCCCAACCCGGTGTCGCTGGGCGGCATGGCCGTGACGGTCGTGGCGATCGAGCTTCAGGTGCGCGCCGTCGAGGAGCCGTACCTGCGGCGCGTCCACGGCGACGCCTACGCACGGTACGCCGCGACCGTCGGCCGGTTCCTCCCCGGCATCGGCCGCCACGAGCCCGGCCAGGGCTGAACCGCGGCGACCCGAATGCTTCTAGTCCGTCTTCGCCGCTGGGGCGTAGGAGAGGTGGACGACGCCGTTGGGGTAGACGTCGTGGGACTGGAGGGCCAGCCGGGTCTCGTCCTCGCGCCAGAGGCGCTCGCCCTTGCCCAGTGCCACCGGGTAGACGAACAGGTGCAGCTCGTCGATGAGGCCGTCGGCGAGCAGGCCGCGCACGAGCTGCCCGCTGCCGGAGATGTAGATGACGCCGTCGTGCTCGTCCTTGAGCTTGCGGATCGTGTCGGTGCTGTAGGCGCCCAGGGCGGTGGTGTTGGCCCATTCCTCGACGAGGGGCCGGGCGCCGACGACGTACTTCGGCGTCTCGTTGAAGAACGGGGCGCCGGGGTCGTCCTCGGGGGTGCGGTCGCGCCAGGCCGGGGCGAACATCTCGTAGGTCGTCCGTCCCAGCAGGATCGCGGTCGCGCCCTCGGTGATCCTGCCGATGGTCTCGCCCATCTGCGGGTCGAAGCCGTAGTCGAAGGTCCAGCTCGGGTCCTCGATGACGCCGTCGAGGGAGACGAACTCGTGTACTGCGATGGTGGCCATGTCGCTCGCTCCTTTGGCCGGGCAGGGTGTCGCCACAACTGTGGCGACACCCTACTGACCGGTGCTGACGGAGAAAGTCATCGTGCTGTCAGCCTGCCATGCAAGGACGTCCCGGTGGGGCGTCAGGTGTTGAGGGCGACGGGGAGGGAGAGCGGGCCGATGGTGAAGAAGGACGGGGAGTAGGGGACGTCGTCGGGGTCGATGGCGAGCGCGAGGTCGGGCAGCCGCCGGTACAGCGTGGCGAGTGCCAGTCGTCCCTCCAGGCGGGCCAGCGACGCGCCGATGCAGTAGCGGGGGCCGTGGCCGAAGCTGAGGCGCGCGTTCTGCACACGGGTGATGTCGAACTGGTCCGCGGTTTCGCCGTGCTCGGCCGGGTCGATGCCGCTCACCTGGTAGACGACGCCGACCGCCTGGCCCTTGGGGACGTCCACCCCGGCGATGGTCACGTCCTCCGCGGTGAAGCGCCAGCTGGTCATCATCACCGAGTGGCGGTAGCGCAGGGTCTCCTCGACCACGTCGTTCCACCGGTCCTCGGCCTTGGCCAGGGCGAGCTGGTCGGGGTTCTGGGCGAGCGCCAGGATGGCGTGGCCGAGCATGTGGACGGTGGTCTCGTGGCCGGCGACGAGCATCAGCCACAGCACGCCGACCAGTTCCTCGGTGGTGAGCCTGTCCTCGTCGTCGTGCGCCTGCACCAGGCCGGACGTGAGGTCGTCGCCCGGGGTCCGGCGTTTGCGGTCCACCAGTTCGTGCAGATATGCCCCGAGGGCTTTCTGTGTTGCGAAAGCCTCTTCCGGTGGAGTCGTGTGCGCGAGGAGGACGGCGGTCCAGTTGCGCATTTTGATCCGGTCTTCGGTGGGTATGCCGAACAGTTCGCAGATCACACCCATCGGCAACGCCTCGGTGAATGCCGGGACCAGGTCGACGCCGTCGCCGGCGGCTATCACCTCGTCGACCAGTTCATCCACGATCTGCTGGACGCGCGGCTCCATCGCCTCGACTCGCGCGGGCGTGAACGCCTTTCCGACCAGGCCGCGCAGCCGCCGGTGGTCGTCACCGTCCTTGGTGGACAGGTGGCCTCCCTGGACGACGGCGCGCAGCGGCCAGTCCTCGGGGATCGTCCCGTCGTACAGGGCGGGCCAGTTCTCGGGCTCCCGCAGGAACGTCTTGTTGTCTCCGGCGAGGACCTGCTTGACGGCGTCGTGGGTCAGTGCCAGGTAGGCGGCGACCCCTCCGGGGAATTCCACTTCGACCACGGGGCCGATCTCGCGCAGCCGGATACAGGTGTCGAGCACCTTTTCGTCCGCGGCGGGAAAGGCGGGCAAATTCTTTGACATGTGATCCCTTTTGGGGGTGCGGGGAGATGGGGGCATGCGAAAGCAATTGTAATGGCCCTCTGTATTATCCCGGGCCGGGGTTATTTCAAAAGGCGGAGAAATTCAGCGCCGGGACGTGGTCTTGGTGAGGACGTACTCGACCATGGTGATCAGCACCTGCTTGGCCGAATCGCGGCTGCGCACGTCGCACAGCACCAGCGGCACGTCATCGTCCAGGTCCAGGGCGATCCGCACGTCCTCGGGATCCTTGCGCTCGGCGCCCTCGAAGCAGTTCACCGCGACCATGAACGGGGTGCGGCGGTCCTCGAAATAGTCGACGGTGCCGAAACAGTCGGCCAGGCGGCGCACGTCGGCGAGCACCACCGCGCCGACCGCGCCCAGCGCCAGCTCGTCCCACATGAACCAGAACCGCTGCTGGCCCGGCGTCCCGAACAGGTACAGCACCAGGTCGTCCGGGAGCGTGATCCGGCCGAAGTCCATGGCCACGGTGGTGCTGGTCTTGCGGTCGACGCCGGTGGTGTCGTCGACGCCGATGCTCCGGTCGGTGAGGAGCTCCTCGGTGCGCAGCGGGCGGATCTCGCTGATGGAGCCCACCATGGTCGTCTTGCCGACCCCGAAACCGCCCGCGACGAGGATCTTCGCGGCGGTCAGCTGACCGCCGCCTCCCCTGGCGCCGGCGCTCTGGACGGCGGTGTCAGAGTGCACGTAGTCCATTCAGCAGCTTCCTTAGTACGAGCTCGTCCGGGACGTCGCCGGTGGGGGTCGGTTTCAGCACCCTGAGCGCGTTCTCGTCGCGCAGGTCGTCGACCAGGACCCGCACGACGCCGACGGGCAGATTGATCTCGGACGCCAGGTCGGCGAAGGTGATCGGCTGCCGGCAGATCGCCAGCAGCCTGCGGTGCTCGGGGTCGAGCCGCACCCGCCGGGGGACCGGCACACCGGTCGCCTCCAGCACGGAGATCAGGTCGAGGCCGTCGTCCCGGAGCCGGGTCCGGCCCCGCGTGACCGTGTACGGACGGACGACGGGTCCCGCGTCCCCGTCAAGCCATCGATCATCGGTCATCCGTGCCTCACCTGGTGCCCGACCCCGACAGCCGGGGGATGAGCGGCGGGCGCTCGGCGAGCTCCTCGGCGAGCGAGAACATCCGGAACACGACCGTGCCGGCGTCCGCGTCCGCGCCCGCCAGCACGGCGATGTACGCGTACTCCCCGGCCGGGACCATGAACACCAGCATCGTGTCCATCTCGATGACGCTCTGCATCAGCTCGCCGCCCGCGAACCGGCGGCACGCGCCGCGGGCGAGGCCCTGCACGCCCGCCACCAGCGCGGCCAGATGCTCGGAGTCCTCCCGGCCGAGACCGGAGGAGCAGGCCACGACCAGCCCGTCCCTGGACAGCAGGACCGCGCCGTTCACCATCTCCGCGCCGCCGCCCAGGCGGTCCAGGAGCCGGCGCACCTCGGCGGCCGAGGTCGATGGTTCCGTCATCGTTCGCCTCCGTCGTTGCCTCCGGCGGGCGGAGACTCGCTCCGCCCGCGCCGCCATCCGCTCTGCATCGAGGCCATGACCGAACTGGCCCGCTCCGGCGAGCGCGCGTCCCGTCCGGACGGCCGCTTCTCCGCGTCGGCCGGCGGTGCGGCGTCGCGCAGCTGCGGCGCCAGGTTCGCGCGGCGCACGCGGCGCGGCATCCCCGCGTGGGTGCCCGCGACCGTGGACGCCGGCCGCGGCTCGGGCGCGGCGCCCGGCTCGGGCGGGGCGGCGGGCGGCTCGGGCGGCGGTGGCATGCCGAGCGGGTCGTGGTCGCCGTACGGCGCGGTGCCGTCGGCGCGGTGCCGTCCGACGGAGTCCATCGCATACTCCTGCGGGTCGTGGCCGGTGTCGTCCGGGGGTTCGGAGTCCGCCGGCGGTCCGGTCCGGTCGGGGGCCGCCGCGGGGACGGCCGCCGGATCGGTCCCGGCGCCGTCCGCGCGGCCGGTCTGGTCCGCCGGCACGACGATCGAGTGCGGCAGGAGCACGACGGTCTTGAGGCCGCCGTAGGAGTTCGGCTCCAGCGCCACCTTGATCCCGCGCCGGTGCGCGAGGGTCCCGACGACGAACAGCCCGAGCTGGTCGCCGTTGGTCAGGTCGTACTCCGGCTCGCGGCTGAGCTGCTCGTTGAGCGCCGCCAGCTTCTCCGGGCTCATGCCGAGGCCGCGGTCCTGGATCTCCACCACGAATCCCTGGCCCACCAGCCCGGCGTCGATCTCGACCGGCGTGTTCTTCGGCGACATGACGGTCGAGTTCTCGATCAGTTCGGCCAGCAGGTGGATCACGTCGGCGACGGCCGAGCCGACGATGCCCTCCTCCGCCGTGCTGACGACCTCGACGCGGGCGTAGTCCTCGATCTCGCCGATGGCGCCGCGCAGCACGTCCAGGATGCCGACCGGGTGGCGCCAGCCGCGGCCGGGCGCGGCGCCGGACAGGATGATCAGACCTTCGGCGTGCCGCCGCATGCGGGTGGTGAGGTGGTCGATGGCGAACAGGTCGGCGAGCGCGTCGGGATCGGAGGCCTTGCGCTCCAGCGTGTCCAGCATCGCCAGCTGCCGGTGCAGCAGCGACTGGTTGCGCCGGGCCAGGTTCTGGAACACCTGGTTGACCGCCGTGCGCAGCTCGGCCTGCCGGACGGCGGCCTCGACGGCGGTGCGCTGCACGGACGAGAACGCGGCCGCGACGTTGAACACCTCGGCCGTCCGGCCGACCTCCAGCGGCGGGGCCTCCGCCGCCACATCGACCTCGGCGCCGCGGCTCAGCCGCCGCACCACGTCGGGTAGCCGCTCCTCGGCCATGGTGCGCGCGGCGCCCTGGAGGCCGAGCAGGTCGCGGCTGATGCGGCGGCCGAACCGGAGCATGAGGAGCGCCGTCAGGACGATCGCGACCAGCCCGACGGCGCCGATGAGGGCGAGCCGCAGCAGGGTCTCGTCGGACCTCTCCTTGGCTTCGGCGGCGTTCAGCGCCCGGGACTTCGCGAGTGCGCCGTCCACCTGCCCGATGGAGGCCGCCGCGGCGTTCTTCCACTCGACCGGGGTGATCTGCAGATTCGCTCCGGGACGGGCCGCCAGGATGCCGTTCTCCGCCGAGGTGAAGGACCTCTCGGCGGAGGACGAAAGCGCTTGCTGGAAGGGAGCCGCGGTGGCCCGGTGGAGCCCGGCGAGGTTCGACTCCTCCAGGTATCGCCGTTCGTACACCAGCCTGCTGATCGCCGTGTGCTCGGCGGAGGTCATCCGGCCGCCGTCGGTGAGGACGCCGCCCACCAGCGCGATCTCGCGTCCGCGCAACTCGATGCCGCGCGACATGGCGGCCATGTGGGCCGACTGCTGGAGACCGTCGCCGGCCACCAGCACGTCGACGTACTGGAAGTGGGCTTCGAGGACGTCGTTGTAGGCGTTGAACGCCGCCAGCCTCGTCAGCGCGCGGGAGTCGACCCGGGCCCGGAGCTCGCCGATCTTGTTGAGCTTCTCCATCAGCGCCGACAGCCGCTGCTTCATCGGGCCGGTCAGGGTGCCCTGGAACTCGTCGGAGTTCACGGCCTCGTTCATCTGCGCGATCGTGCCGTCCATCTTCGTGCGGACGGCGTCCAGTGACGTGCGCGGCTGCCGGGTGCCGCTGCTCAGCCAGGTCACCGACTCCTGCCGCTCCTGGGCCAGGGTGAGCAGCATCGGCTGCGCGGCGGCGCCGTAGATCTCGTTCGTGGTGTCGAGGTTGCGCTGGTTGATGGCCTCGGCGGCGGTGCTCTGCGCCGCGAAAGCCCACAACGTGATCAGGGAGATCATCGGAATAATGATCAGACCGAAAAGGGAGAACCGGATCGAACGCCGGCGGCGCGGGCTCCTCACCGGGCGAAAAGGCCGAGGTCGGTGTGCATATGACTGACGTCGTTCATGGTGTCGTCTCTCAGGCTTGGCGGGGCACCGGACGGCCGAACTCGGGTGACACCGTAGCCACTGGTTGATTATTTGTCCCGAATTCCGTGGATCTTGCCGCTCCGGCGGTGGAATCATGTGGCGGCGTTCGGCGACCCCGGACCACCCCCATGTCTCGGAAGAGGAGAACCCACGTGACGCCCCTGCGCGGCGATTCGACCAACCGGCTGGACTGGCTGATCGACGGGCTCGTCGAACGCGTGCCCCAGGTGACCAAGGCGGTGGTGCAGTCGGCGGACGGACTCCTCATGGGCGCGTCCACCGGGCTGGGCCAGGAGGACGCCGAGTACCTGTCCGCCCTGGCCGCCGGCCTGCAGAGCCTCGCCCAGGGGGCCCGCACGCAGTTCGGCGCGGGCGAGGTGCACCAGACGATCATCGAGATGCAGGACGGGTTCCTGTTCGTCACCACGGCGGGCGAGGGCGCCTCACTGACCGTGCTGACCGACGCCAGTGCCGAGCCGGCGCAGATCAGCTACGAGATGACCCTCCTCGTCGGGCGGGTCGGCGAGCACCTCGCGTCCCGCCCCCGGGGCCACGCCGGCCCCTGATGCCGGGGGCGACGGCACGTTTCGCCTGCCTGCCGGAGGCGGTCGGGGGAATAGGGAAAACGGGCGGCGACATCGTGAAAGGCGCCCGCCCGTTTCCATGAAGTGCGGTTCATTCCGTCGGCCGGTGCGGGAACGCGGTGGTCGCTCCCGTATTCGACCTGGTCACCGTTGCGCCAGGTAAGGTGGCGAATCAGTTCGCTCGAACGCCGTGTTCCGCGGGTCGGTCATTGCATTGCCGGCAGAATTGCGGAAGGCGGCGCGGGCGAGCGGCAGGTGGAAATGCGCGGAGCCGCCCTCGCTGGTCGCGTGGACGGCGGGCCAGCCGTGCCGGACGAAGCGGAGCGCCGGCCGGTTGGTGAGGACGACGTCGGCGTCGAACTCGGTGATGCCGCGCCGTCCGGCGAGTTCCGCGAGACAGGCGACCAGGGCGGAGCCGAGGCCGCGGCGCTGCCAGGGGTCGGTGACGAGGATGGCGATGTCGGCGCGCCAGGGCCGCCCGGCGGCGCGGACGTACTCGGCGATGCCGAGGATCTCGCCGCCGTCCAGGGCCACGAGGGCGTCGCGGTTCCAGTGGTCGAGGCCGTCGAGCAGGCCGAGGTAGTGGTCGGGGATCCGGGGCGTGCCGGAGAAGAAGCGCGTGTAGAGGCTGGCGGCGGAGAGCCGCGCCGACATCCGGTGGACGCGGTCGCGGTCGGTGATCCCGTACGGCCGGATCCGGACATCGTCCAGGCCAATGTGAGCGGCGGTGCGCACATCGAGTTGCTTCATAAAACTCATTGGACCGCAGAAGGTTGCGTGAAGCAACTGGAGGTCTCAGGCGGCGGGACCGGGACGGGGTTCCACGTCGGACGGGCCGAGGGAGGTGCCGCAGGAATCGCAGGTGAAGCGGGGGGTCAGGGTGCCGTCGCAGCCGCGGTGGCCGACGAGCACCGGCGGCCCCTCGGGGGCGTAGTGGCGGTCGCCCCACATGAGCAGCGTCATCATCGCCGGCCAGAGTTCGACGCCCTTGCGGGTGAGGCGGTACTCGTAGCGCTCCGGCCGCTCCTGGTACGGGACGCGGCGCATGATGCCCTCGTCGCACAGCCGGTTGAGCCGGTCGGTGAGGACGTTGCGGGCCATGCCCAGGACGTCCTGGAAGTCGTCGAAGCGCCGGACGCCCTCGAGCGCGCTGCGGATCACCAGCAGCGTCCAGCGATCGCCGATGACCTCCAGCGAGCGGGCGATCGAGCAGTTCTGCGACTCGTAGGTGCGGGGCAGTGCCACGCCGTCGAGCCTACCCCGGGTTTCGTCAGGCAACGCGGGGCCGGGCGGCCGGTGATCGCCCGGCCCCGCGCCGGCCCTACTTGAGCTTCTGCCCCGCGGACTGGAGGCTCTCGCACGCCTCGACGATGCGGGCGGCCATCGCGGACTCGGCCGCCTTGCCCCACGAGCGCGGGTCGTACTGCTTCTTGTTGCCGACCTCGCCGTCGACCTTCAGCACGCCGTCGTAGTTGCGCAGCATGTGGTCGGCGACCGGGCGGGTGAACGCGTACTGGGTGTCGGTGTCGATGTTCATCTTGATGACGCCGTACGACACCGCCTCCCGGATCTCCTCCAGCGTGGAGCCCGAGCCGCCGTGGAACACCAGGTCGAACGGCTTCTCCTTGCCGTGCTCGGCGGCCACCGCGTCCTGGATCTGCTTGAGCACCTCCGGACGCAGCTTGACCGAGCCCGGCTTGTAGACGCCGTGGACGTTCCCGAACGTCGCCGCGAGGATGTAGCGGCCCTTCCCGCCCACGCCGACGGCCTCGGCGGTCGCGAGCGCGTCACCCGGCGTCGTGTAGAGCTTCTCGTTGATCTCGTTGGCGACGCCGTCCTCCTCGCCGCCGACGACGCCGATCTCCATCTCCATGATGATCCGCGCCTTGGCGCACTGGTCCAGCAGCTCTTCGGCGATGCGCAGGTTCTCGTGCAGCTCGACCGCCGACCCGTCCCACATGTGCGACTGGAACAGCGGCTCCTCACCGCGCGCCACCCGCTCCTGCGAGATCTTGATGAGCGGGCGCATGAAGCCGTCCAGCTTGTCCTTCGGGCAGTGGTCGGTGTGCAGCGCGATGTTCACCGGGTACTTGGCGGCGACGACCCGGGCGTACTCGGCGAGGGCGGTCGAGCCGATGACCATGTCCTTGACCGTGGAGCCGGACAGGTACTCGGCGCCCCCGGTGGACACCTGCACGATCCCGTCGCTCTCGGCCTCCGCGAAACCGCGCAGCGCGGCGTTCAGCGTCTGGCTGGACGTCACGTTGATCGCGGGGAAGGCGAAACCGCTCTGCTTCGCGCGGTCGAGCATCTCCGCGTAGACCTCGGGCGTTGCGATGGGCATTGATCAGCGTCCTTTCACACATGGGTCGGTGCCAGCGGGCATCCGGCCGGGCGGTAGCACCCGGTCGTTCGGTACCCGGGAGAGCGCCCCAGGGCACACGATCACCGGGTCGGGCATGCCGTCCACCGCCAGTATCCCGCCTATCGGGAGCGGGTGGAAAGGTACGCTCGCGGAGTGGTACTCACTGCCCTGCCACTCAGTATCACCGAGTGGCTGCACCCGGCGGCGTGGCTGCAACTCTTCGGCGCGTTCGCGACCGCCGGGGTGATCGTCATCATCTTCGCCGAGACGGGGCTGCTGTTCGGCTGCCTGCTTCCCGGCGACTCGCTGCTCTTCTCGGCGGGGATCCTCACGGCGGTCTCGACCGTGAACGGGCAGGAGTTCCAGCCGCTGTCGCTGCCGTGGTTGATGGTCGGCGGCCCGATCGCGGCGATCGCCGGCGCCCAGACCGGTCACTGGCTCGGCGCCCGCTACGGCCGCAGGCTCTTCGACCGCCCCGACTCCAGGATCTTCAGGCGGGAGTGGGCGGAGAAGGCCGAGTACTACTTCAACCGGTTCGGCCCGGCCAAGGCCGTCGTGCTGGCCCGGTTCATCCCGATCGTGCGGACGTTCATCAACCCGCTCGCCGGGATGCTCGGCATGGACGCCCGCAGGTTCTTCGTCTGGAACGCGGTCGGCGCCCTGTTCTGGACGGAGTCCCTGTTCCTTCTCGGGCATTTTCTCGGCTCGGCGGTACCGGAGATCGAGTCTTACCTACTCCCCGGTATCGCGGTCATCGTCGTGGTCTGCCTGGTCCCGATCCTCCGTGAGGTGCTGAAGGGCGGGGCTAAAACGGACCAGGGTCCGAATAAGAATGGCCCCGAAGAGTCACGTCCGTCGCTCAGCGGTGACACTTATCGCTAACCTCCCCATGTGGGACGTCATCGGTCGGACCCTAGGGGTCTCGCGCGCATACTGATCGCGGCAGTCGCCGTGGTGGCCGCCCTGGCCCTTTTGGTCGTGGGCGCTATGGCGCTGGTCAACGCGATTTCCGGCGAATCCGACCAGCAGGGCCCTGTCACGTCCGCCTCGCCGTCCGGCGACGGAGGCGACGGTGGCGGGAGTCCGTCCGCCAGTGCCACCGCGGACCCGGCGACGCCCGCGGAATCCGTCCCCCTGGTGATCCGGGTGACCGGGCAGCCCACGACGGTGGTCGTCCGGGTCGCGGACGCCCAGGGCAAGGTGCTCACGAACGGGCAGCTCGACACCGGAGACACGCTCCAGTACGACGAGGCCCCCCTCCAGGTCGTCGCCACCAACGGCGGCTCCCTCCAGGTCACCATCTACGGCGAGCTGCAGGCCCGGAAGCCGAACGGGCAACGCGGCCAGTGGTTCGTAGGCGACCAGTCCTGACCCCCGCGGCAGTCTTGACCCCCACGGCGGTCCCGGCCCCCACAGGCGTACGCCCGGCC
>NZ_SMKH01000085.1 GCF_004348515.1 Actinomadura sp. KC345 | reverse complement strand
AGGCGGTAGCGGGGGGTGCCGTCGTCGCGGTTGCCCAAGGCGGGGAGCGGGACGGTGGTCACGGTGAATCCGGCTGCCGTCAGGTCGTCGCGCACCGCGTTCAGCGGCATGGTGCGGTAGTACATGACGAACGGGGGACGCCACACGGCGTTGCGGACCCGCATGGCCACGTCGAATCCGAGTAGTGCCCAGTACTGGGCCGACGCGATGGGCGGTGGGGCGCCGATCGGGAAGGCGAGGACGCCGCCGGGACGGAGCGCGCGGTGCACGCCGGCGAAGAGCGCGGGTCGTTCGGCGGGCAGCACGTGGCCGAGGGCTCCG
The DNA here is from genome assembly GCF_004348515.1 of Actinomadura sp. KC345. Taxonomy (GTDB): domain Bacteria; phylum Actinomycetota; class Actinomycetes; order Streptosporangiales; family Streptosporangiaceae; genus Spirillospora. The sequence continues at coordinate 26,956 of NZ_SMKH01000085.1, read as the reverse complement.
AAGGTGACCGCGAGGTCGAAGGTCTCGGGGAAACGCAGATCCCGGACGTCGGCCCGCACCCACTCGGCGTCCGGATGCGCTTCGCGTGCCTGCGCGAGCATGCCCGCGCTGAAGTCGACACCCGTGATGCGTCCCTGGCACAGGGGCCTGAGGGTCCGCATGCCCGCGCCGGTGCCGCAGCACACGTCCAGCCCTTGGTCGAACGGCCCGAACGGGCGCAGGGCGTCGGTGGTCGCGTCGAGAATGGCTTCGGGGGTGCGGAACGGCGTCTCGTCGAACTTCGGAGCGAGCAGGTCATAGCCGCGCTCGACCGAGGACAGCGCTTGGATCGCCAGCTCACGCAGCGAGGGGCCTTGAGGCGAGAACACCCGCCAAGCGTACTTCTCTCAGCCTCCTATGCCGGTGACAGTGATCATGAGGGGGAGGCCCAGGATGATGAGGACCGCGCCGAAGACGTCGAAGGCGAAGCCGGAGCGGATCATCGTCGTGATGGGGACGACGCCCGAGCCGTAGGCGATCGCGTTCTGCGGGGTCGAGACCGGGAGCATGAACCCGAACGAGGCCGCGAACGTGGCGGCGAGGGCCGGGACGAACGGGTCGACCTGGGCGGCGACGGCGATCGGGATGATGATCGGCACCACCACCGCGGCCGAGGCGGTGTTGCTGGTGGTCTCGGAGATCACGATGGCCAGCACGGCGGCGAACGCGGTGATGAAGAACAGGCTGGACAGGCCGAGGGCGTCGTAGGCCGAGTCGCCGATGGTCTTGGCGAGGCCGGTGTCCTCCAGCAGGGAGCCGAAGATGATGCCCGTCCCGAACAGCAGGATCGTGCCCCAGTCGATGCGGGCCGCGTCGCTCCAGTTGAGGGTGGTCTCGCGGCGTCCCCAGTTGGTGGGCAGCAGGAACAGCAGGGAGGCGCCGAGGACCGCGACGACGCCCTCGTCCAGCCGGTCGCTGATCGTCTCGTAGAACGAGGAGTCGGTGCCGGCCGCCAGCGCCACCACGCCGGGGAAGATCCACAGGGCGACGGTGATCCCGAAGGCGATCAGGGTGGTCTTCTCCGCCCGGCCCATCGGGCCGAGGCTCGCGCGCTCGCGCTGGACGTACTCCTGGACGCCCTCGATCCGGCGGATCTCCGGCCGGTTGAGCAGCAGCAGGACGGCGGCGAGCACGACGAACATCACCGCGCACAGCGGCAGGGCGGTGAGCATCCACTGGGCGAAGGAGATCCGCTCGCCGGTGGCCTCCTCGATCAGTCCGCGCCCGATCAGGTTCGGCGGGCTGCCGACCGGGGTCAGCAGGCCGCCGACGCTGGCGCCGTAGGCGAGCATCAGGATCAGGGCCGCGCCGACGCGCAGCCGGGCGGGATCGAAGTCTTCGGCTACCATGCCGCGGTCCTGCAGCATCTTGGCGATGACCGTGAGCAGGCCGAGCGCGGTCGGCAGCAGCATCGCGACGGTCGCGGTGTTGGACACGAACGCCGACAGCACGCAGGTGATCCCGCCGAACGCGACGATCAGCCGGAAGGTCGACTGCCCGACCCCTGGCAGCGACAGGATGAAGTACGCGAACCGCCGCGCGACGCCGTGCTTGAGCATCGCCTGGGCGAGGATGAACGCGCCGATGAAGGTGAAGATCGTGGTGGAGCCGAACGGTTCCAGCGCGTCGTCCGCGGGGACGACGCCGAACACCACGATCGCGCCCACCCCGATGAGGCCGCCGACCGGGATCGGCACCGGCTCGGTGACCCACATGACGATCACGCCGAGCAGGATCCCCGCGAGGGTCTGCTGGGACGGCGCCATGTCCAGCGGCAGGAGCAGGAAGACGGCGGTGACCAGAGGGGCCAGCCAGAGCCCCGTGGTGCGGCGGCCCTTCTCGAAGCGTTCCTCGGCGGGCGAGAGCCGCTGCTCTCCGAGGCTGCGGTAGGTGGCCTGCACCATGAGGGCCTTGGCCACGTCCGTTCGTCCGGACCCGGTGCCGGCGGTCGCACCCGGTTTCGGCTCGGTCTCGTCGGATTCCATGGGAGCACTCCTCGGAGCCTGAACCCCGCCTTCAACGGCGGCGTCCTGCGGTCGTTTCGGGGCCCCCGCGTCCCAGAGCACATTCAAGGTCCGCGCGGTGAACGAATCCAAGACGCGTCGGCTACCGGATTGAGAGGCTGCGCCTATAGGACAAGGCTCTGGAGCGAGATCCCCAGGTCAGATCCCCGGCGATAGGAGTTTCGCGTGGACGTCCGGCAGCTGGAGTACTTTCTCGCGGTTGTGGATAACGGGGGTTTCAACAGGGCCGCCGGTGCGCTGTTCATGGCGCAGCCGTCCCTCTCGCAGGCGATCCGCACCCTGGAGAAGGACCTGGGGACGTCGCTGTTCCACCGCACCGGACGCCGGGTCGTCCTGACGGAGGCGGGGAAGGCGCTGATCGGGCCCGCCAGGCAGGCCGTCCGCAGCCTGGAGGTGGCACGGGAGAGCGTCAGCGCGGCGCAGGGCCTGCGCACCGGACGCATCGCCATCGCGTCCATGCCGTCCCCCGCGATAGAACCGCTGAGCAGCATGATCCAGGACTTCGCGCAGCGCCACCCCGGGGTGGACGTCGTGCTGCGGGACGCGCCGGTGCCCGGAGCGGTCATCGAAATGGTGCGAAGCGGGATCACGGAACTGGGCCTGCTGTCCGCCTGGGAGCCGCTGACCGCGCCCGACGTCGACCTCCATCCGGTGGGGTGGCAGAAGCTGGTGCTGGTCGCGCCGCCCGGCGGCCCGATCGAGCCGGGACCGCCGCTGCCGCGGGAGCGGCTCGCCGGGCAGCGCCTCATCGCCGGTGAGAACGGCACGTCCATCCGCCGGCTGGTCGAGGAGATCCGCGCGTCCGGCGTCGATGTGTCGATCGCGGTCGAGACCGATCACCGGGTGGCGATCCTGTCGCTCGTCCTCAAGGGCGTGGGCGCCGCGATCCTCGCGGAGGCGTGGCGGCCGCTGGCGCTGCGCGCGGGCGCGGTGGTGCGGGAACTCGACCCGCCCGGGATGCTGCATCTGGCCCTGATCAGCAGGAAGGGCTGGCTGAGCCCGGTGGCCGAGGAGTTCCTCGCGATGGCCCGAACGAAAGGCTCCGCCGCTAGGACGGCAGACGACTGATAGGCCCGGCCTACAAACCGGATCGGGGATGCGTCTTGGACGCGCCCGCACGCCGCTTGCTCCAATCGTCTCCATGACGAGCGCGCATCACCGCATCGCCCTGATTCCCGGCGACGGCATCGGCCGGGAGGTCGTCCCCGAGGCGCGGCGGGTCCTGGACGCCGTGTGCGAGCGGCACGGCATCTCCCTCACCTACACCGAGTTCGACTGGTCCTGCGAGCGGTACCTGAGCGACGGCGCCATGATGCCGGACGACGGCCTCGACCGGCTGCGTGAACACGACGCGATCCTCCTGGGCGCGGTCGGATACCCGGGTGTGCCGGACCACGTCTCCCTCTGGGGCCTGCTCATCCCGATCCGGCGTCACCTCCACCAGTACGTGAACGAGCGCCCCATCCGGGTGTTCGAAGGCGTGCCCAGCCCTCTGCGCGACGCACGCCCCGGCAGCATGGACGGCGGGGTGGACTTCGTCGTCATCCGGGAGAACGTGGAAGGCGAGTACAGCGAGATCGGCGGACGGATCTACCGGGGCTCCCCCCAGGAGACGGCCGTCCAGGAGTCGGTGTTCACCCGCGCAGGGGTCACGCGCATCGTCGACCACGCCTTCGCCCTCGCCGCCCGGCGCGGCGGACGGCTCACCTCGGCGACCAAGTCCAACGGCATCGTGCACACCATGCCGTTCTGGGACGAGCTGGTCGCCGAACGTGCCGCCGCCCACCCCGGCGTGACCTGGGACCAGGAGCACATCGACGCCCTGGCCGCCAAGTTCGTCCTGCGGCCCGAGCGGTTCGACGTGGTCGTCGCGTCCAACCTGTTCGGCGACATCCTCAGCGACCTGGCCGCGGCGGTCGCGGGCAGCATCGGCATCGCGCCCTCGGGCAACATCAACCCCGAGCGCCGGTTCCCGTCCATGTTCGAGCCGGTGCACGGCTCCGCCCCCGACATCGCCGGACGCGGCGTCGCCAACCCGCTCGGGACGATCTGGTCCGCCGCGATGATGCTCGACCACCTGGGCCACCCGGACGCCGCGGCCGACGTCACCGGCGCGATGACGGCCGTCCTGGCCGGGACCGCCGTCCGCACCCCCGACCTGGGCGGCTCCGCGACCACCACCGACTTCACCGACCACCTGATCGAGGCCCTGTGACGGGGCCGGCCGATTCAGGCGAAGGCGTCGATCGCGGCGACGTCCTCCTTGGTGAGTTCGAAGTCCAGGGCGAAGTTCGAGGCGACGCGCTCGCGGCGCGAGGACCTGGGGAGGATCACGATGTCGTGCTCCAGATGCCAGCGGAGGACGACCTGGGCGGGCGTGACCCCGTGCCGCCGGGCGATCTCCGTGAGGGTGGGGCTGCGCAGGTCGGTGTTCTTCAGGCCGCTGTAGCCCTCGACGACGACCCCCCGGCGGCGGTGCTCCTCCAGCAGGTCCGGATCGTGCTGCGCCGGGCTCCACGGGATCTGGTTGACCGCCGGCTGACGGCCGGTGGCCTCGGTCAGCAGGTCGATCTGCGCCGGGCTGTAGTTGCTGACCCCGACGTTGCGGGCCAGTCCCGCGTCCTGGGCGGACAGCAGCTCCTCCCACGTCGAGACGAGCTCGCCCTGGCCGGTCGGCCAGTGGATCAGCCAGAGATCCACGTAGGCGGTGTCGAGGAGGCGCAGGCTCGACTCCAGGGTGCGACGGGCCTGCCGCGCGTCCTGCGGGCGCAGCTTGGTGGTGATGAAGACCTCTTCCCGGTCGACCTCGCTTTCCTTCACCGCTCTGCCGACGTCCGCCTCGTTCCTGTACAACGTCGCCGTGTCGACATGCCGGTAACCGACCTCAAGGGCCGCACGCACCGACTCGTACGCCGTCTCGGGCGACAGCTCCCACGTCCCGAAGCCGATCAGCGGCAGCGCGTCCCCGCCAGGCAGATTCACAGTCTGAGTCATGCAACGCATTCTGCCCCCGACATCACCCCTTGAACGACGCCCGCCCGCCGGGACGTCCGAGCCCTGGCCCGGCCCTCGCGGGCGACGCCGTTCAGCCGGGCGGCCTCACCGTCCCTGGGCCTCCAGTGCGGTGATGTACGCGGCCAGGACGCGCTTCAGTTCGGCAACCAGCGCGTCCCGGTCGGCCCCCGGCTCGGCCTCCGTGACCAGCGGGACCAGTGCCTTGAACACCTGGATCAGGACCCGCGCGCCGCGCGTCCGGTGGTCTTCGGCGAGGCCCGGCGCGCGTGCGGCGAGGATGCCTTCGACGCGTCCGAGCAGCGCGTCCTGGATCGGACGCACCGCGGCGGTCAGCCCGGCGGGCATGTCGGGGCGCGCGAACAGCGCCTTGAAACCGGGGTTGGCGATGTTGAAGGCGAGCAGCGGGTCGACGACGCGGTCGATCAGTTCTGCGAGCGGGACGGCGCCGAGGTCGGCGGCCTCGAACGCCGTCCGGTGCGCGCCGCCCATCTGCGTGCTGAACCGGTCGGCGAGCGCCTCCGCGATCGCCTCCTTGTTCGGGAAGAACTGGTAGAGCGAGCCGGGCGAGATGCCCGCCGCCGCGGCGATCCTGTTCGTGGTCGCGGCCTCGTACCCGGTCTCGGCCAGCACCCCGGCCGCCGCGTCCAGGATCTGCGCGATCCGCCGTTCGCCGCGGGCCTGCCGCCGCACGGGCCGTTCCGCGCCGGCCGACCCGGACTCCCCGTCCCCGCTCATCGCCGTCCTCCCGCCGATCCGTCAGCGACCCGTCGAGTATTGCAAATACGAGCAGTCGCTCGTATTATGCCCACGAAATGCGAGCGAGCACTCGCATACTACTTCGGCTCCTGGGGGACCCGTGTTCACACCGAACGGCCTCGGCCGGTTCGTCACCCGCCGGCCCCGGCTGATCAGCGCGATCGGCCTCGCCGCGCTCGTCCTGGTCGGGATCGTCGGCGCCGGCACGATCGGCGCCCTGTCGCTCAACCGGTTCGAGGCGCCCGGTTCGGAATCGATGCGGGCCGCGGACGCCCTGGCCGGCGGGCACTCCACCGGCAACCCGAACGTCGCGCTCCTGGTGACGGCCCGCGACGGCACCGTCGACGGCCCCGGCGTCGCCGCCGCCGGACGGGCGCTGACCGCGGAGCTCGCCGCCCGCGACGGCGTCGGCGACGCGTGGTCGTACTGGAGCCGCGGCGGTCCCGAGACCCTCCGGAGCGAGGACGCACGGCACGCGCTCGTCCTCGCGTGGGTCCCCGGCGACGCCGACCACGTTCGCGGCGACGTCCTGCCCGGCCTCGCCGCCGACCTGACCCGCACGGACCCGGCCGTCGAGGTCACCGTCGGCGGCGGCGACGAGGTCTTCCGGAACGTCATGGAGCAGGCCCGCGCCGACTTCGTCCGCGCCGAGCTGATCATCCTGCCGGTGACGCTGCTGCTGCTCTGGCTCGTCTACCGGCGCATCGCCGCCGCGCTGGTCACGCTGGCGACCGGACTGTTCGCGGTCCTCGGCTCGCTCGCCCTGCTGCGGATCCCGCTCGCCTTCACCGAGATCTCCACCTTCGCCTCCAACATCGCGCTGGTCATGGGCATCGGCCTCGGCGTCGACTACGGGCTCTTCATGATCTACCGGTTCCGGGAGGAACTCGCCGCCAGGCCCGGCGACGTGCCCGCGGCGGTGGTCGCGACCGTCCGGGGCGCCGGACGGACGGTCCTGTTCAGCGGCGTCACGGTCGCCGCGGCCCTCGCGGTCCTGCTCGTCTTCCCGTTCCCGTTCCTCGCGTCGTTCGCCTACGCGGGCGTCGCCGTCGTCATCGCGGCCGTTGTCGGCGCGACCGTCCTGCTGCCGGCCGCCCTCACCCTCCTCGGCCACCGCGTCGCCCGCCGAACCCCGGTGAACAAGTCCGCCGCCCGGTGGCACGGCTTCGCCGCGGCCGTGATGCGACGCCCGCTCGTCCTCGGCGGCACGGCGCTCGCGCTCGTCCTGATGCTCGGCGCCCCGTTCCTCGGCGTCCGGTTCGGGCTCCCGGACGACCGCGTGCTCAACACCTCGGCGCCCGTCCGGGTGATGTACGACGAGATCCGCGCCTCGTTCCCCGTCGAGGAGGCCGACGCCCTCCAGGTCGTGCTGCCCGCGTCGGCCGACGGCGTCGGCCGGTACGCGGCCGAACTGTCGCGCATCGACGGGATCGTCCGTGTCGACTCCTCCGCCGGGTCCTTCACCGGCGGCCGCGCCGTCACCGCGCCCTCGGGCGCCCGGTTCACCTCCGCCGAGGGGACCCGCCTCGTCGCGGTGCCGTCGTCGCAGCGCCTCGCCGCCGACGCCGTCGGGCTCGTCGAGGACGTCCGCGAACTCCCCGCGCCTGCGCCGGCCCTCGTCGGCGGCTATCCCGCCGAACTCGCCGACTACCGCGACGCCGTCACCGCCCGGCTCCCCCTCGTCGCGGGTCTGATCGTCGCCGTCACCGTCGTCATCCTGTTCCTGATGACGGGCAGCGTCCTCGCCCCGCTCAAGGCGACCGTCCTCAACCTGCTGAGCCTGTCGGTCATGTTCGGCGCTCTCGTCTGGGTCTTCCAGGAGGGCAACCTCTCCGGCCTCCTCGGCTTCACCCCGACCGGCTCCATCGAACCCAGCATCCCGATCCTGATGTTCTGCATCGCCTACGGGCTGTCGATGGACTACGAGGTGTTCCTCCTCTCGCGCATCAAGGAGGAGTACGACCGGACGGGCGACGCCGCGGCCTCGGTACCGCTCGGCATCGCCCGCAGCGGCCCCCTCGTGACCGCCGCCGCCCTCATCCTCGCCACCTCCTTCGCGACCTACGCCACCGGCGACGTCGTCTTCCTGCAGCAGCTCGGCATCGGAATGGCGCTCGCGGTCCTCGTCGACGCCACGCTCATCCGCGGGGTGCTGCTCCCCGCGTTCATGAGCCTCGCGGGCCGCGCCAACTGGTGGGCGCCGCGCCCGCTCCGCCGCCTGCACCGCCGCGCCGGCCTCACCGAGGAACCGTCCCCCCGGCCCCAGGCGGTCGCCGAAAAGGTCCGGACGTGACGCTCAGCCCGCCGCGGGACGGTCGCCCGCGCGGTACTGCGCGGGCGACACTCCCCGGATGCGCTTGAAGGCGACGCTCAAGGCGAAGGCGTTGCCGTAGCCGACCCGGTGGGCGATGGTCTCGATGGTGAGGTCGGACGAGCGGAGCAGGTCGGCGGCGAGTGCCATCCGCCAGTGGGTCAGGTAGGTGATGGGCGGTTCGCCGACCAGTGCGGTGAAGCGGCGCGCGAGCGCGGCCCGGGAGCAGCCCACCTTCGCGGCGAGGGCTTCGACGCTCCAGGGATGGGCGGGGTCGTCGTGCATGAGCCGCAGCGCGGGACCGGCCTGCGGGTCGCCGTGCGCGCGGTACCAGCCGGGTGCCTGCGCGTCCGGACGGGCGAACCAGGCGCTCAACGTGGCGACGAGGGCGATGTCGAGCAGCCGGGCGAGCACGATCTCCTGGGCCGGGCCGTCGCGGCCCACCTCCTGCGCCAGCAGGGTCATCACCGGGTTCTGGGCCTCGGCCGCGGGCACCAGCACGATGGGGGGCAAGGCGTTCAGGAGTCGTTCGGTGACGTCGCTGCCGATCTGGTAGGTGCCGCTGGCGACGATCGCCGAGCCGTCGCGGGTGAGTCCGCTGGTGCGCGGTCCGAGCCGCAGGGCATCGGTGACGTCGGTGCCGTCCATGGTGGTCACGCGATTGTCCCGGCGTACGACGTAGTCAGGGACGGTGGCCGGATCGTCCCCGACGTTATAGGGGTGCGGGCCCTTGATGATGGCCACGTCTCCAGTGCGCATCAGCACAGGTTCGCCGTCGTCCGGCACGACCCAGGCGTGCCCCTGCAATGTGGTGGCCAGGGCCAGGGCGGCACCGTCGGCGATGCGCAACGCCCAAGGCGGGTCCAGGATCGCCTGGCAGAACGCTGCCATCCGTGCGCGAACGCCTTCCAGGAGGTCGCTCAGGGGGTCCACGCACTTATCGTAGACGCGCAGACATGGAATCGCGCTTATCAGATATGTATCGCCTCAGCCGGTGCCGCTTGACTGGAGAACGAAACGTCCACCCGAAGCGAGTACGGGAGAGGCCGATGTACACGATCACAGGAGTCACCGGGCATGTCGGAGCGGTGACCGCCCAGGAGATGCTGGACCGGGGCGCGCCGGTCCGGGCCGTGGTCCGTGATGCGGCCAAGGGCGCGGCCCTTGAGCAGCGGGGAGCGCGGGCCGTGGTCGCCGACTTCGGCGACCGGGCGGCGCTGGCCGAGGCGATGCGCGGCTGCGACGGTGCCCTCCTCATGCTGCCCACCCTCCCGACCGGCGACGACGCCGAGCATCGCCGGCTGGCCGACTCGATCGCCGGCGCGGTCGGCGACAGCGGTGTGCCCCATGCCGTCATGCTGTCCTCGGTCGGCGCCGACCTGGCCGAAGGCACCGGGCCGGTCCGCTGGCTGCACCATCTCGAGAACCGGCTGCGGGAGACCGGCGTGCGGCTGACCGCGCTCCGTTCGCCGCATTTCCAGGAGAAGGTCGAGACGGTGCTCGGCGCGGCCCTGGACGCCGGGATCTATCCCGTGTTCGGCGAGAACGCCGACGTCCCCACTCCGATGATCGCCACGCGCGACGTCGGGAAGGCCGCCGCCGCGGCACTGCTCGCACCCCCTGCGACCAGCGAGGCCGTCGACCTGCTGGCCCCCGAGTACACCGAACGGGAGGTCGCCGGGCGCCTGGCGGCCGTGCTCGGCAAGCCGCTCCAGGTGGTCACCATCCCGCAGGGCGGCTGGATCGACACGATGCTCGACGCCGGTCTCCCCGAGCCGCTCGCGCGCGAACTCGCCGCACTGTACGACGCGGAGCAGCGCGGCCTGTTCCACCCCCGCGGTGACCGGCAGCTCACGTGCACCACCGGGATCGACGAGACGCTGCGCCACGTCGTCGAGGCCACCACCGGCACGCCCGCGCCATGACACCGCCGGCTCCGGGCGCCGGTCCGGATGGCGGTGGCCCGTCCACGATCGTGATGACGGGCGGAACGTCGGGATTCGGTGCGATCACCGCCGAGCGGCTGGCGCGCTCCGGTGACACGCGCCTGATCCTGGGGACTCGCTGGCCGGACACGGCCGGCGAGCCGCTCCCGCTCGACCTCACCTCGCTCGGCTCGGTACGCGCGTTCGCGGCATCGACGCGCGAACGACTCGGCGGCACGCCCATCGACGCGCTCGTGCTCAACGCGGGCGTCATCCTCCCCGACGTCGCCGGACGGACCGTCGACGGCTTCGAGACGACGTTCGCCGTGAACCACCTCGCGCACTACCTGCTGCTGCGACTGCTGTCACCCGCCCTCGCGGACCGCGCCACCGTCGTGCTGACCACCAGCGGCACACACGATCCCGCCACCGGCGCCGGGCTCGCGACCCCCCGCCACGCGCACGCCGAATTGCTGGCATTTCCTGGCCGGGATCCTGACCGGGACCCCCGGCCGCGCACGGCGGGCCAGCACGCCTATACCGCGTCGAAGCTGTGCGCCGTCCTCACCGCACGGTCCCTGGCCGGGCACCCCGACACCGAGCACCGGCGGCTCAGGGTGATCGCCTACGATCCCGGCCAGGTGTTCGGCACAGGACTGACGAAACAGCTGCCGCTGCCCTTGCGGACGGCCTGGTCGCTGCTGGGCACCCCACTGGGAGGCCCTCTCCGCAGACTCAACCCCACACTCAACAGCCGGTCCGCCGCCGGCGAAGCCCTGGCCGACCTCGCCCTCGGCAATTTCAGGACACCCCCGCACGGCGGCTCATACGCCGCTCTGAGACGAGGTCGGCTCACCTGGACCGACCCCTCGGCCCTCGCGCGCAGCGATGAGCTGGCCCACGCCCTCTGGAACGACAGCGCCCGGCTCGTCGGGATCGACTGACCGCCGGGTGGTTCGCCGGTCCTCAGCGCCAGCCGAGCGCGGGCGCCACGTGGGTCAGAATGTCCTCCAGGACGTGCGCGTTGTACTCCACACCGAGCTGGTTGGGGACGGTGAGCAGCAGCGTGTCCGCCGCCTGGACGGCCTCGTCCTCGGCGAGCTGCTTGACCAGCACGTCGGGCTCGGCCGCGTACGAGCGCCCGAAGATCGCCCTGGTGTTCTCGTCGATCATTCCGACATGGTCGCCCGAATCGGTGTTCCGGCCGAAATAGGCGCGGTCCAGATCGCTGGTCAGCGCGAAGATGCTGCGGCTGACCGACACGCGCGGCTCACGGGCGTGCCCGGCGTCCTTCCACGCCTCGCGGTAGGCCTCGATCTGCTTGCGCTGCTGGACGTGCAGCGGCTCGCCGGTCTCGTCGTCCTTGAGCGTGGAGCTCTGCAGGTTCATGCCCAGCTCGGCCGCCCACACGGCGGTGGCGTTGGAACCCGACCCCCACCAGATGCGGTCGCGCAGACCCTCGGAGTGCGGCTCGACGCGCAGCAGGCCGGGCGGGTTGGGGAACATCGGCCGCGGGTGCGGTTCGGCGAAGCCCTTGCCCTGGAGCACCATGAGCAGCACCTCGGTGTGCTTGCGCGCCATGTCGGCGGCGGTGTCGCTCTCGGACGGCTCGTACCCGAAGTACCGCCACCCGTCGATCACCTGCTCCGGCGACCCCCGGCTGATGCCGAGCTGCAGCCGTCCGCCGGCGATCAGGTCGGCGGCCCCGGCGTCCTCGGCGAAGTACATCGGGTTCTCGTAGCGCATGTCGATCACGCCGGTGCCGACCTCGATGCGCGACGTCTTCGCGCCGATCGCGGACAGCAGCGGGAACGGCGACGCCAGTTGCCTGGCGAAATGGTGCACCCGGAAGTAGGCGCCGTCGGCGCCGAGCTCCTCTGCGGCGACGGCGAGATCGACCGATTGCAGCAGCGCGTCCGACGCCGACCGGGTCCGCGAACCCGCGACGTCGCTCCAGTGGCCGAACGAGAGAAAACCGATGGACTTCACACCAGCGTCAACCCCCTGGACGCTCGCGGGATTCCAGAACGCGGAAGCGGCTTCGCTCGGCCCCTGACAGGGCGCGGCGGACTTACCGTGTACGGGTACAGTGCGCCGGGAGGAAGATCCATGACCCCACGGACCGACGCCGACGAGGTGGCCGAGCGGCCCCGTATCCCGCTGAGCCGCCGGCGCGTGCTGCGCGCGGCCGTGCGGCTCGCCGACCGCGACGGTCTCGACTCGCTCACCATGCGCCGGCTGGCGCAGGAGGTCGGGGTCGAGGCGATGTCGCTGTACCACCACGTCGCCAACAAGGACGCGGTCTTCGACGGTGTCGTGGAGGTCGTCCTCGGGGAGATGATGGCGGCGGTGGAGGACGTCGAGGCCCCTTCGCCGGAAGAGGACTGGCAGGCGGCACTGCGTGCGCGGATACTCGCCGCCCGAGAGGTCTTCCTCCGCCACCGCTGGGCCCCGCAGGTACTCGAAAGCCGCACCACGACGAGCCCGGTCGTCATCGCCTACTACGACCATGTCGTCGCCGTGCTCCGGGCGGGCGGGTTCTCCTACGACCTGGCCCACCGCGCGCTGCACGTGCTGGGCAGCCGTGCCCTCGGGTTCGCTCAGGAGCTGTTCCAGCCCGGCGGAGCCCAGTCCGCGGACGCCGAGGCCGCCATGGAGCAGATGGGGGACCGTTTCCCCAACATCGTCGGGATGCTGGCGGAGGCCGCCCACGACGATCCTGACGGCACGCTGGGCTTCTGCGACGACCAGTTCGAGTTCGAGTTCGCGCTCGACCTGATCCTCGAAGGACTGGAACGCCACCGCGCGGCCACCCCGTGATCCCCGCCGGACGCGGCTGAACCCCACGGCCCTGAACTCCTCCATCCACCCCCTTGACGGCCTTACGGCGTACGATTACCTTACGACGTATGACAACCTTACGACGTACGACGGAGGAGCGGTCATGAAGGCCTGGAGCTGGGACCGCTACGGACCTCCCGACGTTCTGGTCCTCAAGGACGTCGACGAACCCGCCATCGCCGGGGACGAAGTGCTCGTCCGGGTGCGGGCCGCGTCGGTCAACCCCTACGACTGGCGCCACGTCCAGGCCGACCCGAAGCTGATACGGCTCAGCATCGGGCTCCGGCGTCCGAAGCCCGGCCTGATCCCGGGCGCCGACCTCGCCGGTGTGATCGAGCGGGTGGGCGACGAGGTGACCGGACTGCGTGTCGGCGACGAGGTCTTCGGGGAGGTCGAGCTGGGGGCCTTCGCCGAGACGGTGGCCGTCCCGCAGGGCAGGCTGGCCGTCAAGCCCGCCGGCCTCACCTTCGAGCAGGCGGCCTCGGTGTCGATGGCCGCCCACACCGCGCTCCAGGGACTACGGGACGTCGCGAAGATCTCCGCCGGGCAGCGCGTCCTCGTCAACGGAGCCTCCGGCGGCGTCGGGACGTTCGCCGTCCAGCTCGCCAGGACGTTCGGAGCCGAGGTCACCGGGGTGTGCAGCACCCGCAACCTCGAACTGGTCCGCTCGCTCGGCGCGGACGACGCCGTCGACTACACCCGCGAGGACTTCACCGAGCGCGAGGGACGCTACGACGTGCTCATGGACATCGTCGGCGACCGGCCGCCGGCGCGACTGCGGCGCCCCCTGACCCGCCGCGGCACGCTCGTGATCGTGGGCGGAATCGCCTCCGGCCGCGGCCGGCTGCTCGGCCCGGCGGCGCAGGTGCTCCGCGGGGCCCTCGCGTCCCCCTTCGTCAGCCAGCACGTCGGCACCGTCCACTGGAAGCCCAACTCCACGGACCTGCGCTTCCTCGCCGACCTCATGGAGAAGGGCGAGATCGCACCCGTCATCGACCGGACCTACCCGTTCGCCGAGATCCCCGAAGCACTCCGCTACCTCGAACGCGGCCACGCCCGGGGCAAAGTGGCCATCACCGTCTGACCGCCCCTGGGCCCACCTCTCGCGTGTCGGTCATCGGCGCACGCGCGGCTTCCGACGTGCCACGGGTCAGCGTTCGGCCGCGAGGGTGACGCCCAGGCCGATGAACACGCTCCCGGTCGCGGCGTCGATCCGGCGGCGTACCGCCTGGCGGCGGCGCAGCCAGCCGCCGATCCTCCCCGCCAGGACGCCGACCGTTCCATCGGCCAGGAACTCCAGGACGATCAGGATGCCGCCCAGGACCGCGAACTGCAGCCAGACGGGCCCCGCCATGGGATCGATGAACTGGGGGAGGAAGGCGACCATGAAGGTGAACGTCTGCGGGTTGGCCATGGAGGACACCACGCCATTGAGAAAGGCACGCCGCCCCGGCATCCCGCCGACGGCCTGATCGTCGTCCTGTGCCTTCTTGCGGTGCCGGATCATCTGGACGCCGAGGTAGATCAGGTAGGCGGCACCGGCGATCCGCACCACCGTGAACACGACCGGGAACGCCGTCAGCAGCACGGCGAGCCCGGCGGCGGCAGCGACGACGTACAACGCGTCACCCGTGATCACGCCGACCGTGGCCAGCAGCCCGGCGCGGGCGCCGCCCCGCACGCCGCACCCGAGCACGAACAGCATGTCGGGCCCCGGAGTGATGAGAGCGACGACGGTGGCCACCGTGAACACGGCGAGCACGTGCGAATCGACCGGCATCCGACGAGCATTTCACCTTCGGCCGCCGCCTGTTCGCCAGGGGCTCAGTACGCGTTGCCCGCGCGTAGCCAGGCGATGTAGTCGGCGACCGCGCGGTCGGTGTCGTATTCGGGCTTGTAGCCGGTGTCCTGCTGGAGCCGGGTAATGTCGAGGTAGTTCTGCCGCGGGTCCCCTCCGGTGGGGAGTTCGACCTGGGCACCGGGCGCCGCCCGCCTGATCGCGGCGGTGATCTCGGCGTTGGTCGTCGCGCGTCCGGACGCGACGTTGTAGGTGCGGTGGCCGAGCCGGTCCGCGAGCTGCAGGAGCGCGATCGCCCGAGCGGTGTCCTTCACGTAGCACAGGTCGATCGAGTCCTCCGCGTGCGCGGGCCCGGCGAGCGTGGACAGATCCGGTACGGTTCCGCGGACGGCGGCATGGACGAGTTCGGGCGCCGCGAAGAACAACGCGCCGTGGGGGTCGCGCGGACCCCAGGTGCCGGAGATGCGGTAATCGACGCCATCGATGCCGGCGGCGCCGGCCAGGTGGCCGTTGAGCAGCTCACCGATCTTCTTGAAGGTCGGGATCGGGTGGCCCGACTCCATCAGGAGCGGCACGTCCTCGCTGAGCGGGCCGTCCCCGGCCCCGAGCGGACCCTCGCCCGCGATGCCGCCGTAGACACCGATCGTGCTCGCGACGCCCACCCGGCCGACACCCCAGTCCTGGGCGGCCTGCAGGACGTTGAACAGGCCGCCCAGGGCCTTGCGCGCCGCCTCGACGGGCTGCTCGGGGTCGGGCGGCCAGGGCATCGAGCCCGCGAGGTGCAGGATGCCGGTGATCTCGTGACGCCTGCCGACGTCGCGCAACGCGCTCAGATCGGTGATGTCGGCCCGCTCGGCCGCCACCCGTCCGCCCGCGAGATCCGCCGGAACCGTGCCCGCCCGGCGCTGGACGAGTACGCAGCTCTCGCCGAGGTCGAGCAGTGCCCGCACGGAGTGGAAGCCGATGAACCCCAGACCTCCGGTGACCAGGATCATGATCGCCCCTTCTGTCGTCGTGCTGATTATCAGTGTTACTGACGATCAGGCTAGCGATATAGTTTCCCCGTGTCTAGTAGCGATGGGCCGGGCCCCGAGCTGAGCAGGAATCTCGTCTACCTGCTCAAGCACGCGCATCTCCGGATGGCCGAGCTGACCACGGAAGCGGTGACCCCGCACGGCGTCGACGGGCGCGAACTGGGCGTCCTGCTCGCGCTGGCCGGCCGCGAACCGGCGTCCCAGCAGCAGGCCGCGCAGCGGCTGGGCATCGACCGCACGACGATGGTCGCGATGCTGGACGCCCTGGAGGGCAAGGGCCTGGTGTCACGTCACCCGCATGCGGAAGACCGCCGCCGCAACGTCGTCGAACTGACCGACGCCGGACGCGACACCCTCCGCCTGGCCACCGACGCGACCGACAAGGCCGAGCGCGAATACCTGGCGGCCCTCACCCCCAAGGCCGCCGAACAGCTACGAACCTCCCTGCAAAAGCTCGTGCTCCCCCCGGACGACTAGCCCCACGCCTCACGGACGCGGACGGGACGCCCGCTCACGCGCGCGAGCCACGTGGCCCGGTCGGCTGAGGATCAGTCATCGAACTTGAAGCCGCCGGCCTTCGCCGAGGTGATGAGCCTGCGCATGCGGTCGCCGTCGGCGGTGACGGGAATCATCAGCGCGGCCAGTTCTTCGAGCGCGTCTCGATCACCGCCGTACGCGCAGAACATGTCGCCTTCCGGGTCGTAGGAGAACCGTCCGTCGAGAGCCGGGGCCTCCGTACTCACGAGGAACTGCGCGACGCCTTCCCAGAAGTACCCGTTCGGTTCATGACCGAGCTGCTCGACCAGCTCGTCCACCTGGGTCGTTCCCGCGTCCAGCAGCAACGAGAACTTTCCGGGCGTGGTCTCGATAAACCGCATCGGAGTCATCGCCAAAGCGTCCCAGCCCCGATCGCGAGGCGGCAACCGGGGCGGGCGGAGGTCAGCGAGGCGGTGCCGCGGGGCGGCGGGCGAAAAGGATCGCGCCCGGCTTCGGCCCGTCCGGACTCAGCAGGTGCTGCGCCTCGACGGTGAAGCCCGCCTCGCGGAGCCAGCCGGCCACGCGGGGCGGCCGGCGGTGGTGGACGTACGTCTGCAAGGCCTGGTCCCCGTCACCGGTCGTCTCGAGCTTCGACTCGTCGCCGACGTGGAATCCAATGGCCAGCACTCCGCCCGGTCGCAGCACCCGGTGGAACTGTCCGAGCACGCCCGGCACCGCCTCGTCCGGGATGTAGATCAGCGACCACCAGGCGAGCACACCGGCGAGTGAACCGTCCGCGAGCTTCAGGTCGGTCATCGAGCCGACCTCGAACCGGGCCTCGGGGTGCTCGCGGCGGGCGATCTCGATCATCCCGGGCGACAGGTCGATGCCGAACGTGTCCGTGCCCAGTTCCCGCAGCAGGGCGGTGGTGTGCCCCGGCCCGCAGCCCACGTCGGCGACGGGCCCGCCGCCGATCGCGCGCACCAGGTCGGCGAAGAGCACGACTCCGGCGCGGACGTGGAGCAGCCTGTCGAGCAGGTCGCGGGTCTCGTCGGCGTAACCGGCCGCGAGGGCGTCGTAGGAGTTCCGGGTATCGGTCAACCAGCTCACCGAAGGACTGTAGCCCCTCCACCCAGACCGTCACCAGGTGCGCACGCGGCCTTCTGGCCGGGCGGTCGCGCCGTCGTCACGTGATCAGACGGCCGAGGGGCGGTGCAGGTCGAGCAGGTCGGCGTTCGTGTCGTTCCAGACCTTGACCAGTTCCGGATAGCCCTTGTCGAGCATGAGAAGGAACTCGGGGTCGGTCAGCGGGATCAGGGTGATGAGCTGGAGCACGGCCTGGCCCTCGGCGTTCCGAAAGGTGTTGAACTCGCTCGGCAGGTAGGGATGTGCGCCGAAAAGCAGGCTGGAGATCTGTGTTTCCGGAATCCACGGCTCTTCGTTGCGGTAGCCGGAACCGGGGTTGTACCCGTCACCACTCCGCACGACATCGTCGGCGATGAGCTGGATGAGGTAGGTCGCCTCAGTCTCCTGGCCAGGCCGAGCGGAGCACACGAACTCCTCGGGCAGCTGGGCCTTCACCTCCTGGAAGCGGACACCGGTCGTCACTGCCGACACCGCGTCCTGCACGGGGTGACGGTGAAGTCCGATGGCGAATCCTCGGTTCTCACCGAGGGCGTCCGGCGGCTGAGCTTGGGTGACCGGTCCCAGGTGAAGGTTGATGTGGTCGAGTAGGCCTTCGTAGGGCGACGTCATCCCCGCACGCTAGCAAGGACGCGCGGTCAGCCCAGACCGCCCGCTGAACCACCCCCCGGCCCCGTCCCGTAACCCGCTTGGCGCTGGGGCGGGCGTGTGGGAATGTGGGAAGCGTGATCGACACGACAAGGACGCAGCGTCCGGCCGCCTCGGGCGGCGGGCGTGTTGTCGTGTTCGCTCCTGGGCGTCGATGAGCCCTGCGCCGCATCGCGGCGCTTCTCCGTGCTCTCGACTCGTTGGCTTTCCCCTTTTCCGCCGGTTCGCCGCCGGTGCTCACGCCCAGGAGCCTTGTCATGTGCGTTGTGGAAATTCGTCCCGGTGAAGGCGGCGCAGACGCGCTCGCCTTCGCCACCGAACTGGCCGCCGCCATCGCGGCTTGGGCCGCCCGCCGGGGCTGGCCCGTCGACCGTTCCGCGGCCGAGCCGGGCCGTACCATCGTGATGACCTTGGCCGGGGTCGCCGAGGCGGACCTCGCCTGGCTGTCGGGCACCCATCGTCTGCAGCACGAGCCCCGCAACGACAGGCGCGGCCGCCGGCACACCTCCACCGCGACCGTCGCGGTGATGCCCGGCAGACCCGTCCCAGCGAGCCGCTCGTCCGCGACGAGGACCTGCGCATACAGACCATGCGGGGACGAGGACGCGGCGGCCAGCGCAAGAACAAGGTGGAGACCGCCGTCCGGATCCACCACCTGCCCACCGGCATCGTCATCACCCGGACCACGGGCCGGTCCCAGGGCGCCAATCTCGCCTCGGCCCGCACCGACCTGGAGGACCGGCTCCGGCTCATCGCCGCGCGGCAGGCCCGGCAGGACGCCGATCACCTGCGCCGAAACCAGGTCCGGTCGAGCGATCGGCCAAGACCTTCACCCACAACGCCCAGCGCGGGCAGGTCGTCGACCACGCCACCGGCCACCGGTGGTCACTGCGGGCCTGGCGCCAAGGCCGCCTCGACCGGTGACCGCACCGAGCGATCGGGAACGACCATCGCCGTGGTTTTGTGGCCTTTCCCAGGTGCTTCCGATGAAGATTGCAGAAGGAGAGGCGTATCAGTCGGGAGGGAACGATGCTGTTCAGGCGGGAGGTCCTTGAGGGGATCGCGGGCGGGCGGATCGATCGGGTGTTCCGGGTGTGGGCCAAGCCCCCGGTCCGCGCGGGGAGTACCCAGCGCACCTGGGCGGGGATCATCGTCATCGACTCGGTCACGGCCGTCACCCCCGAGGAGATCACCGAGGAGGACGCCGTCCATTCGGGCTTCAAAGACCGCGCGGCCCTGCTCACAGCCCTGTCCAAGAGCACCAAGCAGGGCGGCTACCACCGCGTCATGCTCCATCTGGGCGGCCCCGACCCCCGCTCGGAGCTGGCCGGCAACGCCGACCTGACCCACCAGGAACTGGCCGACCTCAAAGCGTCCCTGGACGCCGTCGACGCCCGCAGCCGCCGCGGCCCCTGGACCCGCGAGGTCCTGCGCCTCATCGAGGAGCATCCCGGCCTGCGCGCCATGGACCTGGCCGAACACCTGGGCCGCGACAAACTCCCCTTCAAGGCCGACGTCCGCCGCCTCAAAGCCCTCGGCCTCACCGAAAGCCTGGAGACCGGCTACCGCCTCTCCCCACGCGGCAGAACCCTCATGACCTACCTCCGCTCCCTGCCCGAGTGACCTGATCCCGGATGGCGCGCCGGCCCGACCCATCGAACGGAGGCCGGGGCCGGCGGCCTGTTCCGGCGAAACGCGCCTTCAGCGGCGGAGTCCCGGTACGTCGACGTCGACCGCCTCCACCCGGGCCGTGCCCTCGAAGTTGTTGGACATGCGCTCCATGTCGGTCTCCGCGGCGCAGATGTAGAGGGTGCGCAGGTCGGGGCCACCGAGCGCGCAGGAGACCACGAAGTGCCCCGGGGTCGCGGTCGAGACCCGGTCGGTGACCGTCCCGTCCGGGGCGAGCCTGCGGACCTCGCTGCTGAACGGGCAGGTGACCCACACGCCGCCTTCGGAGTCGACGCACAGGCCGTCCGTCGCGTCCTGCTCTAGGCTGTCGAACTGCTTGAAGACCCGCTGGTTCGACAGGCCGCCCCGCCCGTCCACGTCGAAGGCGGTGAGCCGGAAACCGAACGTCTCCGCCACGTACAGGGTGCCGCCGTCGGGGCTGAGCCCGACCCCGTTCGGGCACACGAGGTCCTTGCCCGCGACCTCCACCTCGCCGTCCGGGCTCACGACGATCATGGGTGCGCCCTCGGGGGCGGCGCCGTTGAACAGGTCGAATCCGATCTGGGTGATGTAGGCGCGGCCGGTCTCGTCCACCCACATGTCGTTCGCCGCCACGGCGACACCGCTCAGTGAGGCGATGATCTCGGTGCCGCCGTCGGGGGTGATCCTCCGCAGGGACGAGTCGGCCTGGGTGACGACGAGCGGTGTGCCGTCAGGGCCGAAGCCGAGGCCGGACGGCTTGGCGTCCACGGCGGCCACCACGGTCGGGGCGCCGCTGGGCGGGAGCCGGTACACCTTCCCCTGCGGGATGTCCGAGAACCACAGCTCGCCGTCGTGCCACCGGGCCCCCTCCAGGTACTGGAAGCCGTCTCGGATCACGGTGGCCGTCCTGCTGGTCATTTCCCCACGCTCCCTCGCGTAGACCCGGTAGTCGCGGACTACCCCTGTACAGTTAAGTGAATCAGCCCTAGGGTTTGCTCACAAGAGTCACAAGTCGTTGTGACCGCCGGGGAGGGTGTCGCATGAGTCAGCGGGCTCGGGTGGCCGGGGTCGGCCTGGTGCCGTTCTCTACGCCACGGAAGAGCAAAACCTACGACGAGATGGGGGAGAGTGCGGTCCGCCTGGCGCTGGCGGACGCGGGGGTGGAGTACTCCTTGGTCCAGCAGGCATATGCGGGCTATGTGTACGGGGACTCGACTTCAGGTCAGAACGTTCTGTACCGGACGGGAATGACGGGCATCCCCGTCGTCAACGTGAACAACAACTGCTCGACGGGCTCGTCCGCGCTCTGGCTCGCACGGCAGGCCGTGGAGAGCGGCACGGCGGACTGCGTCCTGGCCCTCGGTTTCGAGCAGATGCAGCGCGGTGCGCTGGACGCGAAGTGGGACGACCGGCCGACACCGTTCGAGCGGTTCGAGGCGGTCGCCGAGTCGGTGCAGGGAGACACCGGCGACGTGCCCATGGCGGCGAAGCTGTTCGGCGGCGCGGGAGCCGCCTACGCGCAGCGGCACGGCACCGCGCCGGAGGTCTTCGCGCGGATCTCGGTCAAGGCGCGCAAGCACGCCGCGGGCAATCCGAACGCCGTGTTCCGCGATCCCGTGACGGTCGAGGAAGTACTGGGCTCGCCCCACATCTTCGGCCCCCTGACCCGGCTGCAGTGCTGCCCGCCCACCTGCGGGGCCGCGGCGGCGGTGGTGTGCAGCCCGGACTTCGCGCGGGCCCACGGGCTCGACGCGAGCGTGGAGATCGCCGCGCAGGCCATGACCACCGACCGGCCGGGCAGCTTCGACCAGCGGGACATGACGAAGCTGGTCGGCTACGACATGACCGTGTCGGCGGCCCAGGCGGTGTACGAGGCGGCCGGCATCGGACCGGAGGACATCCCGGTCGTCGAGCTGCACGACTGCTTCACCACGAACGAGCTGCTGAGCTACGAGGCGCTCGGCCTCACCCCCGAGGGGACCGCGGAGAAGTTCGTCCTCGACGGGGACAACACCTACGGCGGGCGGGTGGTCACCAACCCGTCCGGCGGCCTGCTGTCCAAGGGGCATCCGCTCGGCGCGACGGGACTGGCGCAGTGCGCCGAGCTGACCTGGCAGCTCCGCGGTGAGGCCGGCGCCCGCCAGGTGGACGGCGCGAAGGTCGCGCTCCAGCACAACCTCGGGCTCGGCGGCGCGTGCGTGGTCTCGCTGTATCGGAAGGTGGACTGAATGCCGATCGACGCGAGCGTGATCGGCATGGAGATCCCGGCCGTGACGATGCCCGTCGAGCGCGGGCGGCTGCGGCTGTTCGCCAAGGCCACCGGCCAGACCGATCCCGTCTACCACGACGTCGAGGCCGCGCGGGCGGCGGGCCACCCGGACCTGCCCGTGCCGCCGACGTTCTTCTGCGCGCTCCAGAACGAGCGTCCCGACCCGTTCGACTGGCTCACCGCGATCGGAGTGGACCTGGGGGACGTGCTCCACGGCGAGCAGGGCTTCACCTACCACTCGATGGCCCACGCCGGCGACGTCCTCACCGCCCGTGGCCGGATCGAGGACGTCTACAGCAAGAAGGGCGGCGCGCTCCAGTTCATCGCCCGCACGACGGTGGTCGGCAACGACGCCGGCGACCGGGTGGCGAAGCTGAGCGATCTCGTCGTCGTGCGCGGCGAGGGAGCCGGGTCGTGAGCCCCGCGGCAAACGTCGGCGACGTGCTGCCGGAACTGCGTCCCGCCCCGATCTCGCGGGCGACCCTGGCGCTGTTCGCGGGAGGGTCCGGCGACCACAACCCGATCCACATCGACATCGACGCGGCACGGGCGGCGGGGGCGCAGGACGTCTTCGCGCACGGCATGCTCACCATGGCCCACGTCGGCAGGCTGCTCACCGGCTGGGTCCCGCAGCACCGGATCCGCGCGCTCCGGGCGCGGTTCACGGCGATCACCCCGGTGCTCGCGGAGCCCGTCTGCACCGGCAGGGTCACCGCCGTCGAGGACGTCGACGGCGAGCGGCGGGCCACCATCGCGATCACCGTCGAACTCGCCGACGGCACCACGACGCTGCTCGGCGAAGCCGTCGTGGCGACCGGCTGACATCGAGACCACCGAAAGGGACCACGAGAACAATGGCGAAACTCACCGGCAAGGTCGCGCTCGTCTCCGGCTCCGGCCGCGGCATCGGCAGGGCGATCGCGGTCAAGCTGGCCGCGGAGGGCGCGCGGGTCGTCGTCAACGACCTCGACGCCGAGCCGGCCAAGGACACGGTCGGCGCGATCGAATCCGCCGGCGGGCAGGCCGTCGCGTGCGTCGGCAGCGTCACCGGACCGGGGTTCGGCGACCGTTTCGTGGCGACCGCCGTCGAGAGATTCGGCACGGTGGACGTCATCGTGAACAACGCCGGCTACACCTGGGACTCGGTCATCCAGAAGATGACCGACGAGCAGTGGCAGGAGATCCTGGACGTCCACCTCAAGGCGCCGTTCCAGATCCTCCGGGCGGCGCAGCCGGTCATCTCCGCCGCCGTGAAGGCCGACCGTGCGGCCGGACGCCCGGTGCCGTGCCGCAAGGTCGTGAACATCTCGTCGATCGCCGGCCTCGGCGGCAACGCCGGGCAGTCCAACTACGCCGCGGCCAAGGCGGGCGTCACGGGGCTGAGCAAGACCCTCGCCAAGGAGTGGGGCCGCTACAACGTCACGGTCAACACGGTCGCGTTCGGCCTGATCCGCACCCGCCTCACCGAGACTCCGGCGGGCGGCGGCGGCACCATCGACGTCCAGGGCCGGGAGATCAAGGTCGGAGTGAACCCCGACCTGCTGGCGACGCTGGAGAGCGGGATCCCGCTCGGCAGGAGCGGCACGGCCGAGGAGGCGGCGGGTGCGGTGTACCTGCTGTGCACCCCGGAATCCGACTACATCAGCGGGCAGACGCTCGTGTGCGGCGGCGGGTTCTCGTCCTGACCCGGCGATGACGCCCCGCACCTGAAGGGAGGCGCCGTGACGGCGCATCGATCGCCCTGGATGACCGACGACCTGGACGAGCTCAGAGCCCTCGCCAGGAAATTCTGCGTCAACGAACTCGAACCGCATCAGAAACGCTGGCGGGAGCAGCGGCACATCGACCGCGATGTATGGCGCAAGGGCGGCGACGTCGGGCTGCTCTGCCTGTCCGTTCCCGAGGAGTACGGCGGCGGCGGGGGGACCTTCGCCCACGAGGCCGTGCTGATGGAGGAGCAGGCCCGCGTCGGGGACAACGCCTGGGGAATCGGCGTGCACTGCGTCGTCGCCGCCCACTACATCCTCGCCTACGGCACCGAGGAGCAGCGGCGGGAGTGGCTGCCGAGGATGGCCGGCGGAGAGGTGGTGACGGCGATCGCCATGACCGAGCCGGGGGCGGGGTCCGATCTCCAGAGAATCAGGACGCGCGCCGAACGCGACGCCGACGAGTACGTGATCAACGGGGCGAAGACGTTCATCACGAACGCGTCCCAGGCCGATCTGGTGATCGTGGCCGCCCGGACCGATCCGGACGCCGGCTCCCGCGGCATCTCGCTGCTGCTGGTGGAGTCGGACCGGGACGGCTTCCGCAGGGGCCGCGTTCTCGACAAGATCGGGCAGCGCGGGCAGGACGCCTCCGAGCTGTTCTTCGACGGCGTGCGGGTGCCGGCGTCCAACCTGCTCGGCGACACCGAGGGGCGGGGGTTCGCCCAGCTCATGGGGCAGCTCCCCCAGGAGCGACTCACGATCGCGGTCACCGCGGTCACCGCCATGGAGACCGCGCTGGAGCGCACGCTGAGCTACGTCAAGGAGCGCGAGGCGTTCGGGCGGCCGATCTTCGACTTCCAGAACAGCCGGTTCACCCTCGCGGAGCTGGCGACCGAGACCCAGGTGGCCCGCGTCTTCGTCGACGAGTGCGTCCGCAGGCACCTGGACGGCGACCTGGACGGCGCCACCGCCGCGATGGCGAAGTGGTGGACCACGGAAAGGGCGATGCACGTCCTCGACGAATGCCTCCAGCTGCACGGCGGCTACGGGTACATGGCCGAATACCCGATCTCGCATCTCTGGGTCGACCAGCGGGTCCAGAAGATCTACGGCGGAACGAACGAAATCATGAAGGAAATCATTTCCCGATCCCTCTAGGCCGTTCAGCGCAAAGGACGACTCGATGTACCTCACGCAGACCCTCCACCAGGCCATGCAGCAGGACCCCGATCGCCTCCTGACCATCGACGGCGACCGGCGGCGCACCGTCCGCGAATCCCGCGACCGGATCGCCAGGCTCGCCGGCGGCCTGCGCGGCCTCGGGGTGCGGCCGGGCGACAGGGTCGGGATGCTCGCCCTGAACTCCGACCGCTACCACGAGTACCTGATGGCCGTGCCGTGGGCCGACGCGGTCCTGAACCCGGTGAACACGAGATGGAGCGCGGCCGAGATCGTCTACGCGCTGGAGGAGTCCGAGACCTCGGTCCTGCTCGTCGACGAGACCTTCCGGGAGACGGCCGGACGGCTCCGCGACGGGTACGCCGGGCTGAAAACGCTCGTCTACTGCGGCGACGGGCCCTGCCCGGACGGCATGGTCGGCTACGAGGAACTGATCGCGTCCACGGAGCCGGCCGAGGACGCCCGGCGAGGCGGCGACGCCCTGTTCGGCCTGTTCTACACGGGCGGCACCACCGGTGAGCCGAAGGGCGTGATGCTCAGCCACGACAGCGTGCTGATGAGCGCCCTCGGCTGCTTCGCCACCGGTGACTGGCTGAGCCAGGGCGGCCGGATGCTCCATGTCGCGCCGATGTTCCACCTGGCGGACGTCTTCGTCTGGATCAGCGGCTCGTTCGCCGGCTCCACGCACGTGACGGTGCCGCAGTTCACGCCGGGCGGGCTGCTGGCCACGCTCGCCGAGCAGCGGATCACCGACGTGCTGCTGGTGCCCACGATGATGCAGCTCATGGTCGACCATCCGGACGCCGGCGGGTTCGACTTCTCCCACCTGGAGCACGTGCTGTACGGGACGTCCCCGATCTCCGAGACACTGCTGCGGCGCGTGAGCGAACTGTTCTCCCGCGCCTCGTTCGCCCAGGCGTACGGGATGACCGAGCTGGCGCCGGTCGCCACCGTCCTGAGGCCGAGCGACCGCGGGGACCCGGCACTTCGCCGGTCGGCCGGGCGCGCGGCCCCGCACGCCGAGGTCCGGGTCGTGGACGAGGAGGACAACGAGGTCGAGCGCGGCGTCGTGGGCGAGATCGTGGTCCGGGGCGACCACGTCATGGTCGGCTACTGGAAACGCGAGGAGGACACCGCGACGGCGCTGCGCGGCGGCTGGATGCACACCGGCGACGGCGGCTACATGGACGAGCGCGGGTACGTGTTCGTCGTGGACCGCATCAAGGACATGATCATCAGTGGCGGCGAGAACGTGTACTCTGCCGAGGTCGAGAACGTGCTCGCCCGGCATCCCGCCGTCGCGGCATGCGCCGTCATCGGGGTGCCGGACGAGGCATGGGGCGAACGCGTGCACGCCGTGGTCGTGCTCCGGCCCGGCAGTCAGAGCACGGCCGCGGAGTTGCGCGAGTTCTGCCGCGAGCACATAGCGGCCTACAAGGCGCCGCGCACCGCCGAGTTCGTCGAGGCGCTCCCGGTGTCGGGGGCGGGCAAGATCCTCAAGCGCGAGTTGCGGCGCAGGCACCGGCCGGCGGACCCGCGCGTCGGCTGACCGCTACCGGCGAGGAGAGAGATGCCTGGTGACAGCACGGTCACGGCGCCGCCGCGCGGCACCAGACCGAGGAACCGGCGCGCGCTGATCATCGCCGCCGCCACGGACCTGTTCCACCGGTTCGGCTACGACCAGGTCGGGATGAGCGATGTGGCGAGCGCGGTGAACGTCGGCTCGTCGGCGTTGTACCGGCACTTCGCGAGCAAGCCGAAGCTGCTCACGGCGGCCGTCGTGGCCGAGATGGACCCGTTCCGGGAGGTGTTCTCGCGCGCGGCCTCCGGCACCCTGGAGGACCTCGCGCACGGCATGGCCGAGGTGGCCGCGCAGGGCAGCCGCCTCGGCGCCCTGTGGCAGCGGGAGGCGCGGAGCCTCCCGGCGGAGGAGTACCCGCTGCTGCGTGCGGAGATCGTCCACACGCTCGACGCACTGAGCCGGCCGATCCGCGCCCGGCGGCCCGAGTTGAGCGCCGAGGACGCCCACCTGCTCGCGCAGTGCGCCTGCTCGGCCCTGATCAGCGTCTCCCACCGGGGCGGCGATCTGCCCCGTCCCGACGTGGAGCGCCTCCTGCGGGAGATCACCCTGACGGTGC
>NZ_SMKH01000084.1 GCF_004348515.1 Actinomadura sp. KC345 | reverse complement strand
GGTGGCTCGGAGATTTGTATAAGAGACAGGACCCGCACCACCAATCTGCTCGAAACCCTTGAGGAAATAACCACGCACGCTTATTATGCCCCCCTTGACAAGGGAGATCGTTGCAGCGTCCAACACCCGATCCGTGGCCGGAAACGGCCAATACTATTGCGCCCATGCCAACGCGACTGATAAAGGCACCCTCGGGGCGCGGTTAACCGAACCCGGCTCCGATCTCCGGTTTGCTCGCGTCCGCACAAGAATCACCCCCGACCAAGGCCGGGGGTGTATCCGATCTCCGGGATCCTCCTATGCGGTTTGCTAGCGCCTCTCCCGCATGGTGCCGTTGATCAGCGCCAACACCTCCCGCTCCCGGTAACGGCGGTGCCCGCCAAGCGTCCAGAGGCAGCGGAGCCTCCCATCCTTGGCCCACCTGGTCACAGTCTTCGGGTCCACGCGGAACAGGGTCGCCACTTCTCCAGGGGTTAAGAGACGCTCTACTTCGTCATCAAATGCCATGCTCGGGGGTCTTCCTAGCAGGAGGAAGGACCCCGGCCAAGGCGACCGAGGTCCCTGTCGCTTCACATCCAATAGACAGGAGGGTTCAGACCATCTACCACCTTCCTTCTTCACGGGGGAGATTGGAACTCCGGGCGACACCGGGAGGAAGTCCGTGCCGCCCGGAGGGTCTTTAACGAGGAGGGCGAACCGAGGCCCCCGAATGCCCCGGCAGGAGATGGCGGACTGATCGCGGGACAGGGCACGTTGCGAGCGGCCAGGACCGTCCGAGCCTGCCCGACCAGGCCGGTCGCCCGACGGCGCTCAGCAGACGAGACCTTCGCCTCGCAGGCCAGCCATGGACCGTACACGCGTACTACAGCCACCTGGAACCAGGTATCAACGGCTTGGGCATCATCGGGACTCATTTGAGCTTGACCGCCCACGCGGCGTAAACGACCTTGCCGCCTTCGTCCTCGTCGCTGATCTCGTATCCCCAGTCATCAGCCAGGTTCTGAACCAGCCACAGCCCGCGACCGGAAATCGACTGGTTCGAGGGGAACATCGCCATGGGAGCTTCTTTGCTGGCGTCCCACACCTCCACCACATACAGGCCCTCGACCTCGTCCTCATCCACGTAGGCGTCCACGACGATTTCGTCGCGGCCCACATGCTTGATGGCATTGCTGGTCAACTCAGACGTGACCATGCGAAGGTCATCCGAGTCGATCGGCCAATCGGCCGCTATCTTCGCGACGTGATCCCGCGCTGTCTTGGCCGAAGCGGCTATAGGACCGAGCACGATCATCAGAGACTCACCTCCACCGCACACTCCGAGTCGAGCCCGGCCGAACGTCTCACCCAGCCGGGAGACGCCGTCAGCCGGAGCCCAGGCGGTACCCGATACGTCGCACCGGCCGGTACCCCCGACGCTCGCGCGTTCATCGTGTGCTGGCCCATGCCGGATATCACCTCACCGGACAGATCCTTGTGGCGTCCGCCACAAGGATGCGCCTCAACGAGGTACGTTCGCTACGTTCGCGAACTAGACGTAACAGGGAGATTGAGCCGTGGCCGCACGACCTGATCTAGATCCCGACCGCTCAATCTGGCACTTCATAGCGGTTCAACTGCGATTCCACCGTGAGCAGCGGGGGTGGTCAGAGTCTCGCCTCGCGAACCTGATAGACCGAACCCGTTCGGTTGTTTCGCGGTACGAGTCTGGGAAGATTCACCTGCCCGCCAAGATCGCTGAAGTGATTGACGATGCTTGGGGTACGAACCTGCTGTTCACCCGACTTGTCGGGTTCGCAAGCGCGGCGCAAGATGGAGACTGGCTAGTCGGACTCGCGGACTGGGAGCGGCGCGCAACGCGGCTGCGACTGTGGGAAGTCGTCCTTGTTCCGGGACTGCTTCAAACCGAGGCGTACGCGCGGGCCGTGCTGGCAGCAGGACTATCCGGAGACCTGGAGGAACGACTACAGCGCAGGATGGACAGACAGAGAGCCGTGTTTGAGCGTGACGAAACCCCGCACATCTCCGCATTGATCAACTGGGCATGTCTCGCGCACCCCATCGGAGACAAGACCGTCATGCGGGAACAGGTCGAGCACCTCGCCCACCTCGCGGACGTCCCGCACGTGAGCATCCGACTCGTTCCGCCGGACGCAAACGCGCACCCAGGGCTCAGCGGAGCCTTCGAACTCCTGACCGTGGACGCTCACGACGTGGCGTACACCGACGATCCCGACGAGGGACGCCTCATCATCAGCCCGCCGGACGTGCAGCGGTACGCGCTACGGTACGACCGAATAGGCGAGCTAGCCGCTCCGTTGGGCCCCTCCCGGACCCTACTCATGGAAGCACTGGAGAAGTACTCATGACTGTCAAGTGGCGCAAGTCGAGCCGGAGCAACACGGACAACGGTGCATGCGTCGAACTCGCGAACCTCCCCGGAAGGGTCGGAGTCCGCGACAGCAAGGACCCCGCCGGGCCCGCACTCGCCCTGTCCCCTGAGTCATTCCGGGCGCTAGTCCGCGACGTTAAAGCCGGAAGCCTGGACACCCCCATAGCCTGACTCCCACCAATAGGACCCGGCTCACGTCGGCAGGTCGGGGTCTCATGTTGGAGCAGTGACCGCCCCCGTGATGGGCCTTGCTGTGTGAGGATTTTCCCTACTTAGGTCAAGGCGCGCGGCCCGTCGCCGCGCGCCTTCGCGCATGGTGAGCCGATGCACGCCGGTTCGGAAGTAGCTCGGGTGATGCCCGATCGGACGGACCAGGTTCGGGTGGGATCGTCGTCATTGGACGTCCGGGCGGGCACGAGACCAAGCGGGGCCCCTACCCCACTTGGCTCGGCCCGCCGACGCCTTGACAGCGTCCCACCGCCCTGCCCGCCGCCGCGAGTATCCAGCCTTGCCTGCACCCATCGGCCAGCATGGTCGAGGGTTCCGCGACCGGCAGCCGTGCTTTTACCCAGCTCAGCGTCCGCCCCACACGCGAGCGCGGGCCGCCCGGCTGCTCGCCATCGTGCACCAGGCCCCCTTGATCTTTCCGGCGGCCGCCGGACGGTCACCCACAAAGGTTCCCGACGCGGGCGCCTGCAGGCTCACGCAGCCCAACACCTGATCCGACAAACCAGAAGGAGAACACAACCATGACCGCAAGGCGTAAGAAGGTCGGGATCGTCGCCACCCTCATGGACGACATGATCGCCAGCCTGGAGTTGGCGCACAGCCCCCTCCTGCCGGTCATCCGGGACGCTCAGCGTGAAGAGACGACCCACCTGCTCCTCATCGTCAAGGAAGAACAGGACACGCGGGTGTACCTGCTGACCGCGGGCCACCTCCTCAACCTGGAGTCACTCAAAGACCTCGTGTCACTTGAGAGTCTCCGCCGCGCCAGCGCTTACATCAGTAACGATGGACTCGCAGGCAAACCGCTCACGGAGCTCTCAAGGCGGGAGCGGACCCGGCTGATGCGGGACCTCCCGCAACTGCGAGCCGGGGAGTTCGAAGCGCTTTGCTCCTCCGCCCCGATGTGCCACTTCAGTCTCGCCGAGCTCCTTCGGCTCTCCGCTGAGGCGTGGTACCTGCGGAACGGGCGTCACACCGAGGAGGAGATCGTGAAGCTGTTCGCCGACCGATTCCCCCGGGAGGACTCCGGCTTCTACAAGTTCGGGAAGCCCAAGCCGGACTCCTTGGTGTCATTCAGCATGAAGCCCCGGCGGCCGCAGTCAGAGCACGTCCTCTACGAGAGGCGCCTCAAGGGCGTCCTCGTCGAGATCTAAGCGAGGCCAACCGGCCGAGCTCAACGATCAACGTTCGGAGTGCTCTGGTAGCACCCCGGATCCTCAACTGGCGCGGCGGGGGCCTGGTCCCCGCCGCGCACTGTTCTCCACCCCGACCGAACCAAGATCGCTATTCAAAAGGCAGCTTCTATGCGATTAACAGCGTCGCTCAACGCCCCGGCAGGCGCGCGAGGTTCAGGTTCTTCGGTTCCCAACCAACCCCACCACCCATCCCCTTGCAACGAGCCGCTACGCGGCCAGCGCCCATAAGAGCGTGGGCGACCCGGCCAGCGCGCTAAGCCGCCGCCCCGCCAAATCGGCCCGTACGTCACCGTGGTCGAGCGTGCGCGCGGACGGCCGGATGCGTCCTTGACCGGGGACCCCTCCGGCGGGCCGCCCCCGGCCTGATGTCGGGCAGCCGGGAGGCAGCCCGGAGCCGCGCGAGGCTAGCAGCCCGCCGCCCCGGACAAGGCCGCATCCGTCCGCCCAAGGTGGCCGCCCGCCACGCTTGAAACCGCGCGCCCCAGGCCAGAGCCCGCCCGTTCCGCTGACCGGCAGCCGCCACCACCGCGCGCCCCTTCCCGCCTCACGCCACGGCGGCCGCCGGCCCGCTCCCCATCCCGGCCCGCTTGGCACTCGGCCCCGACCGCGCCATGCTGGAAACGGCAGCGTGAGAAGGGGAACCCATGAGCCAGGACTTGCCCGCCGTCATCGCCGACGAGCTACGCCGATCCGGGCAGACCCGCGCCACCTACCACTCCCACGATGAGCGCGACCGCCTACGCGCCGCCGGACGCCAAGCGGGACGATCCCTAGACCGTCCCGTCCGCACCTTCGACACCGCCGCACGGCACCCCCGATGCGACGCCGACCAGTGCGGCACAGTCCTCATCGCCCTCACCGATTGGGGCAGCGCCAACCCCTTGGAAGACCGCTTGGCCCGCAGCCGCGCCAACAACGCCGTAGACCGCGCCCTAAACAACTGACCAGCCCCAACACCAGCGGGCCATGGCCCGCACATGGCCCGCAACCAGCGAGCACCAGCCACCGACAGCGGCCACCAGTGAGACAAGATCACTACAGGTCCCTGCCGTCGCCCGCACATCTCCCCAGGTCAACCCACATCTCCGCACGCCAGCGGGGCGGCACCCGATCTCTGGGATACCGCCCCGTCAGAGCACCGATTCACTTGCGGCGTGTTGTTGTTATCCGGCCTCCCATAACAACAACACGCCGCAAGTCAACGAGGGGGTCAGGCGGTCCAGAACTCCAGGTCCACGCCGTCGGGGGAACTCGCCGTGAAGGCTTGGCCGCCGCGTAGGGGGCTCGCGGTGATGGGGCCGGTCTCGGCGCCCGCGCTGGCCAGGAGCGTGTGGGCGGCGTTCAGGTCGGCGACGGGGAACACGCCCGCGTGCATGCCGGACCTGAAGGCGTCCTCGCCCTTGGGGAGGTCGAGGCTGGGGAAGCTGATCAGTTCGACGCGGGCGCCCCGGCCGTCCCAGAAGAGGTCCAGGACGATCTCGGCGTCCAGGTCGTCGAGGCCGATCAGCGCGGCTACCGCCGGGTTCACGAGCCGCTGCGAGCAGAGGGATTCGAGGCCGAGCCTCGTCCAGAAGGCGGCGTCGCAGCCGTAGGCGAGGTGGACGGCGGCCTGCAGTTCCGAGTGGCGGCGCGTCTCGTCGCCGTCCAGGATGCTCGCCCGGCGGGAGCTGCCCTCGACGAGGACGACGCGGATGCCGCCGGGGCCGATCACACCGCACTCGGCGAACGGCCGCCCGCCGAGTTCCCAGCGCGCGATCTCGGACGGCGTGCCGCCGGCCGCGGCGAGTGCGGCGGCGCTGGCCTCGATGTCGCGGGTGTAGACGTCGACGGCGTAGCCGCCGGAGGCGATGGCGGTGCTGCCCTCGGGAGCGGTGACCAGGAGCAGTCCGCCGGTGTCGGTGCCTTCGGGCACGAAGAGGACTTCCTCGGCCGGGCCCGTGAGCCCGTACAGGGCGCCGGCGGTGTCCGCGTCCAGAACGTCGCGGCCCTGCTCGGTGTAGCCGAGGACGGACAGGAACGCGGCGGCGCCGGGGAGGTCGTGGCATCCGAGGACGGCGTACCGGGGGCTGCTGAGCATGGGCTCTCCAGTGTCGGTGACCGGGTGACGCTGCGCATGCTAACTGAAACGACATTCCAGATAAAGGAACGGTTCGCGGGTTGCCTCGGGGGTGGAGCGGGTCCGTGGGAGGCGAGATCCGTGGTGAGAGGTGTGGACTGAGTGGATCGTCGGCTTCGTCCCGCTCCAGCTATTCCATTAATCGGAAAGCTGTTACAAGATGGCCTCCTCACGCGCTGTCGCGTGACGATGTTGCGTACAGCGGAACAACCGGAGGGCTCTCCATGATCTACCTCGTCTACCGGATGAAGCTCAGCGAGCGGTCCCGCCGCAACCAGAAGGAGTTCTGGGCGTGGCTGGAGGACCGTGAGCGCTGGTTCTACCGCGACCTCCCCATGGTCAAGGAGGTCCGCTGGTACTACAGCGTGATCGGTGACGTCTACACGATCGAGAGCTGGGCGGCCTTCGAGGACGAGGCGGGCTGGGGCGCCTACCGGGCCGCGCTGAGCGGGCTGAAGTCCGACGCCGCATGGGAGGGCGAGCGCGTCACCCAGGACGACTGGTGGGAGTTCCTGAACACGAGGATCGTCACCGACCCGCCCGTGTCCATCGGCCTGCGCCGGGACTGAGCCCGGAATGCCCGCCATGCCGCAGGAAGTCCGCGCCGCCGAACGGTCCGGGCAGTCGGCCTCGACGGTGGAACGGGCGGCGGACGTGCTGGTCCTGTTCGCCGAGTCCGGCACCCGGACGCTCGGCGTCACCGAGATCGCGGAGGCGCTCGGGCTGTCCAAGCCGGCCGTGCACCGGATCCTCACGTCGCTGCGCAGCCGCCGGCTGGTCCAGGTGGACGAGGAGACCCGCAGGTACGCGCTGGGGCTGACCGCGATGCGGCTCGGGCTCGCGTACCTGGACCACATCGACGTCCGCCGCCTCGCGGCCCCGGACCTGGTCGCGCTGTCGCGCTCGACCCGGGAGACGGCGACGCTGTCGGCCCGCGTCGGCGCGCAGCGCGTCTACGTCGACCAGGTGACCCCGGACCGCGAGGTGATCATGTCGGTGTCGCTCGGCGTCCCGTTCCCGCTGCACGCGGGCGCGTCGTCGAAGGCGTTCCTGGCGTTCCTGCCGGACGCGGAGATCGACGAGTACCTGTCGGTCGACCACCTCAGCCGGGTCACCGACCGGACGGTCGTCGATCCGGAGGCGCTCCGGCGGGAACTCGCCGCGATCCGGCGGCGCGGGTACGCCCGCTCGTTCGCGGAGCGGCAGTCCGGCGCGGCCTCGGTCGCCGCTCCCGTCTTCGACCATCACGGCGCCCCTGCCGCGGTCGTGAGCGTCTGCGGGCCGGTGGAGCGCTTCCGCGGCGAGGCTGAGGCGTGCGCCGACGCGCTGCTCGCGGTGGCGGAACGGCTCTCCGCCTCGATGGGTCACCTGGCTGAGTCGGACTGAAGCCTCGGTGCCGTCGACGAGGTGTGCAGACTGCTGTGGTTTAGCGGCGTCCATGCAGCTCAACACGTGATATTACGAGCGGAATCGAAAAAGTCAGACCTATTGACACCGGCCACGGCCTCTCTATACCGTCCATCGGTACGGAACCGCGTTCCGATTAGGGGAACATCCTGGCGGAGGTACAGATGCGCAGATCAGTAGTCACGGTGGCCGCTGGGTTCGCGGCGCTCGCCGTGACCGCGGCCGGATGCTCGGGCAAGGCCGCCGGCGACAAGCCGGATATCCAGGTAGCGCTGATCGGACCTATGAGCGGCCCGTTCGCGGTTCTGGGCATCTCCCAGCAGAACTCCCTGAACATCGAGATCGACCGGATCAACGCGGCCGGAGGGCTGGACGGCGCCAAGCTGAAGCTCGTGACCCGCGACACCGGGCTCGACCCCGCCAAGGGCGTCCAGGCCGCCAACGAGATGGCCGGCAACGAGCAGGTCGGCCTGGTCGTCGGCCCGTCGCTCACCGCGTTCTACGACGCGGCGAAGGGCACCTTCGAGGAGAACAAGAAGATCAACTGCCAGCCCGGGGTGTCCACCGGCAGCTTCGCCGACCTCAAGTACGGCTTCCGTTCGCAGGACCCCTACCTCCTCGACGGCCAGAAGGTCGTGAACTGGCTGAAGCAGGAGGGCGTCAAGTCGCTCGGCCTCATCTACGAGGGCGACGACACCGGCGAGAACACCGACGCGCTGATGAAGAAGCTGCTTCCCCAGGCGGGCATCGAGTACCGCGGCTGGGAGAAGAGCCGGGACGACGACCAGAGCCACCGCGCCTACGTCGAGAAGTTCAAGGACGCCGGCGCGATCATGGTGTCCAGCTCCGTCGGCGGTTCCAAGACGATGGCCGCCGCGGCGCAGGTCGGCTACAAGGGCGAGATCGTCGGCGCGGGTTCGGGCATGCAGAACATCTCGTTCATCGAGGCCGCCGGTGACGCCGCCGACGGCGCGGTGTTCCCCGCCTCGCTCTACGAGTACCCGACGCGCAAGCCCAGGTCGGAGTGGAAGCCCGGGTACCGCAAGCACGTCGAGGAGATCGAGAGGAAGTACGGCAAGAACGTCGGCCCGAAGACCGGGGCGCAGTCGCCGAAGGGCACGACCATCGCCGCCGACTGCATCTTCGCCTACGAGCAGGGCGTGAAGGCCGCCGGAGGCACCGAAGACCCGGACAAGATCGTGTCCGCCATCGAGGTGCTCGACGTCCCCGCGGACAAGACCCCGTCCGGGAACGCCATCAAGCCCGGCGACAGCCATGAGTTCTACCAGCAGGTCCATCTGTACCAGTGGCACAAGGACGACAAGGGCTGGTACACGACGGAGCTCAACGCCTCGTGAGTGCACAGGTCTGGATCGACGGCCTCTTCTCCGGGGCGGTGTACGCCCTCGTCGCGCTGGCGCTGGCGATCGTCTTCCAGCCGACCCGGGTGATGAACTTCGCCCAGGGGGAGCCGATCGTGCTCGGCTCGGCCGTCTGCTACCAGGTGGTGGCGCTGTGGCAGTGGGGGTGGCCGGCGGCGCTGGCCCTCACCCTGCTGTTCGCCGTGGGAATGGGGCTGCTCAGCGAACGAATGATTATGCTGCCGGTGCGGCTGTCCGGCTCCCGGTACGCCTGGATCATCGCCACCCTCGCCGCGGCGCTGATCTTTCAGGCGATCTTCACTCTCAGCTACTTCGACGTGGACTCGCTGCGTCCGAAGGCGATGGCCCCCGGCCATGTCGAGGTCTTCGGGGTACGGATCGGCTGGCAGCAGCTGCTCACCATCGGCATCGCGCTCACCGTCATGGCCGGGTACGACACGTTCCTGCGGCGCACCGCGTACGGGCGCGCCATCCGGGCCGCCTCGCACGACGGGGACGCGGCCGTGATCATGGGTATCCCGGTCCGCCGGGTCATCGTGCTCAGCTTCGTGATCGCCGCGGTGATCTGCGCGTTCGCGGGCGCACTGGCCGCGCCCATCCTGTTCGTGGCGCCCGCGTCCGGGCTGATCTTCACGATCAAGGGGTTCACCGCCGCGGTCATCGGCGGCGTCGGCTCCCCGCGCGGCGCGCTGGCGGGCGGCCTGATCGTCGGGCTGCTGGACTCGGTGGTCCGCAACGTGGCGGGGGCCACGGCCGGCGACTTCGTCGTCTTCGGCCTTCTGGCGCTGATCCTGGTCGCGTTCCCGTCCGGTCTGTTCGGCAAGCCCATGGCGGCGCACTGATGAGGGGCGCACTGATGAGGGGCGCATTGATGAGGGGCGCACTGATGGAGGTGCACCGATGAGCGCATCGACGAAGGCGCCCGCGGGGACGAACGTCCTGGACGCCGCGCTGCGGTGGCTGCCGGTAGTGCTGACCGCGGTCGCCGCGGCGGTGCTGATCGCCTGGCCCGCCATCACCGACTTCTACAGCTACAACGCCTCGTACTACAACGGCATCGTGGCATCCGCCGCGATCAGCGCGATCCTGACGATCTCGCTGAACATGTCCATGGGGTACGGCGGGCTGCTGTCGATGATGCACACCGGCATGCAGCTGCTCGGCGGGTACGCGGTGGCCTTCGTGACCGTGAAGCAGGGGCTGCCGTGGTTCCTGGGGGTCGCGCTGGCCATGGTGCTCGGCGCCGTCTTCTCGGCCCTGGTACTGGCGGTCAGCCTGCGCGCCACCTACCTGTACTTCGGCATGATCACGCTGGCCGCCAACCTGATCGTGGTCGAGGGCGGCAACGCCTGGCACTCGGTCACCGGCGGCGTCACCGGCCTCGTCGGGGTCGCTCCCGGCGGGCTCGGCAAGATCCAGTTCTACTACGTCACGATCGCCGTGGCGGCGCTGGTCTACGTCGTCCAGCGCAACGTGGTCCGCAGCGGCGTCGGGCGCGCGGTGATGGCGGTCAAGGAGAACCCGGACACCGCGGCGGCCATGGGCATCAGGCCCACCCGCACCAAGATGCTGATATTCACGCTCTCCGGCACGATCGCCGGGTTGGCCGGAAGCCTCTACGCGCTGCAGCTCGGCTTCATCAACCCGGATGTCGGGATCCTTGACAACGGCCTGGTGTTCTTCGTCGGCCTGTTCCTCGGCGGGATCGGCACCCTGGTCGGCCCGGTGCTCGGCGTCGCGGTGATCGCCACCGTGGTCGAGCTGATCAAGGACCACGCCCGGTACACCACGCTGATCCTCGGCTGCACGCTGCTGCTCGCCATGATGATCATCCCCAAGGGGATCGTCGGCACCTGGCGGAGCAGCAGGCTCGGCCGTCCGGCCGAAGGCGAGGACTCCGAGCCGACCGGCGGGCTGCCGGAGTCGGTGCTGCCCGGCGCCGTCGACGCGGACGTCCCGGCGCTGGAGGGACGCGGACTCGTCAAGCACTTCGGCGGAGTCAAGGCCGTCGACGGCGTGGACATCTCCGTCGCCGCCGGCAGCGTGCACGGGATCATCGGCCCGAACGGCTCCGGCAAGTCGACCACGGTCGCCTCCCTCACCCGCTTCCTCAAGGTGGACTCCGGGGAGGTCCTGATCTGCGGCGAACCGGCCCCCGACAAGCCGTTCGCGGTGGCCGAGCAGGGCGTGACCCGCGTATTCCAGGTGCCGCACCTGTTCGAGCAGCAGAGCGTGACCGACAACGTCCTCGCCGGGATGCGCGGGCGGGAGAGGTACGGCACGCTGTCGGCGATGCTGCGGCTGCCCCGCTACCGGCGCCGCGAGGCCGTCTCGCGCGCGGAAGCCGCCCAGCTCCTCGCGTTCGCGGGCCTGTCGGGACGCGCCGAGCAGCTCGCGGGGTCCCTGTCGCACGGCCAGAAGCGCCTCCTCGAAGTGGTGCGGGCGGTCGCGTCCGGGCCGCGCGTGCTGATCCTGGACGAACCCGCGACCGGGCTCGTTCCCGCCGAGATCGACGCGCTCACCCGGCTGTGCCGCGCGTTCCGCGACCACGGCCTCGCCGTCGTGCTGATCGAGCACAACATGGACTTCGTCATGGGCGTCTGCGACGAGCTGACCGTCATCGACAGCGGGAAGGTGATCGCCTGCGGCCCGCCCGCCGACGTCCGGGCCGACCCGGCGGTGCTGGAGGCCTACCTGGGCCGCCCCGACCTGGTGGAGGATCTGTCGTGACCACCCTGATGGAGATGAGCGGTATCCGGGCCGGATACGGGGGCGTCCGGGTCCTGGACGATGTGGGGATCACGGTCGGAGAGGGCGAGTTCGTCGTCCTCCTCGGTTCGAACGGCGCAGGTAAGAGCACGACGCTCAAGGTGCTGTCCGGGCTGATCAAGCCGTCCGCCGGCTCGGTGTCGTTCGCGGGCAAGGACATCACCCGCGTCCCGGGATTCCGCCGCACCGGCCTCGGCATCGGGCACGTCCCCGAGGCGCGGCGGATCTTCCCCGACCACACGGTGCTGGAGAACCTCCAGCTCGGAAGCTTCTCGCTGCGCCGCAACCGCGCCCGCACGCAGAAGCTCATGGACGAGGTCCTGGAGCTGTTCCCGGTCCTGGCCCAGCGCCGTGACCAGGCGGGCGGCACGCTGTCCGGCGGCGAGGCGCAGATGCTCGCCGTCGCCCGCGCCCTGATGAGCGAGCCGAAGCTCCTCGTCCTGGACGAGCCGTCCCTCGGCCTGGCGCCCCTGAAGGCCGCCGAGCTGTTCTCCTACATCAAGCGCCTGCACTCCGAACGCGGCATCTCGGTCCTCCTGGTGGAACAGCTGGCGCTCATCGCGCTCCGCCTGGCCGACCGCGCCTACGTCCTCGAAAGGGGCCGCATCGGCCTCTCCGGGACGGCGAAGGAAGTGGAGGCCGACCCCATGGTCAAGACCCTCTACCTGGGCGGCGAATCCGCGGCCTGACCTGGAAGGACCACATGACACCGACCCGTGCGCGGGCGGGAGCGGCTTCCGCCCCGCGCACGGGTCGGTCGCTCATGTCGCGCGCGTGGGAGTCGCCGAGCGCGGCCGTGTCAGGCCACGGTGGCGGGGTCGCAGGCGGACGGGTCGGCGGGGTCGAGGGGCGGTGTCGCCCTGATGAGGTCGTCCAGCCTGTCGCGGGCGGCGAGGAGCTCTGCCGCGGCGTCGCTCAGCCGTTCGCGTTCGCGGTTCAGGTCGGGAAGCATCCCGGCACAGCCCGGAGCGAGCCCGTCACCGTCGTCGATCATGCAGGGGAGCAGTTCGCCGATCGTCGCGGTGCCGAGGCCGGCGGCGAGCAGGAGGCGGATGCGCCGGACGGTGGCGGCGTCCTCCTCGCGGTACTCGCGATAGCCGCTGGGCCGCCGCAGCGGCCGGAGCAGGCCCTTCTCCTCGTAGTAGCGCAGCGAGCGCACGCTGACGCCCGTACGTTCGGACAGCTCCCCAATCTGCATGTGACGACCGCCACTTCGGGTTGACTCTCACGCCGGTGTAAGGGTCCAACGTATCCGGCATGACACAGCCAACGAATGACACCGAGGTCAGCATCGTCGGTCTGGGCCCGATGGGATCGGCGCTCGCGCAGGCGTACCTCGACAAAGGCAGGTCGCTGACCGTCTGGAACCGCACGCAGGGCAAGGCGGACGTCCTGGTCTCCAAGGGCGCTCGGCGTGCGTCGACCGCCGGCGAGGCCGTGGCGGCGAGCCCGGTCACGATCGTGTGCGTCAACGACTACCCGACCGTGTACCAGGTGTTCGAGTCCGTGAGCGCCGAGCTTCGGGGCCGCGTGCTGGTGAACCTCACCTCGGGGACGCCGGAGGAGGCTCGTACGGCCTCGGCCTGGGCGGACGAGAGGGGGTTCGGCCATCTCGACGGTGCGATCATGGTGCCGCCGCCGCTGGTCGGGCGGCCCGAAGCGGTCTTCCTGTACAGCGGCACGCGTGACGTGTTCGACCGGAGCCGGCATGTGCTGGACGATCTGGGCGACCCCCGGTACCTCGGCGCCGACCCCGGCCTCGCGGTGCTGTTCAACACGGCGATGCTCGAAATGATGTACACGACCGTGAACGGCTTCCTGCACGCCGCCGCCCTCGTCGGCGCGTCGGGCGTGCCCGCGGCCGAGTTCGCCGAGCTCGCGCTGGGCTGGTTCATGCCCACGGTGCTGGACCCGGAGGGACTCGCCGAACAGGCGCCGAACCTGGACGAGGGCGTCTATCCCGGCGAGCTGGGCACCATGGAGATGAACATGAACGCGCTGGAGCACATCGTCCGCACCAGTTCCGAACAGGGCGTCGACACCGGCCAGCCGCGGCTGTTGAAGGATCTCGCCGAGCGCGCGATCGCCCGGGGACACGGTTCCCACAACTACTTCGCCGTGTTCGAGGTCTTCAAGGCCGACGCCGGAGGCCGTTCCGCGCGATGACGAAGAGCGTCCCGGGCCATGGCTCCGGGGCGCTCTTCGGGTCTCGCGGTGTGGTGTTACATGCCGTCGCCGTTCCAGCGGCCGGCGCTGCGGCTGCGGACCGGGCGGCTGGACAGGATCGGGGCGGGGATGGGGTCGCCCTCCTTCCAGGTACGGCCGGCGCCCCAGACGTGGGCGAGGTCGTCGGTGCGCTCGTCGGGGTGCTCAAGGGAGCGCGGGTCGGTGCCCCAGTCGGCGCTCACCGGCTCGTGCTCGTGGTCATGGTCATGGTCGTGGTCATGGCTGTGACCGGGGCCGTGGCCGCCCTGGAGGTTGGCGGCGTCCAGGGCCTTGGCGATCGCGATGAGGCTCCTGTCGGTGCCGGTGCCGTGCGGCACGAACGGCTCGTCGATCTGGCCCTGCTCGCGCTGGAACTCGACGGAGGCGCGCAGGTCGGCCAGGTCGCGCTCGCTGCGGCCGGGGGCGCCGACGCCCAGGTCGTGGGACGAGGTCGACCAGCGCAGGCGGCCGTTGTCGGTCGGGCCCCAGTTGATGGCCTCGCCGCCCCAGCGGACCCACTCGCTCTGCGTGTACCAGTTGAACAGCTCGCCGTCGGAGCGCAGCAGCCAGGTCGCGCCGCCCTCCATGCTGGTGAAGTGTCCGTGCTTCACGCGGGCGGGACGGAAGAAGTAGGTGCCGAGGTCCAGGGTGCCGAAGTTGTACTCCATGTGGCCCTGGACGGTGTAGGCCTCCTCGTAGCACGGGTGGTGCGCGAGGCGGTGGTCGGTCCAGCCCTCCTGGGCGTGCACGAGCCGGGTGTAGAAGCCGGTGACCGGGTCGACGTGCAGGTACTTGATGAAGAGGCCGGGCATGGGGCCGGGGTTGGGCACCGCGTCCCACTTCATGGCGTCGCTGTCGATGACGATGACGTCCTCGCGGGCGTCCTTCCAGCGGGGCGCGTTGGTGTTCTGGACGGCGTCGAACCCGGCGTCGCCGTACTCGCGGTAGTGCAGGACGACCGTGCCCTCACTGAACGTGATGGCCTCGGTGGGGACGCCCTTGGGGGCGTACACGTAGCCGCCCTTGCCGATCTGCTTGCCGTTGTAGGTCATCGACCCTTCGAGCACGTAGTACTCGGTGTTGGCGTGGTGGATGCCGGGGCCGCGGCCCCAGTCGGTGTGGAAGGCGAGCCGGAGCGAGCAGGAGCCGTCCTCCTCGTCGACCGACAGCCTGCGCTCGCTGGCGCGGCCCTCGCCGCCGACGAGTTCGGCGGCGTGCCAGATGTAGTCGTTCTCCTGGATGAGCTCGACATGGGGACGCATACGGGCACCTCTTTCAATTCAAATCGGCGAATGGCCTGGGGTGGGGTCAGCGGTCGCGGAGCTCGCGCTTGAGGATCTTCCCGGCGGCGTTGCGGGGAAGGGCGTGGAGGACCTCGACGCTGCGCGGCACCTTCGGACCGGACAGCCGGTCGCGGCAGTGGGCCTCCAGCGCCTCGGCGTCGACCGATGCGCCAGGGAGGGCGACGACGTACGCGGCGACGCGTTCGCCCCACTGCTCGTCGGGCAGCCCGACGACCGCGCAGTCGGCGATGCCGGGGAAGGTGGCGATGACGTCCTCGACCTCGCGGGGGGCGATGTTGATTCCGCCGGAGATGATCATGTCCTTCTTGCGGTCCACGATGTAGACGAACCCGTCCTCGTCGCGGACGACGATGTCTCCGCTGGTGAGGAAGCCGTCGGGGGTCGTGCAGCCGTCGGTGGCGGCGTCGTCGCGCAGGTAGCCGTTCATCAGGAACGGCGAGCGGCTGAACAGCTCGCCGCGCTCGCCCGGCCCGACGGGGTCGCCCGCGCCGTCCACGACGCGGATCTCGGTCATGTACCAGGGCAGGCCGACCGAGCCCGTGCGGTCGGCCTGGTCGGGGCGGCAGTTGGTGACGATGCCCGCCTCGGTGGAGCCGTACAGCTCGTGGACGCCCGCGTGCGGGAACGCCTCCATGACCCAGTCCTTCAGGACGGCGGGCAGTGCCGCGGCGTTGAAGTAGAGGGTGTCGAGGCTGGACGCGTCGTAGCGGCCGAGCGCGCCGGAGGAGCGGAGCGTCTGCGCGTGGGTCGGCACGAGGAACGCCGACTGGGCGCGGTGCTTCTCGGCGAGGGCGAGCATGTGCTCGGGGTCCCACTTGGGCAGCATGACCACGGTGCCGCCGGCGACGACGGGCGCGTAGTCGAAGACCATTCCGGCGCCGTGGTACATCGGCGCGACGGCGAGGCTGACGCGGCGGGCGCCGAGGCCCCACTCCATGGCGGACAGGTAGCACATGAGCGTCCGCGCGCGGTGGCTGCTGAGGACCCCCTTCGGCTTCCCGGTCGTGCCGGACGTGTAGTACAGGCACGCGGGATCGTTCTCGTCGATGGCGACCATCGGGTCGGCGGCCGGAGCGGACTCCAGCGCCTGCTCGTAGGACGCGGCGCCCGTCGCGCCGATCCGCAGGACGACCTCGGCCGGAACGGGCGGCTCGGCGTCGGAGATGTGGGCGCGGGCGCCCGAGTGCTCCATGATGTAGGACGTTTCGGCCTCGGTGAGCCTGGTCCCGATGGGCACGAGCACGAGCCCGGCCTTGGCGGCGGCGGCGATGACCTCGGGGAACTCCAGCCGGTTCCCGAGCTGGACGGCGACGCGGTCGCCGGGCCGCAGTCCCCGCCCGAGGAGGGCCTGGGCGAGCCGGCTGGCCCGCTCGTCCAGGGCCCGGTAGGTCAGGCTCCTGTCGCCGTCGATCACGGCGGGCGTGTGCGGCGTGGAGGCGGCGAACTCCCGGACGCCACCGGCCATCGACAGTGGCGCGCCGCCCCGGAACAGTGTCACGACGCTCCCCTTCTTGTTCCGTAAATCGGAATCGAGTTCCATCCTGCGTTATGCGAGAGCTTGCCGCGCGCCCGCGCGGCGAGTCAATGCCCGGGAGTGAGAAAGTCAGACGTATAACACCCGGGCGCGTGGCCGCGGTCTCGGTCAGCCGAGTTTGACCTCGCTGATGAGGGTGCGCTGGTAGCAGACGCCGTCCCTGACCCACTGCCACACGCGGTTGCGCTTGCGGCCGTCCTCGCTGAGGTGGATCAGCTCGAACAGCCGCAGGTCCTCTCCCTCCGCCCTGTAGATCCAGTTGAGGTAGACGATGCGCTCGTCCACCTCCCAGAACTCGCCGCGCAGCCGCTCGGTGTCGAACGTGCAGTGCCCGTTCCCCTGGTAGACGCCGGGGAACACCCGCTCCTCGGTGCGGCCGTCGGCCCAGGTGTACTCGTTGACCTGGTGGTAGTCGTGCTCGCCGTCCGCCGGAAGGGTGCAGGTCAGCAGTGAGTCGTGCCGGTCGGTCACGTTCCCGTCGGCGTCGACGTGGATGTAGGTGCCCTTCCACCGGCCCTCGTGCCGGGCGAGCAGCGGCATGTCCT
The DNA here is from genome assembly GCF_004348515.1 of Actinomadura sp. KC345. Taxonomy (GTDB): domain Bacteria; phylum Actinomycetota; class Actinomycetes; order Streptosporangiales; family Streptosporangiaceae; genus Spirillospora. The sequence continues at coordinate 10,266 of NZ_SMKH01000084.1, read as the reverse complement.
CGCGGATCGTTCCCATCGTGTTCCCTTCCGTGCGGGTCTCTTCGCCGTCAGCCGGTCACGCGGTCGATCGACTCCTGCTGCCTGCGGGCGGACCAGGAGCGCTCGGGCGGACGGCCGTCCAGCCCGTTGGGCCGTTCGACGTCGTGCCGGGCGTACTCCTCGGCCCACAGGCCCGGCTTCACGCGCGACAGCAGGTTGCCCATGCCCGGACGGGCCCGGTTGCGGCGCAGCGCGGCGATGTCGATCTCGGCGTAGGCGACGACGCTCTCCCCGCCCCCGGCCTCGACCAGCACGCGCCCCTCGAAATCGAGGATCTTGGAGCCGCCGGACGTCGAGTCGCCCGGGATGGGGATGCCGTGCAGGCCACCGCTGTTGGCCGACACGACGTAGGCGAGGTTCTCCACGGCACGGGCGCGCCGGCCGATCTCCTTCGGGGTCGGCGCGGGGCTGGTCACCTCGGACGTCGAGTGGCAGAACACCTCGGCGCCGCGCAGCGCGAACGCGCGGGCGAGTTCGGGGTAGAGGATCTCCTCCGAGGCGATGCAGGCCAGGTTGCCGATCTCGGTGCGGGCCACGGGGAACACCGCGTCCACGCCGTAGAGGTCCAGGTAGCGGTCCCACACGTCGTAGGGCGACGGCGAGTAGAGCGAGTGCAGGCGGCGGTAGCGCAGCACCACCTCGCCGGCCGGGTCGATCACGAAGGACGCCTGGAAGTACAGGCCGGGGAAGTTCGGGTCGGTCTCGTAGGCGTTCCCGGACAGGAACACCTCCTCGCGGGAGGCCACGGCGGCGAGGGCCTCGTACTCGGGGCCGCCCGGGGCCAGCGCGGCCATCTCGCTCCAGCGCTCGATGGGCTCGCCCATGGGGAAGCCGCTGAGGACGTACTCGGGCAGGACGACGAGCCGCAGGTCGGGGCCGACCCAGCGCTTGGCGGCGGCGACCTCGCCCCCGATCCGCGCGATGGAGGCGGCCATCGTCTCCCGCGCCTCGTCCGGTGCCAGGCCGTTGACCGCCCGCGTGCGCGTCTGGAGCGCGAGCGCGCGGTAGGCCGGTCCTCCGGGTGCAGCGGTCTGACTCATGACCTCACCTCTCTTCGAACCGCCCGGAACGCCGTTACGCTATGCGGAATCTACATGGACATGCAAGGGTTCGAGGCCCTTGACGGCTAAAAAGTCTGATGTTTACCTTCAAAGGTAGCCCCCCGGGAGGGGCACGACCGCAGGAGGTGCGAGGTTGGCCGTCTACGAGACCCGGATAGGCCGGTACTACGAGGACTTCGCGATCGGTGACGTGTTCCGGAACCCGTGCGGCCGGACGGTCGGCGAGACCGACAACGCCCTGTTCACGCTCCTGAGCAAGGACGCGGACCGGCCCGACCCCGGCATCGGCCCGCCGGACAGGGTCGTCGTGAACTCGGGACTGACGGTGGCGCTCGTCCTCCACCACTCGCTGATCGACATCGGCCGGAACGCGCTGACGAACCTCGGCTGGGACCAGTTGCGACTCACGCACCCCGTGTTCGTCGGCGACACCCTCTACGCCGAGTCGCAGATCACCGACATGTACGACTCCGCGTCCCGTCCCGACGCGGGCGTCCTCACCGCCCGCACCCGGGGCCTGAACCAGGACGGCGACGAGGTCGTCTCCTGGACCAGGACCGTCATGCTCCACAAACGCCCCACGTAGGCCGGTCAGGGGGGCTCGGGCGGGTGCATGAGCATCAGGGCGGTGGCCTCCACCATCGCTTCGCCCGCCGCGTCGACCGCCACCCAGCGGTAGTGCTGGACGAGCTTGCCGCTCCCCGTCGTGCGGGACGGGCCGGGGGTGAGCCGCACGCGCAGGCTCGTCCCCGCCTCGACCATCGTCAGGAAGCGCACCTCGCGGAGTTCGAGCAGCGCGATCGCGCGGTCGAGCAGCCCCGACCGCTCGACCAGGCCGCCCATCAGCAGCAGGACGCCCTGCCCCGGCATCGGCGCGTGGGCGCCCGCCGCCCGCTGCTCCGCGCCGGGATTGAACAGCGGATGCGTGTAGCCGCCGAGACCGACCAGCCCGTCGATTTGTTCCTGAGTCACCTCGACCGCGGGGGTGTCGGCCGTCTCGCCACCGGACGGCGCGTCCGTCATCGGCCGTTCCACACGGGACGGCGCTTCTCGACGTAGGCGCGGTAGCCCTCGTCGGCATCCGCGACCTCCTCGTGGAAGCGGGTGAAGAGTTCGCGTTCCAGGCGCAGGCCCTCGGCGAGGGTGACGTCGGGTGCGGCGTTCAGGAGGCGTTTGAGGGTCGCCGTGACGGTCTTGGAGCGGTTCCCGAGCGCGTCGGTGAGGCGGGTGACCTCGTCCATCAGCTCCGCCTGCGGGACGCTGGAGAGGGCCAGGCCCCAGTCGGCCATCTCGGGGCCGGTCAGCCAGCGGCCGGCGAGCAGCAGCGCCCGGGCGCGCTGGTCGCCGATCTTGCGCGGGGCGCGCTGGGAGGCCCCGGCACCCGGCACGATCCCGAAGTCGCCGTGCGAGTCGCCGACCTTCGCCTCGTCGGCCGCGATGACGAAGTCGCAGGCCAGCAGCAGCTCGAACCCGCCCGCGCGGGCGAGGCCGTTGACCGCGGCGACGCTCGGCAGCGGGCACGCCTCCAGCCGGTCGAGGAACGCGTGGTAGCGGCGGATGAACGGCACGAAGACCCCGGGCGGGTCGGCGAAGCACTCGCCGAGGAAGCCGATGTCCATGCCGACGCTGAACGCCCGTCCCGCTCCCGTGATCACGAGGGAGGTCAGCGAGCCGTCCCGTTCGGCGGCGCCGAGGGCGGCGTCCAGGGCGTCGAGGGCGGCCGGGCCCAGGCTGTTCATCCGCTCCGGGCCGTTGAGCGTGATGGTCATGACCGTGCCGGTCACCTTCACGTCGACCTTGGTCATGGGTTCTCCTCTGGATCGGTGACGTCCCGGACGAACTCCAGCAGCGCCGCCGCGAAGTCGCCGGGAGCGCGCAGGTGCGGCTGGCCGGGCAGGCCGGGCAGGATGACGAGCCGGGCGTCGCGCGCCAGCTCCATGGCGATCGGGTCCTTGGCGGCGAGCCGGTCGAACTCCGCGTTGAGCAGGAGGACCGGAGCGTCCAGCGCCGCGAGGGCGCCGGACGGGTCGTACCGGAACGCCGCCTGGTAGCCCCACTCGTAGCGTCCGGCGACGCGCATCAGCTCGGCCACGGCAAGGTGCAGCATGTCCTGCGGGACGTCCGGCCCCCAGGTGCGGAGGTAGCGTTCGACGGCCCAGGGGTACTGTGAGCCCTGAGCGTCGATCGGCGCGGCGGGTGTCCAGTTCGCGAGGAAACCGGCGCGCTCCGCCTCGTCGAACAGCGGGACGCCGCTCAGCATCACGCCCGGGGCGGGCAGGTGGCCGGCGACCGCGATCGCGATGGACGCGCCGCTGTGGATGCCGCCGAGAACGGGACGTTCCATCCCGATCCCGGCGGCTGCCTGTGCGAGGACCCGGGCGTAGTCCGGGATCTCGAAACCGGGCCCCGGCGGCGGGTCGGAGGCGCCGTAGCCGGGGGTGTCGAACGCGACCGCGCGGGCGTGCCGACCGAGCGCGGGCAGGACCTCCTCGTAGACCCGGGAGGAGAGGGGCGACTCGTGGAACAGCCCGATCCACGGGCCGGAGTCGCCGTTGATCCGGTAGTGGACCTGGCCCCAGTCGGTGTCGGCGTAGCCGCCCTTCGTCGTGGACCGGCTCGTCGTGGACCGGCTCGTCGTGGACCGGCTCGTCGTGGACCGGCTCGTCGTGGACCGGCTCGTCATGGACCGGCCCTCCTTCCTGCGGACAGGGCCGCGCGGACCGGTCGGTCAGGACGGGCCCGGGACCGGATGCGAATACATCAGACATAAGAATAGCCGAGGCGGTGTGAGGTACTGTCAATGGATGCTGGCTCATGTGTCGACCGGCGCTCTGAAGTGGGCAAAGGCAACCAGGCGGCCGCACGCCACCCGGTCGGCCATACATTTGAGCTACCGGCCGAGAAGCCGCTGAATCAGGGAGGTCCCCGGTGGACATCACGCGAGAGAACACCGCACTGCTCGTCGTCGACATGCAGAACGGCTTCCTTGAGGACAAGGGCTCCATGGCCGCCGTGGGCCTGCCCCACGAGGAGCTTCGCCCCGCGGTCCCCGGCTGCCGCACCCTGATCGACGCCGCCCGCGCGGCCGGCGTCCCGGTGATCTTCACCCGGTACGTCTTCCAGCCCGACTACGCCGACGGGGGCGTGCTGCCCAACCACATCGTCCCGGCCATGAAGGAGGTCGGCGCCCTCGCGGCGGGCAGCTGGGACGCGGAGATCGTCGACGGGCTCGCACCCGCCGAGGGCGAGATCGTCATCGACAAGTCGCGGCCCAGCTCCTTCTACGGCACGCGCCTTGAGCCCGTCCTGACCAACCTGGGCATCCGCTCCCTGGTCATCTGCGGGGTGACCACGAACATCTGCGTGGAGACGACGGCGCGGGACGCGGGCCAGCGCGACTACTACGTCCACGTGGTCAGCGACGCCACCGCCGAGTTCGACCAGGCCCGCCACGAGCACGCCCTGACCGGCATCGGCTTCCTCTTCGGCTGGATCAACACGGTCGACGACGTCCTCACCGCCTGGTCCTGACCACCGACTCGTTCTTCCGTGGTGGTCTCCGTGGTCGGCACGGAGGCGGCCCGCACCCCGGCCGGACCAGGCTGTGACCACAGCGATCAGCCCGGAGGCAACGCCGGGCGATCATGAGCCACCACCACGGGAGTCGAGCATGGCCGCCAGCGGAAGCAGCACGTACGAGGGGTTCTCGGCCGAGGAGCGGGCCGCGATGAAGGAGCACGCCCAGGAGCGGAAGAAGGCGGCGCGCCGTACTTCGCGCGAGGAAAAGGCGGCGGAGGCCGCGCGGGACGTGGTCGCGAAGATCGCCGAGCTGGAGGGCCCGGACCGGGCCATGGCCGAGCGCGTCCACGCCGTCGTCACCGCCGCCGCCCCCGTCCTCGCACCGAGGCTCTGGTACGGGATGCCCGCGTACGCGCTGGACGGCAAGGTCGTCTGCTTCTTCCAGGGCGCTGCGAAGTTCAAGGCGCGCTACGCGACGCTCGGGTTCAACGATCCGGCGACGCTGGACGACGGCCCGATGTGGGCGACCGCCTTCGCCCTGACCGAGGTGACGGCCGAGGTGGAGGAGCGGATCGCCGCGCTGGTGAAGCGGGCCGTGAGCTGAGACGCGTGCGCTACCGGACGGCCGTCGGCGCGAGGCCGAGGCCGGTGAGCGCGGCCTCGCCGGCCGCGACGTGCTCGCCCCCGGCGAGCACCAGCGTGCGCGCCGACTGGTAACGGCAGCCGGCCGCGTCGAACGCCGCCGCCGCGGCGAGCTGCCCCGGCAGGTCGCCGTCGAGAATCGCCTCCGCCCGGTCCACCTGGGCGGAGGCGACGGGGTTGCCGGTGACCAGGGTCCGGGCCGCGGTGATCCGGCCCCGGGCGTCCGGGTGCCCGGCGAGTACCGCCGCCTCGGCCCTGAGCGCCGTGTACCAGTGCAGCCAGACCCAGCAGACCCACTTCCACACCTGGTCCGGCTCGGGGCCGACGCGTTCCAGCGCCGCTGCCGCGTCCCCATGGTGGAGCAGGACCATGGCGTCGAAGACCGCTCCATACCCCAGCCGGTGGTCCGCTTCGGGGCCGCTCTCGTCGACGATCGCCAGCCAGGACGCCCGGGTGTCGTGGTCGCCGCGCAGGCCGTGGATCATCGCGATCGACGCGGCGGCCGGACCGGCGGAGCGCGACCGGAGGCGGCCGGTCTTCTCCCACGCGTCCAGGAACCTCACGCCGCCCTTGAGCACCTCGCCGGTGTCGCCGGTGAACGCCTCCGCGACCAGGAGCCAGGACGTCGCGTGGTGGCCCGCCTCGGCCAGCAGCGGATGATCGGCGAGCTGCCTGCCGTACCGGCGAGCCTCCGATAGCTCACCCACTCCTACTGCGGTTCCGGCGGCCATGGCGAGGGCGTCCATCCGCTCGTGCGTACCGGCGGGGTCGGCCGGGACCGAAACCAGGATGCCGATCCGGCGCCGGGCCGCCGCCGCTGCCGCGAAAGGCTCACCGGCCCAACTCCGCGCGCCCGAGAGCGCGTCGAGGGCGGCGGACTCCGCCACCGGGTCGCCCGCGCGCCGGGCGAGCTCGACGGCCCGTTCGGCGTACCGGACCGTCTGCCGCGCGGTGTTGTCCGGGTCTCCCTGGACGGCGCCGAACGCGTCCGCGACCACCGCCGCCTCCGCCAGCGCGACCGCCGCCTCGGCCGCCGGGGAGTCGCCGGACAGTTCCCGCGCCTCCGCGAGCATGGCGGTCACCTCGTCCACCGGGGGAAGCCGGGCGAACGAACTGGAGAAGCGGTACGCGACCGTGGCCGCCGCCGCCAGGTCGCGGCCGGCGCCCGCGGTGTCCCCGGCCCGGCGCGCGGCCTCCGCGGCGGCGCGGTGCAGGCGGAACATGTCGCCGTCGAGACTGCGGCACCCGGCCACAGCGGCGGCCTGCCGCAGTGCCGCGGCGTCGTCACCGGCGTTGTCACCGGCGTTGTCACCGGCGAGCCGGGCCGCCTGCTCGAACCGCTGCTGGGCCTCGCCGAGCAGGTTGCGGGCGAAGGCCAGCTCGGCCATGGACAAGGCGAGCCGGTAGGCGTTCTCGCGCTGGTCCGGCTGGTCGGCGGCCCAGGTGAGGGCGGCCCGGACGTCCTCCGCCACAGCGTCGAACCGGGCGCGCCAGTCCGCGCCTCCGGCTCCCGTGAGTGCGGCCGCACCGGCCAGGCACCAGCGCAGATGCCGGGATCGGACGTCCGCCAGCTCTCCGGCCTCGATGAGCCGCTCGGTGCCGTACTGGCGGATGGTCTCCAGCGCGTGGTACTGCGTACCGGACGCGGACGGTGTCACTCCGAGCAGGCTCTCCTCGGCGAGCCCGCCGAGCCCGTCGACGACCCCGGCCGGATCGAGCGGGGCGAACCCGGCGACCTCCGCGGCCGCCTCGGCGGTGAACGGCGCGACGAACACCGACAGCCGTCGCAGAAGCGCCCGGTCCGGCGGCTCCAGCAGGTCGTGGCTCCAGTCCAGCACCGCGCGCACCGAGCGGTGCCTTTCGTCCGCGCGGGAGCCGCCGGTGAGGATGCGGAGCTGGTCGGAGAGTCCGGCCGTGAGGCCGTCCAGGCCGAGCGTGGACCATCGCGCCGCCGCCAGCTCGATCGCCAGCGCCATGCCGCCGAGCCGTTCGCAGATCGCCAGGACCCCCTCGCTCACCGCCGGTCCGTGCGGCTGCCCGGCTGCCGCCGCCCGGTCCATGAACAGGGCCACCGCGTCCGACTCGTCCCCGCCCTCCCGCGACAGCGGCGGGACGGTGAAGACCCGCTCGAACGGCACCATCAGCCGTGCCCGGCTCGTCACGAGCACCCGTAGCCGCGGGCAGGCCGCCAGCAGCCGCTCCAGGAACGGCGCCACCCCGTCCCGCACGTGCTCGGCGTTGTCCAGGACCAGCAGCGCCCTGCGGTCCGCCAGCGCGGCCGGCACCGCGTCGTCGATGCCGCGCCCGGGGTGCTCGCCCACTCCCACGGCCGCCGCGACCGCCGCTCCCACCCGGTCCGGCTCGCTGACCGGGACGAGATCGACGAACCACGCCCCGTCCTCGAAGCCGTCCGCCACGTCGGCCGCCACCGCCAGCGCGAGGCGCGTCTTGCCCACGCCGCCCGGACCGGCCACGGTCACCAGCCGGTGCCCGCGCACCGCCTCGGCCAGCTCCTCGCGCTCCCGCGCCCGCCCGACGAAGCCCGTCAGCGGTACCGGCAGGGCGGACGGCTCCGCGGAGCGGGCGGACTCGGCCGCGTGCCGGGCGAGCGCGCGCCGGTCCGGCAGCAGCAGCTTGCGCAGCAGCGAGGAGACGTGCGACTCGACGGTCCGCACGGAGATGACCAGCCGCGCCGCGATCTCCGCGTTGCTGAGGTGCTCCCCGAGTAGCGCGAGCACTTCGGCTTCCCGGGCCGAGATGTCTGGACTGGCCACCGACTCATTATCCGTGGTGGGTTCGGTGGCCGGCACGGAGGTGGCCCGCGCCCGCCGGAGAGAGGCTGTGGCCATGACCTCCGAACCGCGCTCCCGCGCCCGACGCCGCCACGACACCGAGCACCGCCTCACCCATGACATCGACCTCTGGGTGGCCACCGCCTCGGCGGACGGCACACCGCACCTGGTCCCGCTGTCCTTCGACTGGGACGGGCGGAAGCTGCTGGCGGCCACCCCGGCGGACAGCCCGACAGGCAGGAACCTGACCAAGACCCGGACCGTCCGGCTGGCTCTCGGCCACACCCGCGACGTCACCATGATCGACGCCGAGGTCGACGTCCTGGACATCGATGCGCTGCCGAAGGAGCGCGGTGACCGGTTCGCCGAGCGGACGGGTTTCGACCCGCGTGCCCAGACCACGCCGTACCGCTGGTTCCGCATCACCCCGCTCCGCGTCCAGGCCTGGCGGGAGGTGAACGAACTACCCGGCCGCGACCTCATGCGCAACGGCCGCTGGATCCCGTGACCTCGCCGCCCTGAGACGCAGGTCATATCCGGTCGACGTCACATTCCGCCGGGCCCGTGCGGTCTCAGGGGGTGTCAGCACCGGAACGGCAAGGAGATGGCCATGGAAGCCCGTTTGAACTTCGAGACCAGCACCGTCGCGCCGGACTACGTGAAGCACTTCGTCTCGGCCCACTCGGCGATCTCGCGCTCGACGCTGCCCGCCGCGACGCAGGAGCTGGTGAAGATCCGCGCCAGCCAGATCAACGGCTGCGGCTTCTGCACCGACATGCACACCAAGGACGCCGCGCATGCCGGCGAGACCCAGCAGCGGCTCCACCTGGTCGCGGCGTGGCGGGAGGCGACGGTCTTCACCGACGCCGAGCGGGCCGCTCTGGAGCTCGCCGAGCAGGGCACCCGCATCGCCGACGCCGCGGGCGGTGTCCCCGACGACGTCTGGGCGAACGCCGCCAAGCACTACGACGACGACCAGCTCTTCGCCCTGGTCTCCCTGATCGCCCTCATCAACGCCTTCAACCGCCTGAACGTCATCATCCAGCAGCCCGCCGGGGCCTACCAGCCCGGCATGTGGGGCTGACCGCGGCCCGCGCCAGTCCAGGGGCGGGACGAGCCGCACCGTCCCGCCCCATCCCGCGGCACCGGATCAGCCGCCCCCGAGAGTCCGTACCGCGTCCAGGACCTCCCCGGCCGTCGGCGCCGACTCGGGGTCCATCAGGGATGGCAGGACGAAGCCGATCGTGAGGGCGTGCACCACCGAGCCCACGCCCCGGGCGTCGTCCACCTCGACGGACGCGGGGTCCCGCCCCAGGACCAGTGCGGCCAGTTCGGTGCGGGCCCGTTCGGCGCCCTCGACGAACGGCCGGCGGACGTCCTCGCTGACCACGGCCTCCCCGTACCGCCTGGACGCTCGCCTTCAGCAGGTCCCGCTCGCGCGGGACGGCCTCGAACAGCGCGTGGAGCGCGGCCTCCAGCTTCTCGGCCGGAGTGTCGCCGTCCGCGCCCCGCACGGCCGCCTCGATCTTGTCGCCCCACTCGCGGGTATGTTGCTCAGGCCCGCCAGTTGACCGAGGCCCGCGCGACCAATTCGTGGCTGGCGGCCGGTTCGGTGACGGTGCAGCAGCAGGCGCTGCGGGATTTCGCGCAGGCGATGGCGAACTTCTTCGCGGGCTCGCACCGGTGCCCCACCTGGACCCGCGAACCTCAACTCGTTCTTCTGCCCGCGTAGGGGATGGGTTGGAATCCCCCGCCTTCAGCTGGGGGAGGACGTCAACAGGTTGTCCTTCGAGCCGAAGTGGTAACCGATGGACGCCAGGTGCGCTCCGGAGGCGGCGGCGATGTCGCGTGCGGTGACATGGCTGGCCGTAGCCCTTCTCAGCCAGGCAGGCCCGCGCCCCGTCGACGCTGTCGCTGATCCGCGGGATGTTCGCCGACGAGGCCCAGCGGCGGACGGCGGTCGGCGCGTGGACGGTCGCGTTCACCGGCGGCTCGGTGGCCGGGCCGATCGTCGGCGGCGTCCTGCTGGAGCACTTCTGGTGGGGCTCGATCTTATTCATCAACGTCCCCGTCATGGCCGTGCTGCTGGTGGCGGCGCCGTTCCTCATCGAGGAGTCCCGGAATCCGGAACGCGCGGCGTTCGACCTGCCCGGGGCCGCCGCCTCGCTGGTCGCCGTCCTCGCCACCCTCGCCCTCCGAGCCCGCCCCTGACC
>NZ_SMKH01000083.1 GCF_004348515.1 Actinomadura sp. KC345 | reverse complement strand
GGGCGGGCGGCGGTTCGCAGGACACCCGCAGCCGCCCGTCCGCGTCGAGCCCGACCTCGACGTCTCGCAGGTCGGCGGTGGTGAGGGCGCCACCGACGTCCAGGACGAGCGGCCCGCGTCCCCGCGGCGGCAGCGGCCTGACGAGACGCCACCCGGTCTCGGTCTCGGCGAGGGCGGCGTGAGGGAGCGCCATCCCCCGCGGTTTGGTGACGGGCGCGCTGAGGATGTGCCCTTCGATGGCGGCCTCCACGCGGAACGTCCAGCGCCCGTCCGGCAAGGAGACCTGCCCTGGGACGACCGTCGCGGTGTAGGCCGCGGCGAGCCCCTCGTCGGCGCGTGCGGCGGGGCGGGCCTCGCAGCTCACCCGGTGAAGGCCACCGGACTCGTCCTCCAGCACGAGGTCGAGAACGAGCGTCCCTTCGTACACGTCGCCGAGCAGGACATTTCCGGTGATGACCAGGCCGTCGTCCTCCCACGCGACGCCGAGCAGATCATGCCGGAGCGCCAGTACCGCGCCGGATTCGTAGCACGCGTCGGGGATGGCCGCGGCGGAATCCCGGAAGCAGGGGTACTCGAGAAAGGCGCGGCCGTTCTCCAGATGGATGGCGGGCCGCCGGCCGCTCCGGTGAAACCGCAGGATCTCCGCCAGCTCCTCATCGAGACCGTGGGTCAGGCAGTCTCCGAGGACCCGGTGGCGGGGTCCGTAGCGCTCCAGCAGCGTCGGGGTGAGCCAGTTCTCCAGCAGTTCCCGGCACCCCTTGAGGAGGGTGTCGCGCTCTTCGCCGGTGGAGTCCAGGTAGCGCTGTTCGAGGAGCACGAAGACCTCAAGCAGCAGGTACCGGTAGAGCAGCTTCTCACGCGTCTCACCGGGTTCGGTGTGCTCGGCGACCAATGCCATGGCCTGGCCGGCGATCGCGTGCACCTCGGCGGGCGGGGCGCCGCCGAGCTGGGTGCTGCTCGTCCCGTCCGCCCTGGCGTCCCAGAAGTAGCAGTCGTAGTCGGCGAGGACCGAGACTCCTGCGGCGTTCAGGTAGGCCCCGGCGGTGAAGAGCTGGTCCTCGTGGGACAGCACGCCTTCGGTGAACCGCAGCCCGGCACGCTCGATGAGGGACCGCCGGAACAGCTGGAGGGAGGCCATCGACATCCGGGGGAACAGGTCGCAGTCCGGGTCGAGGACGTGGGTGCGCTCGATGGTGCGGCCGAACACCTTCGGCACCTTGCGTCCGCCCGTCCCGACCTGCTTCCCGAGGACGATGTCGGTGCCGTTGCGCTCGGCCGTCGCCGTCATGCGTTCGAGCGCCTCGGGCCCGAGCCGGTCGTCGGCGTCCAGGAAGAACACGAACCGCCCGGACGCCCGCTCCAGCCCCCGGTTGCGCGGCGCGCCCGACCCTCCGGAGTTGGGCTGGTGGACGACGTCCAGCCCGTCGCGGGTACGCGCCAGCTCGTCCAGCAGCTCGGAGGTCCCGTCGGTCGAGCCGTCGTCGACGACGATGACCTCGACCTCCTCGGCGGGCAGGGTCTGGGCGAAGACCGACTCCAGCGCCCGCCCCACCGTGTCCCGCCCGTCGAAGACGGGCACGATCACGCTGACCAGGGGTTTCGTCATGGTCCCTCTACCGTCGGCTCAGGGTGGGAGGGACACTCTAAGCACCTTCGGTGAACATCAGGCGACGCGCGGACGCCCGGCCGGGTGGCGCCCCCGGCCGGGCGTCGCCGCCGGTCAGGGGATGTTCAGTTCGTCGGCCAAGGTGTCGTAGTGAAGGTCGCCGTCACCGAAGGCCAGGGCCGCGGCCATGGCGTGGCGGGAGAACAGGTGCAGGTCGTGCTCCTGGGTGAAGCCGATCGCGCCGTGCACCTGGTGGCCGAGGGCGCACACCCGCTCGTACGCCTCGCTCACCCACGCCTTCGCCATCGACACCTCTTGGGTGGCGTCCCGGTCCACCGACAGCAGCCAGATGGCCTCGTAGGCGATGAAGCGCGAGCCGAGCACGTCGATCGCCATGTTCGCGCAGTGGTGCTGCACCGCCTGGAACGACCCGACCGGACGGCCGAACTGCTCTCTTTCCGTTGCGTACGCGACCGTCATGTCCAGGACGCGCTGCGCCGCGCCCACCATCTCGGCGCACACGGCCGCCGCGCCGAACCGGGCGATCGCTCCGGCAGCGTCCGCGCCCAATGCGGCCTCGGCCGGGACATGGACCTTTTGCAGCTCGACGTGGCAGGGACGGTCGACACCGACCGTGCCCAGCGGCTTGAGCGAGACGGACGAGGCGTCCACCCAGAACGCGTGGGGCTCGCCGTCCAGCCGCACAACCACGAGGATGTGCTCCGCCGACGCCGCATACGGGACGAACGTGGCGGTGCCGCTCAGGACGAAGCCGTCGCCGTCCCGCGACGCCACCGGCCCGTCCCCCGGGTGGTCCCAGGGAAGGGGCGCGGCGGTGACGATCTCCCCGCCCGAGATCGCGCCCAGCCACCGCCGCTTCTGCCCGGCCGTGCCGAAGCGCGCGACCGGCATGCCGCAGCACGCGACCGACGCCGCCAGCGGGCTCGGGACCTGCGCGTACCCGAGCTGCTCGAACAGCAGGCAGACGTCCAGGAAGTCGCCGCCGACGCCGCCGTGCTCCTCGGGGAAGGCGAGACCGGTCCAGCCGAGGTCGACCATCTCCTTCCAGAGCGCGGTCGAGTGCCCGGCCGGATCCCCGTCCATCGCCCGCGCCCCGGCGGTCGCGGCCCGCGATTCCAGCAGCTCGCGGGCGGTGCCGGCGATCAGCTCCTGCTCCTCGGTGAGGCTCAGGTTCATGACGGCGGGATCTTGTCGGAGCGGACCCACACGCCCGGCCGTTCCTCCCAGAACAGCTGGACGAGAACGCCGCCGGTGTGCTTCGGATGGATGAACGTGTGCTTCCAGGCCGCGCCGTCGGTGACGCCCTCCTCGTCGTCGAAGGTCGGCGTGTCGTACCGCTCGCAGGCCGCCATCGCCGCGTCCCAGTTGGCGACCTCGAAGGTGACGTGGTGCGCGGCCGGGCCGCTGCGCTCCAAGAACTTGTCGATGAACGAGTCCTCCCCGCGCGAGGTGATCACCTCCCAGCAGATCGCCGAGCCGGGGATGTTCAGCACCAGGTCGGCCATGTCGGGGTGCTCGTCCTCCGGCGTCCGCCAGACCTGCACGAACCCGGCGAGGTCGCGGTACCAGCGGGCCAGCTCGTCGCGGTCGTGGAACGCCTGGCAGACGTGATCGAGCGCCACGATGCCGAGGGACGAGCCGTCGAGCGCAGCTCGTCCGTTGAATGGCGGTGGGTGGGGGCTGGAGGACGGGCCGTCCGGCTCGACGGCCTCCGTCGAAGCGTCGGCGGAGTCGCCGCACATGTCCAGCCCGCCGGGGCCGCGGAGGCGGAACAGGACGCCGGGGCCGTGCTCGGGCGGGCTCAGCGACGCCTCGATCCACCGGCCGCCGGTCCCGTCGGCCGGTTTGATGCCGCGCGACTCCAGCTCCGCGCGGGCGGCCTCGAGGTCGGGTACCTCGGCGCCGACGTGGTGCAGGCCGGGACGTCCGCCGTGGTCGTCCAGCCAGGTCTGCAGCGCGGAGCCGGCGCCGGCGGGCGCCACGACCTCCCACGCCTGCCCGTGGCTGCCGGGGATCTCCAGCCGGGCGCCGCGCACGCCCTCGCCGGGGTTGTCCCAGCTCCGGACGCGCCGGAACCCGAACAGCCCCTCCAGCCGTCCGACCTGCGCGTCGAGGTCGGACGCCACCTGCGCGACATGATCGATGCGGTAGATCTGCACGGGTTCTCCTAGCTCGGGTGAGGCTCGATCCAGTCGTAGCCGTTGGTGACCAGTTCCTTGACGAGCCGCAGGTTGTAGCGGTTCATCGCCGCGATGCGCTCCGCCAGCTCGCCGACGCGCTTGTCGAACTCCTCCGCCGGGTACACGTCGTTGACCAGGCCCAGTTGCAGCGCCCGGTCCGCGCCGATCCGCGCGCCGGTGAACAGCAGCTCCTTGGCGCGGGCCTTGCCGATCCGCTCGGGCAGCCGCTTCACGCCGCCCCAGCCCGGTGCCGACCCGCCGAACTCGGGCTGGTCGGGGTCGCCGTCCTCGGTCATCTTCGGCCGGTACGGCGGGCGCGCCGACAGCGTGATCTCGACGAGGCCCATCTTCGCGTTGTCGGACGCGACGATGAAGTCGGCGGCGAGCGCCAGTTCGAGGCCGCCGCCCACGGCGTAGCCGTGCACGGCCGCGATCACCGGGACCGACGTCCGCTCCATCATCGCGAACGTCTTCTCACCCAGCCGCCCCTGCTCGACCCGCTCGCGCGGGGTCAGCTTCTCCGACCAGCCGAGGTCCATCCCGGCGCAGAACGCACGTTCACCGGCGCCGCGCAGCACCACGGCGCAGACGTCCTCGTCGTCGTCGACGCGGGTGAGGATGTCGCGCAGCTCCGCCATCGTCGTCGGCGTCAGCGCGTTGAGCTTGTCCGGACGGTTCAGCGTCAGCCAGGCGACTCTCTCCTCGATCCGCAGATCGACGGTCTCGTAGGCGTTCTCGTCGGGCATGGGGTTTCGCTCCTCCTGGATCGGATCGCGGATCGGTCAGCCGCGGGGCAGGTTCAGGCCCCGGGTGGCGATGACGTTGCGCTGGATCTCGGTCGTGCCGCCGAGGAAGGTGGACGCCACCGAGTCCATGCGCATGTGGGTGAACGCGGCGCCGAGGGGAGCCCCCTCGCGCTCCCAGAGGGCGGCGGACCGCCCGAACGCCCGCGCGCCGGTGCGGGCGAGCCGCTGGTGCAGTTCGGCGCCGAAGAGCTGGTTGATGGACGCCTCGAAGTCGGGCTCCTCGCCCGCCGCCTGCCGCGACACGGTGTAGCGGGCCAGGTTGTACAGGACGCGGATCTCGGTCCGCCGGCGCGCGATCTCCTGGCGCAGGGCGGGGCTCGTCCGGCCGGACCGCCTGCCCTCCGGCGACCGCAGGTGGGCGACCAGCTCGGCGAGCGCCTGCTCGTACTTGATCGTCGCGCCGATCCCGGCCCGCTCGAAGCCGAGCGCGGACATCGCGACGTACCAGCCGCGGTTCTCCTCGCCGACCCGGTCCGCCACCGGCACCCGGACGCCCTCGAAGAAGATCTCGCAGAACGGCACCGCGCCCCTGATGTCGGTGATGGGGCGGATCGTCACTCCCGGCGCGTCGGCCTTGACCAGCAGGAACGTGATCCCCCGATGCGGGCGCTCGGCGTCGGGATCGGTGCGCACCAGGACGAACAGCCAATCGGCGTACTGGCCGAGGGACGTCCACACCTTCTGGCCGTCCACCACGTACTCGTCGCCGTCGCGCACGGCTCTGGTGCGCAGCGACGCCAGGTCGGAGCCGGACCCCGGTTCCGAGAACCCCTGCGCCCACGTCGCCTCGCCCTTCGCGATCGCGGGCAGGTGCCTGGCCTTCTGCTCATCCGTCCCGTGCACGAGCAGCGTCGGCCCGAGCAGGAAGGCGCCGATGCCGTTCACGGTCGGCACGCGCGCCCGCATCATCTCCTCGTGGAGGATGAACTCCTCCATGGCGGACAGCCCCGCGCCGCCGTACTCCACCGGCCAGTGCGGCGCTATCCAGCCCCGCTCGGCGAGCGCCGCCGCCCACGCCCGCGCGCCCTCGCGCCGCCCCTCATCGTCGGCGACGCGGTCGACCGGCCAGTTGTAGCCCGCGACGTCCTCCGGCTCCAGGCTCTGCTCCTCGTCCGCCGCCGGACGGTAGGACGCGGGGAACCCGTCCTTGACGAAGGCCCGCGCCTCCTCGCGGAACGCGGCCTCCTCCGGCGTGTCGTCCCAGTTCACCGGCCGTCCGCCTCCCGATCCCAGGTCGTCTCGGTGATCCCGCCGTCGCCCTGCGCCCGCAGCTTGTACTTGGCGACCTTGTCGGTCGGCGTGCGCGGCAGCGCCTCCACGAACTCGACGTAGCGCGGCACCATCGACCGCGGCAGCCGCTCCTCGCAGTAGGCGACCAGCTCCGCCGGGTCCATGCCGGTGTCCGGCTGCACCACGATCGACACCTTGATGTCCTCGTCCTCCAGCTCCGAGGGCACGCCGATGGCGGCGCACTCCAGCACCGCCGGATGCCGGTTGATCTCGGTCTCCAGGTCGAAGGCCGAGATGTTCTCCCCGCGCCGGCGGATGGCGTCCTTCATCCGGTCAAGGAAGTAGAAATATCCGTCGTCATCGCGCCATACCCGGTCTCCGGTGTGAAACCACATGTTCCGGAAGCAATGGGTGGTCGCCTCCCAGTTGCCGTAGTACCCGGTCGTCAGGACGAACGGCTGCCGCGGCCGCAGCACCAGCTCGCCCGGCTCCCCCGCCCCCACCTCCCGGTCGTACTCGTCCACCACCGCGACCTGGAACCGCTCCTCGTGGGCCTGCCCGCACGAACCCGTCCGCCACTCCCCGTAGGGGCTGCCGGTCGCGATGCCCGCCTCGGTACTCGTGTAGGTCTCCACGGACCGGATCCCGAAACGCTCCCTCAGCGGCTCGTCCAGGCTCGACTTGCCCATGTAGAACGTCTCCAGCCGGTGGTCGCGGTCCCGTGACGTGGGCGGCCGGTTCAGCAGGATCGGGATCATCGAGAACACGCTCATGCAGACCTGCGCGTCGAAGCGTCGCACGTCGTCCCAGAACCTCGACGCGCTGAAGCGGTCCACGATCGCGATCGAGCCGCCGCCCAGCAGAGCCGACAGCATCCCGTCCCACAACCCGGCCGCGTGGAACAGCGGCAGCGGGCAGTAGATCGTCTTGCCCCACCGATCGAGGAAGTCGAGCGAGTCATAGGCGCAGGTCAGAGCCAGCGCGTGCGGGACCATCGCGCCCTTGGACGGCCCGGTCGTCCCCGACGTGTACATGATCGCCTGCATGTCCGCGAACCCGACGGGCACCTCGACGCGCCCGTCCCCGTCCTCCGGCAGCGCCGCCAGGTCCCGCGCGGGCTTCCCCAGCAGCTCCAGCGGGACCCCGGCTCCGGCGGCGTCCCGCACGATCACGCCGCCCAGCTTCGGCAGCCGCTCGGCGACCTCCACGACCCGCTCCGCGTACGGCCCGTCGATGACGAGCCACCCCGAGTCGGAGCTGTCCAGCACGTGCCGGAGCAGCTCCCCGCGGTACGCGATGTTGATCGGCACGGCGACCGCCCCCAGCCGCGCCAGCGCGAAGATCAGATGAACGAAGTCGGCGCAGTTCGGCAGCATCACGCCCACGTGGTCGCCGCGCCCGATCCCGGCCCCCGCCAGCCGCCGCGCCATCCGGTCGGCGGCCGCGTCGACCTCGCCGTAGGTGATCTCGCCGTCCCGGAACTTGAGAAACGTCTGCCGTCGGTGAACCTGCGCCTGCGACCGGAGAACGTCCCCGAGGACGAAGCTCTCCAGCGTCTCCTTGCGCATCCGGACCTCCGCTGTCGCTGTGTGCGTCGTCGTAGGTGGCGTGCGTCGTCGGCTGGGTGGCGGTGTTTCGGTCGGACGGAATCGGCCGGGAGCGATCCGCAACCGGACATTGCCATAAATAGAGGAACACGAAACGCTATAACCGGCAACAGTGGCAAGAAGGGAACATCCCTGTTCCAAGGGTGCGTTACTGGGACACATGACACCCGTGTGACCGGGACCACACCCCTACCGTGCCCCGATTTCGGCCGCCCACCCCACCGCCTTGGAGCGCAGCCGGAACCCCGATCCCGCCCACCGGCGCCTACGGTGGCGTCGCCGGGGTTCACGGATCATGGAACCCTCGACGCGAAACCTTCCACCGCCCATCCCCCGGGGGCCACCACCGCGATGACCGCACCCGTCGACCATCCGGAACTGCTCCGCGCCGCCCTCGCGGGAACGCTCATCGACCTGCACACCCGCGACGCTCCGGCGCGATCGGCCGGGCGAACCGTCCGGGCCGGAGCGCTGACAGCCCTCCTCACGCAACGGACACCCGACGGCCCCCCGCTCCGCGCGGTGAAGCTGCGCGGCGCCCGTATCACCGGCGAACTCGACCTGGAGGCGGCCGAGCCGCCCTGTCCGATCCTCCTCGCCGACTGCCACTTCGATATGCCGGTCAACCTGCGTGAATGCACCGCACCCGCGATCCGCCTGCCCGGCTGCCACCTGCCGGGCCTGACCGCCGATCAGATGTCCACCACCGGCGACCTCGCTCTGGACGGCGTCACCGTCCACGGGACCACGTCCCTGGCGGGAGCCCGGATCGGCGG
Organism: Actinomadura sp. KC345; assembly: GCF_004348515.1. Lineage (GTDB taxonomy): Bacteria > Actinomycetota > Actinomycetes > Streptosporangiales > Streptosporangiaceae > Spirillospora. The sequence continues at coordinate 19,428 of NZ_SMKH01000083.1, read as the reverse complement.
GAACCTGTCGTTGAACGCCGCGCGCCTGACCCGTCCGGACGGCCGTGCCCTCGACGCCGAGGCACTCACCGTCACCGGGAACATGCGGTGCCAGGACGGCTTCACCGCCATCGGCGAGATCCACCTCCGCGGCGCGACCATCGGCGGCACTCTCACCATGACCGGGGCGAACCTCAACGCACCCGGCGGCGACGCCCTGGCCGCCGCCAGGCTCTCCGTCGGCGACGACGTGTTCTGCCGGGACCTCACCGCCGACGGCGAGACGCGCGTCCCCGGTGCCCGCATCGGCGGCCGGCTCGACCTGAGCCGGGCGCGCCTGACCAACCCCGGCGGTACCGCGCTGACCGCCGACCGGCTCACGGTCGAGGACGGCCTGCTGGCCGAGGGCCTCGCGGCCGAGGGGGACGTCCGACTCCCTGGCGCCCGAATCAACGCGACCCTGGTCCTCGCCGGAGCCCGCCTGAGCAACCCCGGCGGCCAGGCGCTGAACGCCGCCGACCTCGCCGTGAACCAAGACCTCCACGCCACGAACGGGTTCGCCGCCGAGGGCGAGGTCCGGCTCCCCGGCGCCCGCATAGGCGGCCACCTCGACCTCTCCGAGTCCACGCTCACAGCACCCGGCCGGCGGGCCCTCGACCTCGAAGGCGCCACCGCCGCCGCGTTGACCCTGCTACCTCGCCACCGCCCCACCGGCGACGTGAACCTCACCGGCGCCCGCGTCGGAACCCTGGAGGACGCCCCGGCGACCTGGCCGACCACGATCCGCCTGCGCGGATTCACCTACGACACCCTGGGCCTCCACGAGGACACCGCCGACGTCCGCACACGGATCGCCTGGCTGACCCGCGATCCCGGCGGCTACGTCCCCCAGCTCTACGACCAGCTCACGTCCGTCTACCGGCGCGCAGGCGACGAACAGGCGGCGCACAAGGTCGCGGTCGCCAAACAGTGGCGGCGCCGCGCGGAGCTGAACCCGGCGGGCAAGCTGGCGAACTGGCTGCTCTACCTCACCGTCGGCTACGGCTACCGAACCTGGCTGGCGGCGGTCTGGCTCGCCGTCCTGCTGGCCCTGGGCACCTGGATCTTCACCGAAACCCATCCGCACGACCTCACCCGCACCGACAAGAACGCCCCAGCCTTCAACCCCTTCGGCTACACCCTCGACGTCCTGCTCCCCATCGTGGACCTGGGCCAGCAGAAGGCATGGCGAGCCAAGAACGCCGCCATGTACTGGACCTGGACGTTCACAGCGTCCGGCTGGCTCCTCACCACCGCGGTGGTGGCAGGCCTGACCGGCATCCTCAAACGCACCTGACCCGGCCGAAACCCCATCACCACCACCCACGCGAAAAAGGCGAACAGCACCAGACTGGCGAGCAGATAACCGGGGATGAGCAGCACCCCGACCAACGCGGCCTGCCATGTGAACCCGCCGGCGACCCACATGAAAGCCATCCCCGGCAGCACCAAAATGGCGACCGTCTTCGCGTATCGCCGCATAAACAACCGTACGACCACAAGAACCACCTGTACACGGCCACAACCCGACACACGACGTCCACCAACGGCCCCAACCCGGCTACACCACGACGGCCCCCCAACCGGCCAGGCCAGCACCGTCACCCGCAACTCGGCCGCGCCGTCGTCCCGCCGAGCCGGGCCACTGCTCGCCGCTCCCAGCGATAGAGGTGCCCGACCCGCTCCTGCGCGACTAGATAGACCCTGCCGACCCGGAAGGGACGCAGCTCCGGGCGCGCCGCCAACGCACCGATGATGGGGGCGGCAGGTCCATGAGTGTTGCTGTAGGCGACGGAAATATGCGGCGTCCAGTCTGGCTCGTCATCAAGCTGGTGCACACGCACGGCATCTGCGACGCTCGCGCGGATCGCCGCCCGGACGGGATCCAGAGCGAATGGCGGCCTGATACCCAGCATCACTGCTTCGCTGTGCAGCCAAAGTTTCCCGAGCTCTACATCAATCGGCGCGATATCGGAAAGCTGCTCGGACACCCCGGCGGTCATCGTCTCCACCTCGGCGTCCGGAATCTCGTCGGCGAACCCGACGATCTGCGTGGTCATATGCAGCCACGCTGCCGGAACTGGGTCAAGCCCGTCCAACCCAGCAAGTTTGTCCTGGCATTGCCGGACGAGGTCGAGCACCCCCGCCTGCCCATCGGGCAAGATGTGCCACACAAGCAGTCGGCGACCGGGCCGCACGCCCGCCCGCCACCACCAATGATCGGACATGCGCTCGGGCATCGGGCTCACAGGTTCTCCCGGGTGGCGACCGGCTCATGCTCTAACGAACCGGCCTGAAAGGCGCGGATCTTCTCACGCAGCTCGGCGGCGCGCGGGTCACCTTCGTACCGTCTGTGGCCGAGCCGACGACTGATCTCACCCATCCGCCCAACGATGGTCACGACACGGTACTCGGTACCGAGATCGAAAACCCCGTCCAGCTCAGCATCCGCGTCCTCGATGTCACCGGACATCACATGCGCCAAGGCGGCACCAATACGGACCTGAGCCCAGGTGCCATATACCCACTGGTCGCCGTCGGCCCAAGCGTCATCTGCATCCGCGACCGATCGCAGTATTCTGCCAGGGTCACGGGCACCAAGACCGACCTGGAGTGCGTAGGCGGCCTCCCGGGCACGCGTGCAACTCCAGGCGTCGGCGCTCTCGTGCGTGGCGGAGTGGGCATCGCGGGCAGACTGAGCACGCCGCACCGCTGCGGTCGCCGCCCGGATGTCACCACGGGATTGCAGGGCGGTGGCCTCCGACACCGCGAGGAGCACGCGGGCCCGCGCCGTGGCGGGGGCCAGCTCAAAGCCCTGCCGCGCAAGGTCTGCGGCTTCCACATAGCGGCCTTCCCAGCGCGCGGTCTTGGACTTTGCGCACAGGACTATGGCCCGGGCGGCATCGGAGTCGGCTTCGTCTGCACACGTCCACGCCGCGTAGCCGTATGCGTCAGCGAGCCGGTACCGAGCGATATCCCCGGCCAGCAAGCTGATCAACGCGAACAGTTCGGCGGAGACGGCGAGAATGGCCCGTGTCTGGGCGATGCGCTGCCGCCCGCCCCGCAAGATGCCCCAGACTCTCTCTTGGAGAGCCTGGGCTTCATGGAGGACGGCGAGTGGAGGCTGCCGTGGGTAGTCGTAAACCAAGCGCCGAGTAGCCGTTTCGAAGTGACCGACCGCGCCGTCCCCGACGTTGGTCTCCTCAAGCCACGCCGCCAGGTTCAATATGTCTTCGCCTGCAGACGATGGACGCTCGGGTCTGAGCGCCGCGAGCTTGCCGTCTGCTTCGAGAAGTTCGTCCAAGCGATTGGCGAGTTCGGGAGAGGGGCGCTTGTGGCCGTTGGCGATCTTTGAGAGGTGGCCGCCGTCGCACGGGACGAGCTTGGCCAGCTTGCGTTGGCTGATCTGCCGCTCGGCCATGAGCGCACGCAGCTTCTCGCCGAAGGTCGTCATTGCCTCACCCGTTTCATCCCGGGTTGACCCGTTGTCCACCGCTGCCCGCGCGGAGGGCCAGCGGACAGCGCCTTCCACGCTAACGCTGACCGCGGTCAAGTGGAGGGCGAAGGGTGTCACGAGGCACGAGGACGGCCCCGGCCGGCGCGCGAACGCCGGAGCTCCGGGGCCTGACCGGAAGCGAGGTCCGGCTGTGAGCAACGTACAAGAACCAGCATCCCCATCGGAGGTGCTAGAAGATCTAACGAGCCTGCGCGCTGACTTCCCCGACTGGGTGTTCCACCACCACGTCCCGGACGCCGTCGACTTGTCCTGGGAGGCCAAGCGGATGCCGTTCCGCTATCCGCTTGGCGGCGGCGTCGCGTGGCTGCGCGCCGGGTCGGCTGGGCGGCTCCGCGAACTGCTGGATGCCGTCACCAAGGTCGAGGCACCGTGCTAACGGACGCCGTGATGGACCTGACGTCGGTCGCCGTCACTCCGCAGATCCCGGACGACGTCGTGCACTGGCACGGCAAGGCCACCGGGAGCCATTGGGCGATGCTGCCCGGACGTCGCGGGCCGTGCCTGGTCGAAGCAGCGAGCAGAGAGCAGCTCGCGGTGGTGATCCACTGGCACCTTCGGAGGGTCACCGACTGAGCCGAGGGCGGCGCCGCCGGCTATTCAGCCGCGTCGCCCTCATCCAAAGTGCGCGGGGAGCATCCCCGGCGGCCTCGCGCAGCGGCCGGATCGACTCCGGTAGGTCACGTCCGGCCGTCCCGCCGCGCGGCCCTCCCCCCAGCGAGCCGCGCGGTGGGCACCTACCACCACATGAATTCCGCGATCCCAGGCAGTGCGCGCAACCGGGTCGCGGCACCCATCCAATTGAGCGCGCTGGAGGCCAAGATGACCATTACCACCGAGCGGGCGGTCGCCGCCGTCAGGGAGCCCCGCGACCTGGTGACACCCGAGATGTTCCGGCTCATGGTCGATGACGTCGTGACCTTCGACAAGGTCACGCGTCCCTACGCGGAACACGGAGTCGAGCAGTTCCTCGTCTTTCTTAAGGCGTGGGGCGACACCATGGCCGAGGTGGACGGCGACCCCGCCAGGTGGGTGAAGTTCCCGCCGTCGCCCGCCGTCGACAAGATCTGGCACCGTTCGATGATGCGGACCCGGACCTTCGCCGCCGTCTGCGACATGGTCGCGGGCCGGTACATGCACCACCTGCCGATCATGGACGAGGACATACGCTCCGGCCAAGCGTCCGAGCGCGCCATCTCGGCGATGCGGGCCACCGGTTACCGCGTCGATCTGGAATGGTGGATGGACGGCAAGTCCTGCTGTCCGGAGAACTGCGCGCAGCCGCCGATGACCGTCTGATCAGGCACGGGGATTGATGTATGCGTACCGACTGGTGCGACCTTCCAAGCGAAGTCCGTGCGGCCATCGAGACCCGAACGGGCTCGATTCATCGCATCGAGCCGGCGCCCACCGGCAATCACGCGGACATCGCTTCCACCGTGCACACCGGACGCGGACGACTTTTCGCCAAGGCCGCGCGGAAGGTCTCCTCAGAACTGGACGGCCCCGAGGTCAGGTCGCTGCGCTGGGAGTGCGCAATCAATCCCCATGTCGCCGAGTTCGCCCCCCGCCTTCACTGGACGGTGGAGGCGGCGGGGTGGCTCGTCCTCGGGTTCGATCACGTCCAAGCGCGACATGCCGACTTCACGCCTGGGTCCGCCGACCTGGCGTCCTTGGGAAAGGTCATCGACGCCTTCCAGGCGCTCCCATGTCCCGATGTGCTGGCCGGCAAGCGGATTGAGCGACGCTGGGAGTCCATGGCCGAGGACGTGACCGCGCTGGCCGGTAACGCGCTACTGCACGCCGACCTCAACCCGGCCAACCTCCTCATCACCGAGACGGGCGAGGTTCATGTGGTCGACTGGGCGTTCGTGGCCCGCGGCGCCGCTTTCGTGGAGCTGGCGCTACTCGTCCCTTGGCTGGTGAAAGCCGGGCACAGCGTCGCCGAGGCCGAACGCTGGGTCTCGCGGTTCCCCTCGTGGACGGCCACTGCTCCGGCGGCGATCGACCTGTTCTGCCGCGTGTTCGCAGATAAGTGGGACCTCAACCTTTGCACCAACTCGGCGGCCTGGGCGGTCGATCATGCTGCGGCAGCCCGCCGCTGGGCTGATCACCGGCTGGGGTAGCTCCCCGGGGCGTCCGTCGGTTACCAGCCGTACGTGAAGGCGAGGACTATCACGGCGGCTATGACGACGAGGCAGACGACGGTGATCACGATTGCGAGCAGGACGGGGTGGCGCTCGGCCCACGAAGTGAGGCCCGGATGCATGCTGTCCAGCTCAGCAGCGCGGACTTCATGGTCAGGACCGTCGCACGGCACCCCGAGGGCGTCCACCAGCCGGTCGAGATCCTCGGTCTTGTAGTCGGTGCCGGACACTCTGAGGAGCACGTCGCCTCGCGCGTCGAGCAGGAACAAAGCGTCCTCGGATTCGGCGTTCACCCTGTGGATCGTCGCGCGCACCATCCTTGCGATGCGCGCCCGAGGCCGGCGCCGCCGCCGGAACACGTCCCGTACGACGATCTCGTGCGCCGTCAGGGTGAGCCTGGCGCGATGATCCTCCCAAACCAGCACGACGAGCAGCACCGTGACCAGGACGGCCGAGACCAGGGCCGCCTCCCTACCGAACCCGAGTGCCATCTCGCCGGCGAGGGCGCCGATGGCCACGACCGCGGCGGCCACTTTCCCCCAGATCGCCCCGCGACTCTTCCGCAGGGCGAGTTCAGCCTGCCCGTGGTCCACGAGAGCACCCCGTTTCCCTTGTGAATTCCTCAAAGGATCTTGGCACTCCGCCCTGGACACGGCGGAGACCGGAACCGGCCAGATCAGGCGGTGGACGAGAAGGTGCGGCGGTAGGCGGTCGGAGGGACGCCCACGGTGCGGGTGAAGTGGTGGCGGAGGTTGGCCGGGCTGCCCAGGCCGGTGCGGTCGGCGATCTGGTCCACGGGGAGGGACGTCGTCTCCAGCAGTTCGCGGGCGTGGTCGATGCGGATGCCGCGTAGCCAGGCCATCGGTGTCGTGCCCGTCGCGGCGTGGAAGCGGCGGATCAGGGTGCGGGGAGTGACGTTGGCGCGGCGGGCCAGCGCGGCGATGGTCAGGGGTTCGTGCAGATGTCGGCGGGCCCAGTCGAGGAGGGGGCCCAGCTCGTCCGCTTCCTGGACGGGTGTTCCCGCGCCGATGTACTGGGCCTGGCCGCCGGGGCGGTGCGCGGGCATGACGAGGCGTCTGGCGAGGGCGCCGGCGACGGCGGCGCCGTGGTCGGTCCGGACGACGTGCAGGCACAGGTCGAGCCCGGCGGCCGTGCCCGCGCTGGTCAGGATGTCGCCGTCGTCGATGTAGAGGACGGACGCGTCCACCCTCACCTTCGGGAAGCGGTCGGCGAGTTGGCCGGCGTGCATCCAGTGCGTCGTCGCCGGGCGTCCGTCGAGGAGTCCTGCGGCGGCGAGGACGAACGCTCCCGTGCACAGCGACACGAGCCGGGCACCGCTCTCGTGAGCGGCGCGGACGGCCTCGACCAGGTCGGCGGGCTGGTCGTCGAGGACGTTCGCGCAGGCCGGGATGACGACGGTGTCGGCCTCGGCGAGTCCGTCCAGGCCATGGCGGGCCTCGGGGGCGAACCCGGCGGCGGTCCGGGTGCCCGGGGCGGCGCAGAGCCGGAAGTCGTACCAGGGGGAGGCCAGCTTCGGGCGTTCGTATCCGAACACCTCGCACGGGATGGACAGCTCGAAGATCGGCACCCCATCGGTGACGGCGACCGCCAGCTTGTGCATGTCACTAATTTAGCGGTCATGGTCGTTCCTGCCACTTGGCCCCGTCCAGCAGGAGGCCGAGAGTGGCGGCATGGACGTTTTCCCCACTGGACGCGCTTCGTTCGACCCGCCCCAGAAGTCGGCCGACCGGCTTTGGAGCCAGGTCGTGGAGTTGCTCCGGGACGAGCGCGAGCGGATCGCCGGGAGGGACGTGAGCCCGGCCGTCGACGTCCAGCGCCTCAGGGCCGTCATCGGCGCGTACGACTTCGACCGTCCCGCCAGTCCCGATGCGGTGATCGATGAGGTCGCGGAGCTGCTGCGTACGGCGACCGTCCACACGACGCATCCCCGGTACTTCGGGCTCTTCAATCCCACGCCGACGCTGATGGGGGTCGTCGGCGAGACGCTGGCCGCGGCGTTCAACCCGCAGCTCGCCGCGTGGTCGCACGCTCCGGCGGCGGCGGAGATCGAGGCCCATCTGCTGCGGTTCCTGGGCGGGCGGCTGGGCTATCCGCCCGAGGCGGTGGCCGGGTCGTTCACCAGCGGCGGCGCGGAGGCGAACATGACCGCCGTGCTGCTGGCGCTCACGCGGACATGGCCGCGATACGGCGCCGAGGGGCTGCGGGCGCTGCCGGGCCGTCCGGTCATGTACGCGTCGGCGGAGAGCCACCTGGCCTGGTTGAAGATCGCCCACGCGACCGGGATCGGGCGGGACGCCGTCCGTCTCGTCCCCACCGATGGTCTGCGGATGGACGCGGCGCACCTGTCCCGGCAGGTGGCGGCCGACCGCGCGAACGGCGACCTGCCGTTCCTCGTCGTGGCCACGGCCGGGACGACGGCCGCCGGGGCGATCGACCCGCTGCACGAGCTGGCCGACCTCTGCGGAGACCTCGGCCTGCGGCTCCACGCGGACGCCGCCTACGGGGGTGCGGCGGCGCTCTCGGACCGGTTGCGGCCCGCGCTTGACGGCATCGAGCGCGCCGACTCGATCACGCTGGACGCGCACAAGTGGCTGAGCGTCCCGATGGGCGCGGGCGCTCTGCTGTCCACCGACGCCGAGGGGATCGCGGAGACGTTCCGGGTCACCACGTCCTACATGCCGGCCGACGTCCCCGACACCGTGGACCCCTACACCTCCAGCCAGCAGTGGTCGCGGCGCTTCATGGGGCTGAAGCTGTTCCTCAGCCTCGCCGTCGCGGGCCGCGAGGGGTACGCCGAGCAGCTCGAACGTGACGCCCGCCTGGCGGACGACCTCCGCGGAGCCCTCGCGGCCACCGGGTGGCGCATCGTCAACGACACCCCCCTCCCCGTCGTCTGCTTCGCCGACCCCGACGACTCCACGCAGGAGCACCACGACGCGCTCGCTCGGTCCGTCGTGGAGAGCGGGCGCGCGTGGATCAGCCCCGTCCGGCTGGACGGACGCGCCGCCCTTCGCGCCTGCGTCATCAGCCACCGCACGACGCCCGAGGACCTGAACGAACTCGTCCAGGCGGTGAACGACGCGCGGAAGGCCGCAGCGTGAGGCGTTCAGGCGGTCGGGAAGGGCAGGGCCAGCAGGTGGTAGGTGATGCACAGCTTGTAGAAGGGGACGGACGCCAGGACGAGCAGCGTCAGGGAGATCCGGCCCGTTCTCCCCCACCACCCCTTCCACCAGGCGGCGACCACGGCGACGGCCAGGGGGATCGCGGCTATGAACGACGCGGTCGCGATGTAGGGCAACGCCGTCAGCTCCGGTGAACCGAGCGGGACCATCTCCATGATGGCGTTGCCGTCGGACATCACCAGAGACATGCCGGTGAGGAAGGCGGTGACGAGTGCGGCGGCGAGCCAGGCCGCCGTGCGGGTCAGGCGGGCGGGCAGCGGGTGGACGGGCCGATGCCGCACGCCGCGCACCACCGCGACGACCGGGAAGGCGAAGAACGCGATCAGGAACGCGGCGGCCCCGGCGACCAGCAGGCCGAGATGCAGGGACGGCTCGTCGTACCAGGCCAGGCGGTCGTAGGAATCGGCTGGGTTCGCGGTCGTGACGAGCGTCTTGCCAACGAACGCGATCCGGCCTTGTCCGTCCTTCTCCGTGAACAGGCCCGGCTGCGTCTGCACCCAGTGCTGCGTGGTCTTGTCCGGGTCCAGGGAGATGCCGGACGTGGTGAGCGTGCCGTTCTCGCCGGCGGTCACCGTGATGCCGGTCATCAGGCTGTTGAAGCGGGTCAGGTCGGAGTTGCTGGTGCGGTTCGACCGGTACGTGCCTTCGTACTCCGCTACGTCGCCGCCCAGGCCCGCGGGCTTGCCGGTCAGCCGGGACGCGGCGGGGGCGTAGTGGTCGGTCACCGCGTCCATGACCTGCTGGCCCAGGAAGGTCGCGTTCCCCTCGGCGCCGTCGCCGTTGTAGACGACGTACACGCCCGCGTTCTGCTCCGGCAGCAGCGCCATCACGCTGTGGAAGCCGGGGACGTCGCCGTCCTTGTACCAGCGGGGATGGCCGTTGCGCGGGCGCTCCTCGAAGGTCAGGCCCATGCCGGGCATCCGGTCGTCGTGCGTGTGGTGGCGGGCGCGCAGCGGCTCGGTGACGTCGGGGCCGCCGATGGCCTCGCTGCCGGCGAGCTGCGCGATCATGAACGTGCCCATGTCGGCGGGGGTGGTGACGGGGCCGGTACCGCTCGGCGTCCACGGTCCGTACTGGCCGCTGTCGGCGGTGAAGCCGTCACCGGACGGACGGTACCCCTCGGCCAAGCGCTTCTCGATGTGCTGCGGGGTCGGCACGGCGAAGCTCGTCCCGGACATGCGGAGCGGTCGCACGATGTGCTCGTCCACGTACTTCGCGAACGGCTGCTTCGAGACGACCTCGACCACGTACCCGGCGAGCGCCACCCCGTAGTTGTCGTAGGCGACGCGCGTGCCCGGCGGCCGGACGCGCTCGGGCTGCCGCTCTTCGACGCCCTCACCGAGCGGGACCACGTCCTCCGGGTCCCGTTCCGCCACGCCGATCATGTTCTCGTCGAACCCGGCCGTGTAGGTGAGCAGGTGCCGCAGCGTGACCGGCTTCCCCGGGTAGGTGTCCTTGATCTTGAAGGTGGTCAGGTAGCGGTTGACGTCCTCGTCCAGGCCAAGGCGGCCGTCGTGGACGAGCTGCATCACGGCCGTCGCGGTGAACGCCTTGGCCATCGAGCCGGTGAAGAACGCGGTCCGTTCCGGTTCCACCGGGGTGCGGGCCTTGACGTCCGCGACGCCGTAGCCCTTGGAGAAGACCGTGCGGCCGTCCTTCACGACGACGACGGACGCACCGGGGATCTTGTTCTCGTCGAGCTGCCCGGACACGAGGGGGCTCACGATGCCCGCCAGGTCGTCGCGCGGCTCGGCCCGCGCGGTCGAGGGCGGCACGGCGAGCGCGGCGAGGGCGGCGAGAGCGCACACCAGCGTGAACAGGACTTTCCTCATGCGCTCCACGGTCGCCGCGCGTGCCCCTCGGCCACCAGTGCCGGGAAGCACCACCCGGGCATGCAGAACACACGAACCGGACAGAAAGCTAGAATCTCCCGATGCCCACCGTCGTGATCGCCGTGGTCCTGGCCGGTCTGGTGGTGGCACCGGACGCGCCCGCGCCGGCACCGGCGACGGCGGCCATGCTCGCCCTTCAGCTCCTCCACAGCCTGCCGTCGGCCCGGCGGTTCCGGGACCGGTACGGGCACTGGACGCTCGCGGCCCAGGCCGTCCTCCTCCCGCTCGGCGGCCCCGCGGGGTTTCTCGGCGCGTCCGTCCTGCTCATCGCGCCGCGCCGGGCGCGGTGGCCGCTGTTCGCCGGAGTCGTCGCCGCCTCGGGCGCGCTGCACACTGCCGACCTCTACGCCTGCCTGAACGCGATGGGCAACGCGCTGTGCCAGGGGTTGCTCGTGTTCGCGCTGACCCGGCTCAGCGATCTGCGGGACGAGCTGGCGGCGACCCGCGGCGAGCTGGCGGCGCGGTCCGTCGCCGTGGAACGCGCGCGGGTGTCGGACGCGCTGGAGAACGCCCTCGGCACCGCCCTGTCGGAGATCATCCGGCTGGCGTCCGAGCGCCGCCCGGACGCCGTCCTGGAACGCGCCGCCGCCGCGCGAGCCGAGGTCCGCCGCGCCCCCGAGCCGGTCGCGGCCCCGCCCGTGCCGCCACCCGGCGACCTGACACCTCGGAACGCGCTGCCCATCGTCGTCATCGGCCACCTCTGGTATCCGGTGATCGCGGTCGTCTACCTGGTGTCGGTGGGGCCGCCGCCCGCGCTGCTCGCCCTCTACATCGCCGACGTCGTCGCCGTCGTCGCGATGCAGGCGCACCACGTCCGTCCGCGCCCGCCCGGCGTCGCCCCCCGCCGCGCCGCCTGGACGCTGCCCGTTCAGGCGGTCCTCGCCGCCGCGCCGCTGCTCTCGCCCGAACGCCCCTACCCGCAGCTCATGTGGCTCGCGGCCGGCGGGATCCTGATCGTCCTGGCGGACCGGCCCCGCTGGGCGTGGCCGCTGTTCACCGCGTATGTCGCGCTGGTCCCGGTGACGCTCCTGGCCCGCGGCGGAAGCGTCCTCGACGCGCTCCTGTGGACGGCGGAGACGGCGGGCGGCGCGATGATGTTCTTCGGCCTGGCGCTGCTGACCCACCTCGTCTACCAGGTGCGCGAGGCCCGGATGTCCCTGGCGCTGCTGGCCGTCGCCCGCGAACGCCGCCGCATGGCCCGCGACGTCCACGACCTGCTCGGCTCCGGCCTGTGGACCATCATGATCAAAGCCGACCTCGCCACCCGCGCCCCCACCGCGCCCGACGACCCCGGCGACCCCGCCGCGGCCGGCGGCGGCGCGGTCGATGACGCGTTGGACGGGGTCGTCGCCGCCGCCCGGCGGGCACTCGGCGATCTGCGGGCGATCCCGGACGACGCGGGCGCCGGCCTGTCGACCGCCGGTGAGCTGGAGTCGGCGCGCGATCTGCTGACCGCCGCCGGCGTCGAGGTCAGCGTGGTCTGGCCGGCGGATCTGGCCGTCCCGGAACCGGTCGACGCCTTGCTCGCCATCGTCCTCCGCGAGGCCGTCACCAACGTGATGCGGCACAGCGCGGCGCGGCACGTGCTGATCGAGGCGTCCCGCGACGGCGACCTGGTCCGCCTCCGCGTCCGCAACGACGGGACGGGCACCGGGCCGCCCGGCGAGCCCGGACAGGGCGTGGCGAACCTGACCGCGCGGGCCGGCGCGCTCGGCGGGACGCTCACCGCCCGCCCCCTGACGGACGGCCGGTTCGAGCTGTCGGCCCTACAGCCAGCCCGCGTCGGCGGCGATCCGGACCGCGTCCAGGCGGTTGCGGGCTCCTAGCTTCGTGACGATCGCGCCCAGGTAATTGCGGACCGTCCCCCGCGACAGGTGCAACGACGCCGCGATCTCGGCGGGCTCCGCGCCGGACGCCGCCATCCGCAGCACGTCCAGCTCCCGCTCGGTCAGCGGGTTCTCCGGCGCGGTGAGCGCCCGCGCCGCCAGCCCCTGGTCGACGACCCGCTCGCCCGCCGCCACCCGCCTGATCGCGTCCGCCAGTTCCCGCGGCGGCGCGTCCTTCACCATGAACCCGGCCGCGCCCGCCGCGAGCGCCCGGCGCAGCGTCTCCGGCGTCGCCGCCCCCGTCACCACGAGCACCCGGCAGCCGGGCAGCTCCGCCGCGATCCGCCCGGCCGCCTCCAGCCCGTCGACGCCCGGCATCCCCACGTCGAGGACGGCGACGTCCGGCCGGTGTTCGAGCACCGCCGGGACGATCCGGTCGCCGTGCCCGACCTCGGCGACGACCGCCAGGTCGTCCTCCCGCTCCAGCAGCGCGATGAGCGCCCCGCGGACCAGGTGCATGTCCTCGGCCACCAACACGCTGATCATGGTCGCGGCTCCCAGGTCCCGCGGAAGGGCGCGGTTCCCCGGGACGGCCGCGAACGCCGAGTGATCACAGCACTCCATTGTGCAGGCCGCCCGGCCGTGCCGCGAGCCCGGGGACGCCCATGTACCACTACGCTGCCCGATGTCGCAGGTCGAGAACGAATTGCTTCGGCGTGTAACTGAAGTGTGATTCTTTGGGGAAAGACTGAGCAACATGAAAACGATCTCGCGTGAGCCCGGCGGCCGGGACGAGGAACCCAGGGGCGGCCCGGTGTCCCTCGAGAAGGGGAGGCGCACCCGTACCGACTGGCTCGTCTACGGCTTCACGGCGATCCTGTCCCTGGGGTTCGTGCTCTGGGGCGCGATCTGGACCGACAGCCTCAGTACCTCGGCGCAGTCGGCGCTCGACTGGCTCCTCGCCAACGTGGGTTGGCTGTTCGTCCTCGCGGCGACCGGGTTCGTGTTCTTCTCGCTGTGGCTGGCGTTCAGCAAGTACGGCAAGATCCCCCTCGGCCGGGAGGACGAGGAACCGGAGTTCCGCACCGTCTCCTGGATCGCGATGATGTTCAGCGCGGGCATGGGGATCGGGCTGATGTTCTTCGGCGCGGCCGAGCCCCTGATGCACTTCGTCGAACCGCCCCCCGGCACCGACCCCGCGCGGAGCGAGGCGGCGGTCGAGACGGCCATGGCGACCACCATCTACCACTGGACCCTGCACCCGTGGTCGATCTACGCCGTGCTGGGGCTGGCGATCGGGTACGGGCACTACCGGCGGGGCCGCAGCCAGCTGGTCAGCGCGGCCTTCACGCCGCTGCTCGGGCGCCGCCGCGCCACCGGCTCGGTCAGCAAGCTCATCGACATCCTCGCCCTGTTCGCCACCCTGTTCGGCTCGGCCGCCTCGCTCGGCATCGGCGCGCTGCAGATCCGCACCGGGATGCAGGAGGCGGGCTGGATCGAGAGCCTCGGCACCTCGGTCCTCATCCTGATCATCGTCGTCCTGACGATCTGCTTCGTCGTGTCGGCCGTCTCCGGCATCGCCCGCGGCATCCAGTACCTGTCCAACATCAACATGGTCCTGGCCGCCGCTCTCGCGCTCTTCGTGTTCGTGGTCGGCCCGACGGTGTTCATCCTCGAACTGCTGCCCACCTCGGTCGGCGTCTACATCCAGGACTTCGGCGAGATGGCCTCCCGCTCGGGCGCCACCGGCGGCGAGCGGATGGACACCTACCTCGCCACCTGGACGATCTTCTACTGGGCGTGGTGGATCTCCTGGACGCCGTTCGTCGGCATGTTCCTGGCCCGGATCAGCCGCGGCCGCACGATCCGCCAGTTCGTCGCCGGCGTGATCATCGTGCCCAGCGTGGTCAGCCTGGTCTGGTTCGCCATCTTCGGCGGCGCCGCCATCAGGGGCCAGCAGGACGGCAACAACCCGTACGGGAACGGGACCGAGGAGCAGATCACCTTCAACGTGCTCAGCGATCTGCCGTGGCCGGGGATCACCGCGGTCGTGGTGATGATCCTCGTCGCGATCTTCTTCGTGTCCGGAGCGGACGCGGCCTCGGTCGTCATGGGCACGCTCTCGCAGCGGGGCTCGACCACCCCGCACCGCTGGATGGTCATCTTCTGGGGTGCCATGACCGGTAGCGTCGCCGCGATCATGCTCGCGATCGGCGAGAGCAAGGAAAGCGGCAATCCGGACGAGGTCGACAAGGCCTTGACCGGCATCCAGAACATCACGTTCATCGGAGCACTGCCGTTCGCGATCGTCCTGATCCTGCTCTGTGTCTCCCTGGCCAAGGACGTCCGGAGCGACCCGATCATGCAGCGCCAGACCAAGGGCGCCGAAGTCCTCGAAGAAGCCGTGGTGACCGGCACCCGGGAACACCAGGGCGACTTCGAACTGGAGATCAAACCGATCACCAACGGGACCCCCGACTCCGAACCCGACGATCAGATACCGCGCTGACCGAGCCGCGCCGACACGACCGGGGATGGGAGCCGATCAGCCCCGTCCCCGGTCACGCGGCGGACGGTGACCGGGTCAGACGGGGTGACCGGGTCAGACGATGGGGCGGCCCTTCCTCACCCGGCGGCGGAAGTCGCGGAGGTAGAGGTTGAACGGGAACTCGCGGGCCGGGCGCGGGAGGACGCGGTTCGTGCGGGCCATCACCCGCGTGACGCGGTCGAAGCGGCGCTGGTCGCGGGCCGTCCAGTGGTAGCCGAGCTCGTCGCGGAACCGCTGCGGCAGGAAGCCGATGGTCAGGAAGCGGTTCGTGGGCGCGAAGAGCTGGCGCACCGGCGTGTGCGCGAAGCGGAGTTCGGTCAGGTCGCGCAGGTAGCCGCGGGTGAGGTCGTCCATCTCGATCTTGCTGAGACCGTCCTGCCAGTACTTCTCGAACGCCTCCCGGTCCTCCGGCCACATCTCCTCCTTGACCTGGAGGGTGGTTCCCAGGCGGGCGCCGGCCCGGTAGAGTTCCGCGACCTCCTCGGGGGAGGGTTCGCCGTACAGGGTCCGGTGGATGATCTCCACGCCCTGGTAGAGGCACGCGGCGACCCAGAGCTGCAGTTCGGGGTCGAAGGCGTTGTAGGCGACGGGCTCCTTGGCGCGGACCTGCCGGTGGGCGCGGTTGACCTCCTGGCGGAGCTTCTTGCGCTCGTCCTCGGTGCCGAGCAGCGCGACGGCGAGGTAGGTGAGGGTCGTGCGGGTCCGCTTGATCGGGTGCTTGTCGAGACGGCCGCTGTCGACTGTGCTGTTGGCGACGCCGTGCCCGATGGGGAGCCGGGCGAGCTGCATGACGACGTTCGCGGCGGCGGCCGCGAGCGCGAGTCCGCTCATGGAGTCCTGGAGGACGCCCGTGGACGTCTCCTCGGCGGTCTCGGTCATACGAGCCTCACTCCCTGATACATAGAGGCGATTTTCGTCTCACTGTGCCATCGTAAGTGAGTGCTTGCAAGGGCGCCCGGAAGTGGGCGCCCTCACAATGTCCGGCGCACCACGATCTCAGGCGTACGGGTCCTCCATGGCCTTGACGCGGGTGGCGAACGTCTTGAGAGCCTCCAGTCCTTGCAGGAACGGCATCGGGCCGTAGGAGACGCGGGCCACGCCCATGGTGGCCAGGTCCTTGAGCGAGGCGCCCGGGAAGTTGTTCGCGTTGACCGGCCCCGGCAAGCCCTCCACCAGGGCTGGGACGGCCTCCAGAGGCGCAGCGATCGGGTAGACGCAGTCGGCGCCGGCCTCGAAGTACAGGCGGCCCCGGGCGATCGCGGCGTCCACCGGGTCCGAGACCTGGTTGACGAACGTGTCGGCGCGGGCGTTGATCACCAGGGCGTCGCCGGCGGCGTCCCGGACGGCGGCGAGGTACTCGGCCTGCGCCTCGGGCTCGGCGAGTTCCCCGGCGTAGGTGTCCTCCAGGTTGCACCCGGCGGCGCCGATGGCGAGCAGGCGTTCGACCAGTTCGGCGGGCTGCAACCCGTATCCGGCCTCGGCGTCCACGGTCACGGGGACGGACGCGGCTCGGATGACGCGCCCGGCGGCGGCGAGCATCTCCTCGGCCGGCGCGCCCTCGTGGTCGGGGTAGCCGAGCATGGCGGCGACGGCGGCGCTCGCGGTGGCCAGGGCCGGGAAGCCCGCCTCCTCGACGGTGGTCGCGCTCGCGGCGTCCCAGACGTTCGGCAGCAGCAGCGGATCGCCGGGCCGGTGGAGTTCGCGCAGGCGTTTGGCGTGTTCGGTCATAGGTGGCTCCTTCCCCTTTTCGGGAAGGACGAGCCAGGCCGGCCGAACGTGACATCGGCCCCGGGCGGGCGGCGGGCCGGGTTAGCGTCGAGGTGGTGATCGCCCGCGACGAGGGAGAGCGCATGCAACCGTGGTCCGAAGAGCTGGCCGGACGCCTGGAAGAGCACGTCATCAGCAGCGCGTTGCTGCGCGGCAACCCGCTGGGGGATCCGCACGAGCGCCCCGTCCTGGTGTACGTCCCGCCGGGGTACGACGACGAACCGGACCGCCGCTACCCCAGCGTGTACGTCATCACCGGATTCACCGGCCATGTCGGGATCTGGCGCAACAGGACGCCCTACCGGCACACGTTCCCCGAGACGGCCGACGCCGTGTTCGCGTCCGGCGAGGCGCCGCCCGCGATCGTGGTCTTCGTGGACGCCTGGACCGCGCACGGCGGCAGCCAGTACGTCGACTCGCCCGGCACGGGCCGCTACCACTCCTACATCTGCGACGAGATCGTCCCGTGGGTGGACGGTCGCTACCGGACACTGGACGCGCCGCGGCACCGGGCGATCAGCGGCAAGTCCAGCGGCGGGTACGGCGCGATGATCACGCCGATGCTGCGCCCCGACCTGTTCGGGGCGCTCGCGACGCACGCGGGCGACGCGCTGTTCGAGTACTGCTACCTGACCGAGTTCCCCAAGTGCGTCCGGCACCTGCGCAAGTACGACGGCGACATCTGGCGGTGGTGGGACGACTTCAAGGGGCGCGTGGCGTTCACCAAGCCCGAGGACATGGACCTGCTCGACGTCCTCGGCATGGCGGTCTGCTACTCCGCGCGCGACGACGGCACGCCCGAGCTGCCGTTCGACCCGGTCAACGGCGTGATCCGCCAGGACGTGTGGGAGCGCTGGCTGGCCTGGGACCCGGTGCGGATGGTCCCCGGGCACGCCGAGGCGATGCGCTCGCAGCGGGCGATCTGGATCGACGGCGGGACGCGCGACGAGTGGTACCTGGACATCGGCGCGCAGGCGTTCCACCAGGCCCTCCTGGACGCGGGCGTCATGGACGACGTGATCCACTTCGAGCTCTTCGACGCGGGCCACGGCGGCATCGACTACCGCTACCCGCTCGCCCTCTCCTGGCTCTGCCGCACCATCGCCCCCTGACCCCTAAGGCCGGGCCGGGCCGGTTCGACCGGGCCCGGCCCTTTCGCGCTGCGTGAACCCCGTTTTCCGTACTTCCATTAACAAACCCCGGCACATTGAAAATCCAATATGAAATGGATTCATTGACACTTTCCACAATGAGGAGTGCACTTCAGGGCAGCTCATCCGGATGAGTCCCCATCCCACCCCCGCCGAGATGGGCGGCGGCCCCACTGGAGGACCGCATGAGACCGCGCAGGATCGCGACTTTGGGAGCGGCGGCCGTGCTGATGGCCGCCCTCCTGCCCGGCGCCGCCGCGTCGGCGACCGCCCCCGCCACAGGGGCCGCCGCGCCCGACATCCCGATCGCGAACGTCAAGGCACACCTGTCGCAGTTCCAGAGCATCGCCAACGCCAACGGCGGCAACCGGGCGCACGGCCGTCCCGGATACCGCGCCTCCCTCGACTACGTGAAGGGCAGGCTGGACGCCGCGGGCTTCCAGACCACGATCCAGTCGTTCGGCTACCGCGGCGCCACCGGCTACAACCTGCTGGCCGACTGGCCCGGCGGCGACACGAACGACACCCTGATGATCGGCGGGCACCTCGACGGCGTGACCGCGGGTCCCGGCATCAACGACAACGGCTCCGGGTCCGCCGCGATCCTGGAGACCGCGCTCGCCGTCGCCCGCGCGGGCCTCCAGCCCGACCGGCACCTCCGTTTCGCCTGGTGGGGCGCCGAGGAGCTCGGCCTCATCGGGTCGACGTACTACGTGAACAACCTGTCGTCAGCCGAGCGGTCGAGGATCGGGGGCTACCTCAACTTCGACATGGTCGGCTCCCCCAACGCCGGCTACTTCGCCTATGACGGCGACGGATCCAGCGGCAGCGGCGGCCCCGCGGGCTCCGCGGAGATCGAGCGGGTGCTGCGGAGCCACTTCACCGCGATCGGCGTGCCCGTCCAGGACACCGCGTTCGACGGACGCTCCGACTACGGCCCGTTCATCCGCGTCGGCATCCCCGCCGGCGGGCTGTTCACCGGCGCGGAGGGACGCAAGACGTCCCGGCAGGCGCAACTGTGGGGCGGCCAGGCCAGCGTCGCGTTCGACCGGTGCTACCACGCCTATTGCGACACCACGGCCAACATCAGCGACACGGCCCTGGACCGCAACGCCGACGCCATCGCCAACGCCGTCTGGACACTCGGCGGCGGCACCGGGTAGCGGACGCGTCCGCGCAGCTCAGCGGCCGGTTTCAGCATTTTGAACGGGCTCGTTCAGCGCATTGAAAATCCAGTCGCGGCTGGATCCGTTGACACCCCGCCGGTCGGCGCGCTGCACTTTCTGGGCGGCCCTCACCGCCCCCAGGGCTGACCGCAGGCGGCCGCACGGGACGAATCTCGGCCCGCCCCGTGCGCACCGC
>NZ_SMKH01000082.1 GCF_004348515.1 Actinomadura sp. KC345 | reverse complement strand
GGGAGAGAGTCGAGGTGCCTGAGGGCTTGGCGGAGGGTGGCGGTGAAGGCCGCCAGTTCGGCGGCGCGCGCCTCGGCGTCGGTGATCCGGGCGGCGACGCGGGGCCGCAGGTCGGCCTTCACCTCTGAGCAGGCGCCCGACTCCCACACCCCCAGTAGTTCGGAGACCTCCTCCAGCGGCAGGCCCAGGTGCTTGGCCGCGCCGATGAACGCCAGGCGGTCCACCGCGTCCTCGCCGTAGAGACGGTACCCGGCCGGGGACCGGTCGGCGGGCAGCAGACCGGCGGACTCGTAGAACCGCAGGGTGGTGGCCGGGACCCCGGAGCGTTCGGCGAGTTGGGAGATCCGCATCGTGCTCATACCCGCGACGGTAAACCTTCGACCCGACTCGAAAGTCAAGCGGTCACCGAACCGAGCAGGCTGGTGGTGGGGCCGAGCAGGTCTTCAGACCGGCAGCTTGTCGAGGATGGCGGCCACTCGTGGAGGATCAGGTGTGGGTTCGGCGGTCTGCGAGACCCCGAAGGATTCATCGTGGTTCGGCGGGCTGGAGTGCGGGTCTGACCGTGACGGGAAGGGAGCGGAGTCCGCGTAGTACGGGGCTGCTGATGCGGTCCGGGGTTCCGGCTGGGGCCAGGTGGGGCAGGCGCCGGGCGAGGGTTCCCAGGGCGATCCGGGTTTCGAGGCGGGCGAGTGCGTGACCGATGCAGAAGTGGATGCCCGAGCCGAAGGCGATGTGGTCGCCCGTGGTGCGGTCCAGCCGGAAGGCGTCGGGGTCGTTCCAGTGGCGCGGGTCTCGGTTGGCCGAGCCGACCAGTGGCAGAACACGTGCGCCTTCGGGGACCGTGGTCTCGCCGGCTGACCAACCACAGATCGGAAGCGGGCAGGTGGTGGACCGGCGCCACGTCGCGGAGCCAGGCATAGGCGGGGTAGGGGTTGGCGATGAAGTCCGGGCCGTTCAGGTCCAGGGGCGTCATGACGATGCTCCGATCGCGGTCATCAGGATGAGGTCCCGCCGGCGGTTCATCAGGAGCAGCGAGCCGCGGGCGACCACGGTCGGCTCGGCCTCCAGGTTGCCCAGGGGGCGGGCTCAGCGGGCATGCGGCGGTCCCTTCCGGTTGAAGGCCTGCCTTGCGACAGGGAAGTAGCGCAGGCTTGAGGGAAGGACCGGCCAGCTCAGCCGTACGGTGCGGGCGAAGCGGCGGAAGCCGCGCTCGTCGGCGGATGAGACCGTCAAGCCCGCCAGGTGCCGGACGGGCTGCGGCAGCAGGACCGGGGCCAGGCCCGTAGGCAGCAGCCGCGGCAGCCAGGCGTCCGGCCGCAGGATTTGCTCGAAGTAGACGTCGAAGACGGAGTTCGACTCGAGGACCTGCTTGCAGACAGCGTCGAAGTAGTCGGCGAACGAGCCGTAGTCGGATGGGACGACGCGGTCGCTGACCCCGTATCTCCGGTACCAGATACAGGATTCTTGGTAGAGGCGTTCGCGCTCTTCGCGGGAGAGCGGTCTGTCGAAGAGGTCGATCGCCGTCATCAGGGCGTCGACGAACGTGGCGTGCTCCCAGAAGAAGACATCCGGGGTGAGTGAGTGGTAGCGCCTGCCTTTGCCGTCGCGCCCCTTGATCTCTTCGTGCAGCCGGCGGACTCTCGCCCCGGACGCGGCGTCCTGATAGACGACTCCGATCGCCTGCGGCACGGCTCGGGCCTGCTGTGCCCACAACGAGCCTGGAAAGCGGGAGTGCTGCTCGGCGGCGGCCGCGATCGCGGGATGCAGCATCTGCAGCGCCGCCGCCCGCGGCATGACCAGTCCGTAGCGCCTGTCCCCGGCGTAGCGCCAAAGGAGCGATTCCGGGCCGAGGTAGGACGACGTCTGCGCGAGCGATCCCGCGGTCACACGGCCCCCTTGACTCGGCCCTGCCCCCGCTCGGCCGCCGGAGCGGAATACTTCTTCCAGCGGGTGCGGCGCGCCAAGGCCATCAGGCCCCTGGTGGGCAGCCGACGGATCGGCGCTGGTGTCACGCGCAGTTGCAGGGACATCGATGCGATGAGCGCACGGAAGAGGCGCTCTCGGAACGGTGTCCATGGCAGGTCGTATTGGCGTCGGATCTGTTCGGGCAGGAGGCCGGCGGTGATGAGCCGGTTGAGTGGAGCTCCGAGCCGTAGCAGCAGGGGGCGTGGATAGAGGATCGCTTGAGCTTCCTGGCGAGCCACATCGCTGACGTGCAAGGTGGTGATCTGCTCTTGCCAGTACGCGCGGAAGGCGGCCCGGTCCTCGGGGATCGCCTCCCGTGGCGCGCCGAGCAGCGTGGCCAGCAGGACGGTCTGCTGGTAGTACTGCTCCGCCAGGTCTGGGTCCAGGGGGCCGTGCAGCCGCTCCTGAAGGTCGCGGGCGCCTTCCGAAAGCGTGGCGAAGACCCAGGTCAGCAGGTCGGCGTCATGTGCCGAGTACCCCGGGCCCTTCACCCGGTCGTGGGCACGCATCGCGTGCCAGGCGATCCGGTGCGCCTCCTCCTTGGTGCCGAAGACGACCATCCCCAGGTAGTCGAGTGTCGAGAAGAGACGGAGCAGCGGGTCCTGCTTGAACTCGCTGTGCTCGGAGACGCCCGCCGCGACGCTCGGGTGGGCGAGTTGCAGCAGAAGCGCGGCCGTGCCGCCGAGCAGTGTGTGCGGCTCGGCGGTCACCTTCCGGATGGCCGAAGCGTCGTCGAAGAGACCCGAGACCATGACATCTACTCCTTAGAGAAAATATGTATTTTCTCAAGATAGACTGATGGACATGGTGACGCAAGTGCCTACTTACTCCGCGCTTCCCCGGCATCGGCATGCCCTCGGCCGCGACCAGGTCAGATCGGTCCAGCGCGCCCGCGTCCTGCGTGCCGCAGCGGAGGCCGTGGTGGACAAGGGGTACGGAAAGGTCACGATCGGTGACATCGTCCGCCGCG
Organism: Actinomadura sp. KC345; assembly: GCF_004348515.1. Classification (GTDB taxonomy): domain Bacteria; phylum Actinomycetota; class Actinomycetes; order Streptosporangiales; family Streptosporangiaceae; genus Spirillospora. The sequence continues at coordinate 24,918 of NZ_SMKH01000082.1, read as the reverse complement.
CCCAGGTCTCGACCAAGACGTTCTACGAGCTGTTCGATGACAAGGAGAGCGCGTTCCTCGCCGTCTACGACGACCTGGACGACCTCATCGACCAGGTGGAGGTCGGTGCCGGGGATCCGCGCGAGCGACTGCACGAGACCCTGACGGCGGCGCTCGGCCTGCTGGACGCGGAGCCGCATCTGACCCGGATGCTCGCGATCGACGCCATGGGCGGCGGGCCGACGATCCTCGCCCGCCGCAACCAGGCGCTCCGCAAACTCGCCGCGCTCGTGGCGGCGGTGCTCGGACGCGAGCCGGACGACATGCTCATCATGGCCTACCTCGGCGGCACGGCCGAACTCGTCGTCCAGCACGTCACCGGCCCGCTACCTGATCTGGCCGCCGAGGTCCACAGATTCACCGACGCGCTCTTCTTCCCTACCTCCCGCCGACCAAGCCGCTGAGCCTCAGAAGGAGTCTTCGGGGAGGTCCATCAGGTCGAGGGTGGTGGATTCGGTGGTGGCGCGGTCGGCGGCCAGGCGGGGGAGGACGGTCTGGGTGAAGAACTGGGCGGCGGCGATCTTGCCGTTGTAGAAGGCCTTGTCGGAGTCGGAGACGTCGCCGCGGCCGAGTGCGGTGAGGGCCACCTCGGCCTGGCGGCAGAGGAGCCAGCCGACGATGAGGTCGCCGAGGGCCATCAGGAGCCGGGACGAGTTGAGGCCGATCTTGTAGAGCTCCTTCGGGTTCTCCATCGAGCCGAGCGCCCAGCCGACCATCGGGTCGAGGATGCCCTGGACGTCGTCCAGGGCGCGGCCGAGGAGGGCCCGCTCGTTCTTCAGCCGGCCGTTGCCCGCCTCGGACTCCGCGAAGGCCCTGATCTCGCCGACGAGCGCCTTGAGGGCCTCGCCGTTGTCCCGGAGGATCTTGCGGAAGAAGAGGTCCTGCCCCTGGATCGCGGTCGTGCCCTCGTAGAGGGTGTCGATCTTGGAGTCGCGGATGTACTGCTCGATCGGGTAGTCCTGCAGGAAGCCGGATCCGCCGAGGGTCTGCAGCGACTCGGCGCCGAGGAGGGCGTACGCGCGTTCCGAGCCGAATCCCTTGACGATCGGGAGCAGGAGGTCGTTGATCTTCTCGGCGGTCTCGTCCTTGCGGCCCTCGTGCTGGGCGATCTGCACGGAGTCCTGGTAGGACGAGGCCAGCAGGACCAGGGCGCGCATGCCCTCGGCGTAGGCCTTCTGCGTCATGAGGCTGCGCCGGACGTCCGGGTGGCGGGTGATCGTCACCCGGGGGGCGGACTTGTCGGTCATCTGGGTCATGTCCGCGCCCTGCACGCGCTCCTTGGCGTACTCCAGCGCGTTCAGGTAGCCGGTGGACAGGGTGGCGATGGCCTTGGTGCCGACCATCATCCGCGCGTGCTCGATGACGAGGAACATCTGCCTGATGCCCTGGTGCACGTCACCGACCAGGTAGCCGACCGCCGGGTGCTTCTCGCCGAAGGTCAGCTCGCAGGTCGTGGAGACCTTGATGCCCATCTTCTTCTCGACGTTGGTCACGTAGGCGCCGTTGCGCTCACCCAGCTCGCCGGTCTCCACGTCCACCAGGTACTTGGGGACGAGGAACATCGACAGCCCCTTGGTGCCGGGGCCGGCGCCTTCGGGACGGGCCAGCACCAGATGGAAGATGTTCTCCGACATGTCGTGCTCGGCCGAGGTGATGAAGCGCTTGACGCCCTCGATGTGCCAGGTGCCGTCCGGCTGCTCGACGGCCTTGGCGCGGCCGGCGCCGACGTCGGAGCCGGCGTCCGGCTCGGTCAGCACCATCGTGGCGCCCCACTTCCGCTCCCGGGCCAGCTCGGCGAACTTCTTCTGCTCGGGCGTGCCGATGTGCCAGAGGATCTGGGCGAAGCTGGGGCCGGACGAGAACAGGTAGACGCCCGGGTTGGCGCCGAGAACCTGCTCGGCGACCGCCCAGTTCAGGGAGCGCGGGGCGCCGGTGCCGCCGAAGTCGGGGCCGAGGTCGAGGCGGTACCACTCGGCGTCCATCCACGCCTTGAACGACTTCTTGAAGCTCTCCGGCATCGTCACCGTGCCGGTCGCCGGGTCGTACTCGGGCGGGTTGCGGTCGGCGTCCTCGAAGGACTCGGCCAGCGGGCCCTCGGCCAGGCGGTTCATCTCGTCCAGGATGCTGCGCGCGGTGTCCTCGTCCAGTTCGGCGTACGGGCCGCTGCCGAGGAGGTCCTGGCGCCTGAACACCTCGAAGAGGTTGAACTCCAGGTCCCGGAGGTTGCTCTTGTAGTGCCCCATTCGAGACTCCGTATAGTCCTGCGGCGCCCGCCGGGCCCCGCGCGTCGTACTGGTCAGTAACTCAACATCATGCTACCCGCTAGTAACCAGTGACAACCACCCTTAATCACCGCGTTCCGACGGAGGCAGGCCATATAGAACCACGCTCGGCCGTCGCGTGTGACGTAACTCACGCGATCAGCCGCTTCCGGGCAGCGGCCCGGCGACCCGGCACCCGGCGACGGCCGCGGGGCGGGCGGTGGGAAGATCGTGCGGCGCGAGAACACCGCGACGCAAAGGGAGGTGCGCATGAAGCAGGGGGATGCCGGGGTCCCGAGACTGACCGTCATCGGGACCGGATATCTCGGTGCCACGCATGCGATCTGCATGGCCGTCCTCGGGTTCGAGGTCCTCGGCGTCGACGTCGACCAGCAGAAGATCGACCGGCTGGCGTCCGGCGAGGTGCCGATCTTCGAGCCCGGCCTGCCGGAGCTGCTCACCAAGGCGCTGGAGTCCGGCCGCCTCCGGTTCACCACCTCGTACGCGGAGGCGGGCGAGTTCGGCGACGTCCACTTCGTGTGCGTCGGGACGCCCCAGCGCCCCGACTCCGACGCCGCCGACCTGACCTACGTCGACGCCGCCGTCCGCTCCCTCGCACCGCACCTGCGCCGCCGCGCCCTCGTCGTGGGCAAGTCCACGGTGCCGGTCGGGACGGCGCAGCGCCTCACCGGCGTCCTCCAGGGCCTGGCGCCCGCGGGCGCCGACGCCGAGCTGGCCTGGAACCCCGAGTTCCTGCGCGAGGGCTTCGCCGTCGACGACACCCTGCGTCCCGACCGGCTGGTGTTCGGCGTCGCGTCCGACTGGGCGGACGAGCGGCTGCGGGCCGCGTTCCGGCCCGTCCTCGACCAAGGGACCCCGGTGATCCGGACCGACCTGGCCACCGCCGAGCTGGTCAAGGTCGCCGCGAACTCCTTCCTCGCCACCAAGATCTCCTACATCAACGCGATGGCCGAGGTCTGCGAGGCGGTCGGCGCCGACGTCAAGGACCTCGCCGACTCCCTCGCGCTGGACGACCGCATCGGCGGCAGGTTCCTGCGGCCCGGCCTCGGCTTCGGCGGCGGCTGCCTCCCCAAGGACATCCGCGCGTTCGCCCACCGCGCCGAGGAGATCGGCGTCGGCCAGGCCGTGTCGTTCCTGCGCGAGGTGGACGACATCAACCGGCGCCGCCGCGCCCGCACCGTCGACATCGTCCGCGAGGTGCTCGGCGGCGACGTCGCCGGCAAGCGGATCGCCGCGTGGGGCGCCGCGTTCAAGCCCAACTCCGACGACATCCGCGACGCTCCCGCGCTCGACGTGGCGCACACCCTGCACGACCTCGGCGGGGACGTCCGCGTCTACGACCCGGTCGCGGTGGGCAACGCCCGCCGGGCCTTCCCCGAGCTGCGCTACGGCGACAGCGCGTTCGACGTCGCGAGCGACGCCGACGTCGTCGTCCTGCTGACCGAATGGGCGGACTTCCGGGAGGTCGATCCGGAGGCGCTCGCCCGCGTCGTCCGGCACCCGCGGGTCGTCGACGGCCGCCACGCCCTCGACGCCGCCCGGTGGCGCGCCGCGGGCTGGGAGTACCGCGCCCTGGGCCGCTCCTGAAACGAGAAGTGCCATGGCCGGGAACACCCGGCCGTTCGGGGCCGTTCACGCAGGAGAGGGCCTGTGGTCCTCCCGGACGAGGTGCGCCGTACCCGGCAGGCGAAGACGGCGCGTGACAGTGCCGCCTCGTCTACCGGGAGCAGAACCATGGCCTGGATCCTCGTCATCGTCGCCGGCCTCTTCGAGGTCGCGATGGCCCTGTGCCTGAAGGCCAGCAAGGGCTTCACCGAGCCGTGGCCGTCCGCCGGCTTCCTCGTCTTCGCCGTGACCAGCTTCGGCCTGCTCAGCCTGGCCCTGAAGAACCTCGACGTCGGCACCGCCTACGCGGTCTGGGTCGGCATCGGGGCCGTCGGGACGGCGGCGCTGGGCATGCTGGTCATGGGCGACCAGGTCTCCGCGGTCAAGATCACCGCATTGGCGTTCATCCTCATCGGCGTCGTCGGGCTGAACCTCGCCGGGGGCGGCGGCCACTGAGGGCCGGGCGGAACCCGGCGGTTCGCAGGTCACCACGCCACCGAGGAACGTAATCTCCCGTAACAGCGTCTATGGACAAGAATGCCCCGGACGCATGGGACGGAGAGCGCCCCGGGAGCGCTCGTACACGGGAGGGACGGACCTTGGTCTTCAAGAAGCTGCGTCAGGCGGTCGGCATCGGCGGCCCGTCGATCGAAACCATCCTGCACGACCCGAACACCACGCCCGGCGGGGTCGTCTCGGGCGAGATCACCATCATCGGCGGCCAGTACAACTCCGACATCAAGGCGGTGAACCTCGCCCTGCGCACCAGGGTCGAGGTCGAGTCCGGCGACAACGAGTACACCTCCAACCTGGAGTACGCCAAGATGCCGGTCGCCGGCGGCTTCAGCCTGCAGGAGGGCGCCCGGCACAGCGTCCCGTTCCAGATGCCCGTCCCGTGGGAGGCGCCCCTCACCCACATGTACGGGCAGCCGCTGCGCGGCACCACGGTCGGCGTCGCGACCGAGCTGGAGGTCGCCGGGGCGATCGACCCGGGCGACCTCGACCCGATCGCGGTGCACCCGCTGCCCGCGCAGGAGCGCCTCCTGACGGCGTTCTCCAACCTCGGCTTCCGGTTCACCAACGCCGACTGCGAGAAGGGCCGCATCTGGGGCGTGCACCAGGAGCTGCCGTTCTACCAGGAGATCGAGTTCTACCCTCCGAGCCAGTACGCGCGCGGCATCAAGCAGCTTGAGGTGACGTTCGTGGCGTACCCGCAGTCGATGGAGGTCGTGCTGGAGCTCGACAAGCGCGGCGGCGTGTTCACCGAAGGGCAGGACGCGTTCAGCCGGTTCACCGTCGACTACGCGACGATCAACAACACCAACTGGGAGCAGCAGCTCGACGGCTTCCTCCAGGACGCCGGACGCCGCAGGGGCTTCCTGTAACCCCGGCCGCCCCGGCATCCGACGGCGAGGTCCCCTCCGCGATGTTGATCGTGGAGGGGATCTGCGCGTAGAAAGAGGTTCCGTGTCTCAGCCCCCCGGACTCAACGACGCGGAACGGCGCCTCTGGGCCGCGTTCCCCACCGGCGCGACCGTCGTCCTCGGCGACGACCGTCCCGCCGGCCCCCTGCCCGATCGGATGGTCCGCGCCGAGATCATCACGAGGCTGCTGCTCGGCGCGTGCGAGCCGCGTCCCGGCGCGGTGGCGGCCGTGCGCCTGCGCGGCGCATACGTCCTGGGGCAGCTGGACGTCTCCGGCGGCTCCGTCGAGTACGAGCTGAAGCTGGAGCGGTGCCGGCTCGTCGAGGAGCCCGACCTGTCCAACGCTGCGACCCGCGAGCTGCGGTTCGCCGACTGCTGGATGCCGGGCTTCGACGCCGGCGGGCTGCGCGCGGACGGCTACCTCAGCCTGTCCGGAACGGAGATCGAGGGCCAGGTCCGGATGCCGCGGGCACAGCTCAGCGGCGGGCTGCGGATGAACGGGACGACGATCACCGCGTCCGACCCGGACAGGTTCGCGCTGTTCAGCGGCGGGCTCGTCGTCGAGGTCGGCACGTTCATCAGGAACGCGCACATCACCGGCGGGGTCCGCTTCGTCGGGGCCCGGATGAACGGCGGGCTGTTCATGGAGGGCACGACGCTCACCAATCCCGGCGGCCTCGCGCTGGACGCGCAGAACATGGTCGTCGAGGACGCCGCCGAGTTCAGCCGCGGCTTCACCGCGCTCGGCACCGTGCGGCTGCGCAGCGGCCGCTACAACGGCATCCTGTCGTTCTCCAAGGCGCGGCTCGACTCCGGCGACCCCGACCGGATGGCGCTGCACGCCAGCCACCTCCAGGCCGACGAGATGCTCCTGTGGCCCGAGGAGAAGATCAAGGGCCGGGTGTCGCTGTCGTACTCCCGGATCAACCTGCTCATGGACCACCCGTCCGTCTGGCCGGACGAGATGTACCTGAACGGCTTGACGTACGAGACGCTGCGCGGCGCCGAGTTCAAGGATCGCCTCAGCTGGATATCCCGTGACGAGGAGTTCCACCTCCAGCCGTACGAGCAGCTCGCGGGCTGGTACCACGGCATCGGCCACGACGACCTCGCCCGCAAGGTGCAGCTCGCCAAGCTCCGTGCGCGCCGCCGCAACCTGAACCCGGTCGGCAAGGCGTGGAACCACGTCCTGGACTGGACGGTCGGGTTCGGCTACCGGCCCTGGCTGGCGTTCGCGTGGTTCGCGCTGCTGCTGGCCATCGGGACGACGGTGTTCTCGATCGAGAACCCGCGTCCCGTCAAGCCGCGCGACGAGCTCCCGGCCTTCCACGCGCTGATCTACACGCTCGACCTGCTGATTCCGCTCGACACGTTCGGGCAGCAGCTGTCCTACGACGCCGTGAACTGGTCCCGCTGGGTCGCCTACGGGCTGGTCACGACGGGCTGGGTGCTCGCCACCGCGCTCATCGCCGGCGCGACCCGCGTCCTACGCCCCGACACCGGCACCCGCTGACCCCGCACGTTGACTTGCGGCGTGTTGTTGTTATCCGGGCCGCCATATCAACAACACGCCGCAAGTGAACGAAGCCGGGGACGCTGGTGGAGGGCGGTGCTGAACCAACGTGGCGCCCCGGGCGTCCACCGAGGTACGGGACCGACCAGAATGGAACCTCATGGGCACGTATCTGATCACTGGGGCGACCGGCGGCATCGGCACGGCGGTGTCGGAGCTGCTGCGCGAGCGCGGGCACGACCTCGTCCTCACCGGCCGCTCGCCGGAGCGCCTCGACGGGCTGGCCAAGTCCCTGCACGGCGGCGCGAACGCCGCCACGCAGGTCATCAACCCGAACGCGGTCCCCTCACCGCCGCGGAGCGCGTCCATCACCACGATCCCGCTGGACCTGAGGGAGCCGCGCCGCCTTGAGGCGACGCTGGCGATGGCCGGGGTGCCCGCGCGGCTGGACGGCGTCGTCCACGCCGCAGGCATGGTGCACCTGGCTCCGGTGGCGGCAACCGAAGCCGACGAGTGGATCGAGCACATGTCGGTCAACCTGGTGTCCGCGGCGGAGCTGACCCGGCTGCTCCTGCCCGCGCTGCGCGCCGCCAAGGGACACGTCGTCTTCGTGAACTCGACCGCCGGGCTGCGCGCCAACCCCCAGTGGAGCGCGTACGCGGCGAGCAAGTTCGGACTGCGCGCCCTGGCCGACTCCCTGCGCGCCGAGGAGCCGTCCCTGCGCGTCACGACCGTCTACCCGGGGCGGACGGCCACGGAGATGCAGCGGAGGGTGCGCGCCCAGGAGGGCGGGGCCTACGCCGAGGACGACTTCACCGCGCCCGCGACCGTGGCACGCGTGCTGGTGTCGGCGCTGGAGACGTCCCGCGACGCGGTCGTCTCCGAGGTCACCGTCCGGCCGAACTGACCCGGCGTCAGTTCCGGCGCAGGAACCAGGCGCCCAGCACACCGCCGATCAGCCCGAACAGGTGGCCCTGCCAGGAGATGCCGGGCTCGCCGGGGATGACGCCGAGCAGCATCGTCCCGTAGACGGCCACGACGGCGATGGCGATCCCGATGTCGAGCAGCCGCCGCTCGAAGATCCCGCGTCCGACCAGGTAGCCGAAGAAGCCGAAGATCAGGATGCTGGATCCGAGCGTGTTGGCGGAGCTGGTGAACCACACCCCGAGCCCGCCGACCACGATGATGATCAGGCCGGCGGCCAGGAACTTGGCGATGCCCCGCGCCGCCGCGATGAACCCGAGGATCATGAAGGGGACGGTGTTGGCCATCAGGTGACCGAACCCGCCGTGCATGAACGGCGCGGCGAAGATGTCGGGGAGGTCGCTCACGTCCCGGGGCTGGATCCCGAAGCGGTCGAGCCATCCGCCGGCGGTGTAGTCGATCGCCTCCAGCACCCACATCAGCGCGGTGACGGACCCGATCAGGACCACCGAGGTGAGCGCACGGGCACCGTGCTTGGCGAGCCCCTCGGAACGCTGCTTTTCCGGGACATAGCTCATATCAGCCACCGTACGTCTCGACAACCCTGAATGGTCAACGACCGAGACGAACGGAACGTGCCACGGGCCCGGTCCCCGGCCCCGTGGCCGCTTCCGGCATATTGGACGGATGCGCGCAGCGATCTGTGAGGAACTCGGCTCGGTCGTCGTCAAGGAGACCGAGCCGCCCGTCCCGGGACCCGGCCACGTCCTCATCACCGTGGAGGCCGCCGGGGTCAACTACGTGGACGCCCTCTTCGTCCATGGGCGTTACCAGATCAAGCCGCCACTGCCCTTCGTCCCTGGCAGCGAGGTCGCGGGGACGCTCCCGAACGGTGAGCGCGTCCTGGCGATGTGCGGCCTGGGCGGCTTCGCGTCGCACGTGGCGGTCCCGGCCGCGTCCGCCGTCCCGATCCCGGACGAGCTGGACTCTCCACGCGCCGCCACCTTCACCCAGAGCTACAGCACCGCCCTGTTCGCCCTCCGCGACCGGGCCGCGCTGCGACCGGGCGAAACGCTGCTCGTCCTCGGCGCCGGCGGCGGCGTGGGACTGGCGGCGATCCAGGTGGCCGCGGCCCTGGGCGCCCGGGTCCTCGCGGTCGCCTCCACTCCGGCGAAGCAGGAGGCCGCCCGGCTCGCGGGCGCCGAAGCCGCGCTGAGCGGCTCCGGCGACATCAAGACGGCCGCCCGCGACTGGTCGGACGGCGGAGTGGACGCCGTCTACGACCCGGTCGGCGGCGCGCTCGCCGAACCGGCCCTGCGCGCACTCCGCGAGCGCGGCCGCTACATCGTGATCGGCTTCGCGTCGGGGGACATCCCGTCCCTCCCCCTCAACCAGGTCCTCCTGCGCAACCGCACGGTCGTCGGCGTCGACTGGGGCGCCTGGTCCATGGCCCACCCTCAGGAACAGCGCCGCCTTCTCGATGAGCTTCTCGCCATTGTCGCCAAGCGCGGCCTCGCCCCCGTGGCTCCCCGCATCGTCCCTCTGGCTTCGACGGCCCAGGTCATGGACGACCTGCTGAACCGCCGCGTCGTGGGCAAGGTGGCCCTTCTCCCCTAGGCGGCGGAGGCGTGCTCCGACTCGGACGCGTCCCCGCGGACCACGATGACCGGCAGCGGGCGGCGCGCGGGAGCGTCGGCGGTGCGGCGCAGGTGGCGGCGCTCCTCCGGCGTCGTCCCGCCCCAGATGCCGTCGGGCTCACCGACCCGCAGCGCCCAGGAGAGGCAGTCCACCCGGACCGGGCAGTTGGCGCAGATCGCCTTGGCGGCGTCCTCCTGGGCCTGGAGCACCGGCGCCGAGTAGCCGATCGGGAAGAACAGGTCGGGATCGGCTCCGCGGCAGATCGCGTGGTCGCTCCAGTGTTCCTCGTTGTTGTGCATTGGCTTCTCCCTGCGCGGCAACGAGACCACCGGCAGTTCGGCTCATCGGGGTGGTCCCACACAACGTAGTACTACAACTCGTAGTACTACAAGACGTTCGCGAACATTGCAAGTTAGCGCCCGGCTAACCTGTGAGGTGTGAAGCGTGATCAAGAAGTGACCTTCCGAGAGGCGACGGTGGCCGACCTGCCCCAGATCGTCCGGCTACTCGCCGACGATCCCCTGGGAGCCACCCGCGAAACACCGGGCGACCAGATCCCGGAGGCGTACTTCACGGCCTTCACCGCGATCGACAAGGACTCGAACAACCACGTGATCGTCGCGGAGGTGAACGGCGCCGTCGCCGGCACCCTCCAACTGACGTTCATCCCCGGCCTCACCTACACCGGCGGCGAGCGAGCCCAGATCGAGGGCGTCCGCGTTGCCGCGGAGCAGCGCGGCATCGGCCTCGGCCAAGACATGATCAACTGGGCCATTGACCAAGCCCGCACCCGCGGCTGCCGCGTCGTCCAGCTCACCACCGACCGCCAGCGCCCCGAAGCCATCCGCTTCTACCAGAAGATCGGCTTCCACCCCTCCCACATGGGCATGAAGTACCACCTCACGTCCCCTGAGCCTCCGGCCTGAGGGCCGCGTGCCAGTGGGACGTGTCGGTGTACTGGTGGAGCCACGAGAGCAGGCCGTCCTTGACGCGCCACAGGTGGACGAACTCGGCCTCATAGGGGCGGGCGGTGGCTCGGGCGGCGCCTCGGTAGTGGCCGGTGACCACGATCATGCCGTCGGCCGTCTCGTGCCAGGTCTGGGCGTAGGGGGCCGTGTCGTACTCGGCGAACACCGCGCCCCACACGCGGGTGAGCGTCTCTCGGGGGCCGTGGAAGGTGCCGCCGGCGCCGCAGGGCATTCCGGGTGCGGTGTGGGCTTCGAAGTCCGGATGCAGGATGGCGAGGATCGCGGCGGCGTCGGCCGCCTGGGCGGCGCTGTAGAACGCTTCGACGACGTCCGAGGCGGCGGGCATGCCGGGGCTCCTTTTTAGAGGCTGTATTCTAGAACACCGCCACCATAGTCCGTCACGGAGGCGCCCCTTGGGAAGGCCGGCCAAGTTCAGCGAGGACCAGATCCTCGACGCCGCCCTGGCGGTCGTGGCCGGGGGCGGGCCGGCGGGCGCCACGATCGGCGCCATCGCCGAGCGGCTCGGGGCTCCGTCCGGCTCGCTCTACCACCGGTTCGGATCCCGGGATCTGCTGCTGGCGACCCTGTGGATCCGCACGGTGCGGCGCTTCCAGCGCGGGTTCGTCGCGGCGCTTGCCGAGGGCGGCGCCGAGGGGGCGGCACTGCACACGCCGCGGTGGTGCCGCATGCATCCCGAGGAGGCTGCCGTGCTGGTTCTCCACCGGCGGCAGGACCTCGCCGCCACCTGGCCCGCCGGCCTCGCCGGCGACCTCGACGCGCTGAACGCCGAGGTCTCCGAAGCGTTGGGGTCTTTTCCCGGCACCGACCGCGAGCGGCTGGCGTTCGCCACCGTGGACGTCCCGTACGGTGCCGTCCGCCGGTATCTTTTGGCCGGGCGCACACCACCGCCGCTGGTGGACGAATTGATCACCGCGACCTGCCGGGCGGTCCTGGACGGCTGAGCCCGGTCATCCGCGCGGCCGCAAGGATTCTGTCGTTGTTCACCTGGGCGTGGAATGCTTGTCACCTGGGTGTGTTCCGTTGCCGGTCTTCTGGAGGAGTTGAGCGTGGCCGAGAGGCATCTCGAGATCGAGCAGAAGTACGACGCCGCCGCCGACTTCGTCCTGCCGGAGCTGGACGGGCTGCCCGGCGTGGCGTCGGCCGGGGAGCCCGAGGTCCACGAGTTGCACGCCAGCTACTTCGACACCGCCGACCTGCGGCTCGCGGCGCACGGGATCACGCTGCGCCGCCGCCGGGGCGGGACGGACGCGGGCTGGCACCTGAAGATGCCCGCCGGGCCGGAGGGCAGGCACGAGCTGCGGGCGCCGCTGGGCCGGCCGCTGGTCGTCCCGGCGCGGCTCGCGGGGCTGGTCGCGGCGTACACGCGGGGTGAGGAGCTGCGTCCGGTCGCGACGCTGGAGACCAGGAGGACGGTCGTCCGGCTGCTCGGGGAGGACGGGACCGAGCTGGCGGAGGTCGCCGACGACCTGGTGACGGGGCGCGGCGGGACGGACGCGGAGCCCGAGCTGTGGCGGGAGATCGAGGTCGAGCTGCAGGACGGGACGCCCGAGCTGCTGAAGGCGGCCGGCAAGCGGCTGCGCAAGGGCGGCGCCAAGAAGGGCAAGTCGTCGTCAAAGCTGGGACGCCTGCTGGGCGAGGCGGTCGTGCCGTCGGAGTCCGCGGCGGCGCGGGCGGCGGCGCGGTCGCGGATCACCGCGGCGACGTCCAACGGGAAGGGGCCGAGCGTCACGACCGGGGAGGTCGTGGTGGCCTACCTCGCCGAGCAGGTCGAGGCCGTGGTGGCGTTCGATCCCAAGGCGCGGCTGGGCGAGGAGGACGCCGTCCACCGGATGCGGGTGGCGTCGCGGCGGCTGCGCAGCGTCCTGCGCAGCTACCGGACCGTCCTGGACGAGGAGCGGACCGCTCCGCTGGGGGCCGAGCTGCGGTGGCTGGCCGCCGTCCTCGGCGAGGTGCGTGATCTCGAAGTGCTGCGGATGCGGTTCGCGGAGGCGCCCGCGTTCGTCCTGGAGGATCTGGAGAAGCGGGAGCGCGCCGCGTACCGGCGGATGAACGCGAGCCTGAAGGAGCCGCGGTACTTCGCGCTGCTCGACACGCTCGACCGGCTGATCGCCGAACCGCCGCTGCTGGAGGCCGCGGAGAGGAAGGCCCGCAAGGAGCTGCCCGGCCTCGTCACGCGGGCGTGGAACCGCATGGCCAAGGACTACGCGTCGATCAGGACCGCGGACGACCCGGATGACGCGCGCCACGAGACCCGTAAGGCGGCCAAGCGCGCGCGGTACGCGGCGGAGCTCGCGGTGCCGGTGCTGGGCGTGGCCGCGAAGAGGGTCGTCAAGGACGCCAAGCGCATCCAGGAGGTCCTGGGCGGCCACCAGGACGGCGTGATCGCCATGGAGCACCTGGGGGCCGCCGCCAAGCGCACCAAGGTCCCGGCGGAGGCGTTCACGCTGGGCGTGCTGTACGGGAAGGAAAAGTACGTGTCGGAGGCCGCGCGGGACCGCCTGTCGACTACCTGGTCGCAGACTCTCGGGCCCTCGTTCTAGGCGAGTGACGTTCCAGGGCGGGCATCGAGCCGTCGGCGATGTGCGCCGCCCAGAACTCCGACTTGCGCAGGCTCGGGTCGTCCGGGACCTTCTCCCCCATCTCCTTGCACAACCCGGCGACGAGTTCGGAGACGACCTCGCCGTGGGTGCACACGATGGTGGGGACGCCGTCGTCCACGAGGGATAGGAGCCTCTCCACCGCCATGTCCGGGCCGGTGTCGCCGACCGTGAACGCCGGGTCGGTGACGATGGACGTGCCGGTCCGCCGCGCGTACGGCAGGACGGTGTCCAGGCACCGGGCCGTCGCCGAGCTGATCAGCCGGGTCGGCGCGTAGGTGTGCAGGAGGCACGCGAGGTCGGCGGCTTCGGCGCGGCCCGCCGCGTCGAGCGGGCGCAGTTCGTCGGCGTCGCGCCAGTCCTCCTTCTCCCCCGCCGACGCGTGCCGCAGGATCACGAGGGGCACGGTGTCCAGGGGGCCGTGGAGGAACTCCTGGAGCAGGTCGATGTCATGCTGGTAGCTGAGCCTTGCCTCGGCCTCGGCCGAAGGGAGCCAGACGACCTCGTCGACCTCGTCGTTCGGGACGAAGGCGGTCGAGACGACCGGGCGGGCGGCCCAGTAGTCGACCAGCTTGGTCCGCTCGCCGATCGGATAGGTGATGCCGGGCAGGCGCCGGCCGAGGCGGGCGACGATGCCGGTCTCCTCCTCGATCTCCCGGACGGCGGCCCGCAGCACGTGCTCCCCCGTGTCGACCTTGCCCTTGGGGAACGACCAGTCGTCGTAGCGGGGGCGGTGGATCAGCGCGAACTCGGGGCCGTCCCGCCACAGCAGCGCGCCCGCGGCCCTGATGACGTCCGCTTCCGGCGGGGTGCCGCTGTCAGGCATCGACCGTCCTCCACCGGCGGCTCTTGACCAGATGGGTCTGGATGTCCTGCAGGGTCTCGCCGGGACGGGCGGTCAGCCGCGTCCACGTGCCGTCGCCGGAGAGCGCCCACGCGTCGGTGCCGTTGTCCATGGCCCGATCGATGAGGGACAGCAGGTCGTCCCGCTGCACCCGGTCGGTGACCGAGACCAGGGCCTCGACGCGGCGGTCGAGGTTGCGGTGCATGAGGTCGGCGCTGCCGATCCACACCTCGGGCTCGCCGCCGTTCTCGAACGCGAACACCCGGGAGTGCTCCAGGAACCGGCCGAGGATGCTGCGCACCCGGATCGTCTCCGACAGGCCGGGCACGCCGGGACGCACGGCGCAGATGCCGCGGACCCAGACGTCCACCGGGACCCCGGCCCGCGACGCCCGGTAGAGCGCGTCGATGATCACTTCGTCCACGAGGGAGTTGCACTTGATCCGGATCCGGGCGGGATGCCCGGCCCGCCGGTTGTCGATCTCGTGCTCGATCCGCTGGACGAGCCCGGACCGCAGGCTGTTCGGCGCGACGAGCAGGCGGTGGTAGGAGCCCTGCCGCGAGTAGCCGGTGAGGTGGTTGAACAGGGCGCTGACGTCCTCGCCGACCTCGGGGTCGGCGGTCAGCAGGCCGAAGTCCTCGTAGAGCCGGGCGGTCTTCGGGTGGTAGTTGCCGGTGCCGATGTGGCAGTAGCGGCGCAGCTGGCCCTCGGCGTCCTGCCGGACGATCAGCGCGAGCTTGCAGTGCGTCTTCAGCCCGACGAACCCGTAGACGACGTGGCAGCCGGCCGTCTCCAGCTTGCGCGCCCACGCGATGTTGGCGCGCTCGTCGAAGCGGGCCTTCAGCTCGACGACGACCACGACCTGCTTGCCGGCCTCGGCGGCGTTCATCAGCGCGTCCACGATCGGGGAGTCGCCGCTGGTCCGGTAGAGCGTCTGCTTGATCGCCAGGACGCGCGGGTCGGTCGCAGCGTCTTCGATCAGCCGCTGGACGGTCGTGGTGAACGAGTCGTAGGGGTGGTGGACGAGCACGTCCCGCTCACGGATGGCGGAGAAGATGTTCGCATCCTCGGGCAGCGCCTCCTTCGACGGGACGAAAGGGGAGTACTTCAGCTCCGGCCGGTCGAGGTCGGCGATGGAGGCGAGGCCGCCGAGGTCGAGCGGGCCGACGACGCGGTAGATCTGGCCCTCGTCCACGGCGAGCTCGGAGGTCAGCAGGTCGAGGACCCCCTCGGAGATCGACTCCTCGACCTCCAGCCGGACGACCGGGCCGAAACGGCGGCGCAGCAGCTCGCGTTCCAGCGCCTGGAGGAGCCCCTCGCTTATGTCGTCGTCTATCTCGAGGTCCTGGTTGCGGGTGACGCGGAACGCGTGGTGCTCGACGACCTCCATCCCCATGAACAGCTGGCCGAGGTGCGCGGCGATGACGTCCTCCAGCGGCGTGAACCGGTCGGGGGACGCCTCGATGAAGCGCGGCAGCAGCGGCGGGACCTTGACGCGGGCGAACATCGTCGCGTCGGTCTCCGGGTCGCGGACGATCACCGCGAGGTTGAGCGACAGGCCCGAGATGTAGGGGAACGGGTGCGCGGAGTCGACGACGAGCGGGGTGAGGACGGGGTAGATCCGATCGCGGAACATCCGCCGCAGGCTCTCCTGCTCGGTCTCGGCCAGCTCGTCCCAGCGCAGGATGTCGATGCCCTCGTCGCCGAGCGCCGGGCGGATCCCGTCGCGGAAGCAGGCGGCGTGCCGCCCCATCAGCTGGTGCGCGACCTCGCCGGTGCGTTCGAGCACCTCGCGGGGCTGGCGCCCGCTGGCGGACTGGACGGCGAGCCCGGTCGCCATCCGGCGGGCGAGGCCGGCGACGCGGACCATGAAGAACTCGTCCAGGTTGCTGGAGAAGATGGACAGGAACCTGACCCGTTCGAGCAGCGGCAGGGTGGGATCCTCCGCGAGCTCCAGGACGCGCTGGTTGAACCTGAGCCAGCTCTCCTCCCGGTCGAGGAAGCGGTCGTCGGGCAGCGCTTCGGCCGGATGGGGGAGTTGCCCTGGGTTGACGGTCATACCGGTGATTTTCCTTGAACAAGATGAACGGCAGTCGAACTCGGTGGTTTCGCCCACGTATCAGACACATCGATCATGCCCCGGGTTCCCCCTGATCACTCGGTATTTCGGGCTCCGGATCGCGGGTCTTCCCGCCCTCGACCCGTCGGCCCAGGGTGCGCCTCCCCGGGGCCGCCCTGCTCGGCGTGTCGCGGCGGCCGCGGACGTTGGACGATCTCCAGTCGCCCCACCCGCGACCCCGGGCCCGAGGTTCTGTTCACGACGGTGTGGGCGACTGGCCCGGGGTACGTAAGGGAGCGGTGAGGCGACTTCTGGGTAGGGCGTCCCTTCCGCAATAGGGCGCCGCTCTTGTTTTGTCAGACCCTTGGGTAATGATTCGTGTTATGAGCAGAGACACCCATCCGGGGGCGCAGTGCCCGCACTGCCAATCGCATCTCGCGCTCGTCCCCGTGCCTGGAAACTCCGCCGCCACCGTGCCTGGAAACGCCGCCGTACCCGTCCTGCCCGTAGTCCTGAAGGAGGAATGGCAGCCGCCGCCCGTCGCGGAGGTCCTCGCGGTTTACGCCGGCCGCGCCAAGGACACCGTGACCGCGGCGCGCGGCGCCGCCAAGGTCAGGGAAAGCCTCAACCGCGCCAGGGCGAACGCCGCCCAGCGCAGGGCCGCCCAGAAAACGGCTCGCCACACCCCCAAAAGCGCCTGATCACATCCCGATCACTCCCCGTTTCCCGGAGTCGCGCGAAAGGGACGGCACCGAGCAGGCGCCGTCCCTTCCGGCCGTCACTTGGCTGACGAGTGCGCCCAATTCCGCGTTGAGCGCGACCACGGAACCGGACTTCCCCCGGGCAGGCACCTCCCCCCGGCAGGCACCTCCGCCCGGACGGGCCAGGAGCACGATGATCTCGCCGACGCGCCCCCGCACCGCCGCGCCCCGGTCGTCGCGTACCCGCGCGGCCGGTGTGGGCGGGCTCGCCCGCTCCTGCTGCCAGCGCAAGTACGGTTGAGTCGAAGCCGTCTCCGTTTCGGGTGGAACACCCTATTCGGGTGCCTCAGCTCGGCCGGGTGCCCCTAATATTTGCACAGCGACAAACAACTACCCCGCCTGACATGCGCGCGGCAATGCCAGGCCTAAGGAGCTGATTCATGACCGCGATGCACAGTCGCGGCGCCGAACGGCTTCTCGGCGTGGCGGGCTCCCCCCACCTGCTGCTCGTCGAGGACGACCCGGGTGACGCGTTCCTGTTCGAGGAACTGCTGGCCGAGGCCCAGCCGGGCGTGCGGATCACCGTCGCCACCACGCTCGCCGAGGCCCTCGACGCGCTGCGGCCCGACATGCAGTGCGTCATCGTCGACCTGTCCCTGCCGGACGCGCAGGGCCTCGACGCGCTGCACCAGATGCACGCCCGCGCGCCGTCCATCGCCGTCCTGGTGCTGACCGGCCTCGCCGACGCCCACGTGGGCGTGGAGGCCGTCGCCGCCGGCGCCCAGGACTACCTGGTCAAGCAGGACGTGGACGGAGCGCTGCTCACCCGGGCCATCAGCTACGCGATCGAGCGCAAGCGCGCCGACGAGTCCGAACGTCAGCTCGTGGAGGCGCGGGCCCTCAGCCGGGAGAACGCGCGGCTCGAACGCGGCCTGCTGCCCGTCCCGATCCTCAAGGACACGACGCTGCGGCACCACACCCGGTACCGGCCCGGACGCGACCGGGCGCTGCTCGGCGGCGACTTCCACGACACCGTGGAGACCGCCGACGGCACCGTCCACGTCGTGATCGGCGACGTCAGCGGGCACGGCGCCGACGAGGCGTCCCTCGGGGTCCGGCTCCGCATGGCGTGGCGGACGCTCGTGCTCGCCGGGCACACCGGGCCGCAACTCCTCGACACGCTCGACGCCGTCCTCCAGCACGAGCGGTGGGGGGAGGAGATCTTCACCACCGCGTGCACGGTGACCATCGCCCCCGACCGCCGCACCGCGCGGATGCACCGGGCCGGGCACCCGCGGCCGCTGTTCTTCGGCCCCAGCGGCGTGGAGGCCGTCCCGGACGAGCCGCGCGGCCCGGCGCTCGGGCTCATCCCCGGCGTCGAGTGGCCCGCGATCGACCTCGACCTCGGCGACTCGTGGGGGCTGCTGCTCTACACCGACGGGCTGATCGAGGGGTATGCCGGCGACGCCGGCGGGTATCTCGACCTCTCCGGACTGATGGAGCTGACGAAGATCGCGTACAGGGACGGCCGGCGAGGCGACGTGCTCATCGACGGGCTGATCGCGGAGGCGGAGCGGTTGAACGGGGACGTCCTGTCCGACGACCTGGCCGTACTCCTGCTGAGCAGGGGTGACGGCTGATGACCCCGGGCCGGACCGCCCCGGACGAGCCGCCCGCGACCGGATCTCCCGCCGGCGACGCCGCCGGGGGCGGCGCGGCGCCGCCCCCGGCGAAGGAGCCCGCCCCGAAGCTGCGGATCACCGGGCCGGCCGTCGTGCTGCCGGAGGTGGACGTCCCCGAGGCACACGGGATGAGCCGCCTGCGCCTCGTCCAGATCTACCGGCTGGGCTCGGTCGTCCTCGGCCTGCTTCTCCTCCTCGCGTTCGTGCAGGCCGGATCGGCGCTGTACCAGAACGAACGGGCACGCGAACACCTCATCAACAAGGTCGATCCGGCGGCGCTGGAGCAGTTCCGGCTCTCGTCGGCGGTCACCACCCAGGATGCGGCGATCCGCGACTACGCCCAGGACGGCGGTGCGGCCCGCCTCGCCGAGTACCGCGCCGCGGTCCGGCAGGAGGCGGCGTCCGCCGCGAGGATGCGCGGCCTGCTCAGCGGGGTACCGGGCCACGAGACCGTCTTCCGCTCCCTGGACAAGGCCCTCGACGACTCGAAGGCGTGGCGGACCGCGTACGCCGACCGGGTGGCGGCGGGGCCCGGCGCCCAGGGCCTCGACCCCGAACAGAGCCGGCGAGCGCGGCAGCTGCTCAACCAGGTGCGCGGCGACATGACCCCGCTGCAGGCCGGCATCACCGCGCTGCACGAGCAGACCGCAGGCGAGTTGCGCTCCCGCGCCGACACGGCGATGTGGTCGACGATCGTCGCGCTCACCCTGGTCGTGGTGGCCGCGCTCGCCCTCGCCGTGCTGTTCCGCCGGACGGTGCTGACCCCGGCGTCCCTGCTGACCGGTCGGGTCCGCGCGGTCGCGCAGGGCGACTTCGGGCACCCGCTGGACGTCCCCGGCCCGGCGGAGTTCGCCGAACTCTCGGTGATCATCGACGCGATGCGGAACCGGATCATCGACGAGTGGCGGGTCAGCGTCGAGAGCACCCGGCAGCTCGACGAGCAGACCGAGGAGCTGCGCCGCTCCAACGCCGAGCTGGAGCAGTTCGCCTACGTCGCGAGCCACGACCTCCAGGAGCCGCTGCGCAAGGTCGCGAGCTTCTGCCAGATGATCGAACGCCGGTACGGAGACCAGCTCGACGAGCGGGGGCAGCAGTACATCGCGTTCGCCGTGGACGGCGCGAAGCGCATGCAGGCCCTCATCAACGACCTGCTGAGCTTCTCCCGCGTCGGCCGGATGTCGGCCCTTGAGGAGTCGCTCGATCTCAACGAGGTCGCGCAGCATGCCCTGGACAACGTGGCGGCTCTGCGGGAGGAGACCGGCGCGGAGGTGGAGATCGGGGAGCTGCCGCACGTGCCCGGCGACCGCGCCCAGCTCACCCGGCTCTTCCAGAACCTCGTCGGCAACGCGATCAAGTTCCGCCGCGAGGGCGTGCCGCCCCGCGTCACCATCGACGCCCGCCGCAGCGGGGACGAGTGGGAGTTCCGCTGCGCCGACAACGGCATCGGCATCGAGCCGCGCTACTCCGACCGGATCTTCCTGATCTTCCAGCGGCTCCATCCGCGCGACGAGTACACGGGGACGGGCATCGGCCTGGCCCTCTGCAAGAAGATCGTCGAGTTCCACGGCGGCCGGATCTGGCTCGACCCCGACGGCCACGGCGACGATCCCGGTACCGTCTTCCACTGGACGCTGTCGACCCGGCCACCGGCGCACGCGGACTCCGGCGGCGCCGGCCACAACGGACAGTGAGCGAGGACACCTACATGAACCAAGGACCGCACCCCATCGAGGTCCTGCTCGTCGAGGACGACCCCGGCGACGTCCTGCTGACCGTCGAGGCGTTCGAGCACAACAAGGTGAACAACACGCTGCACGTCGTCAACGACGGGGAGCAGGCCATGGCGTTCCTGCGCCAGGCGGGCGAGTACGCGGGCGTCCCGCGTCCGGACCTGATCCTGCTCGACCTCAACCTGCCGCGCAAGGACGGCCGGGAGGTGCTCCAGGAGATCAAGGAGGACGAGCACCTGCGGCGCATCCCCGTCGTCGTGCTCACCACCTCCGAGGCCGACGAGGACATCCTGCGCAGCTACAACCTGCACGCCAACGCCTACGTCACCAAGCCTGTCGACTTCGACCAGTTCATCTCCGTCGTCCGCCGGATCGACGACTTCTTCGTGACGGTGGTCAAACTCCCGAACTGACCCCGCGGCCCGCCACCGGAAGCCGCCTCAGCGCGCCTTCCAGTCGACGCAGACGATCACCGCGTCGTCGGCGGGCTCGGTCTCCTCGTGGTAGGCGACGAAGTGCCGGATCATGGTGCGGACGGCCTCCGGCGGCTCTTGCATCCGGGTCGCCCGCAGGGCCCGGGTCAGCGCGGAATCCCCGTAGGGCTCGCCGGACGGGGACAGGGCGGCGTGCACCCCGTCGCTGACGACGACCAACCGGTCGCCCGGCTCGACCGCGAACTCCTCCGTCACGTACCGGGTGTCGCCGAACATCCCGAGCGGCATCTGCGCGTCGAACCCGATGCCGGTGATCGCGCCGCCGCGCATCCCTAGGATCCTCGGCGAGCCCGCGTCGACCACCCGGACCCGCCCGGTCGCGAGCTCGAAGTCCAGCAGGAGCGTCGACACCTGAAGGTCGCCCCGGTGCCGCGCGAACAGCGTCTGGTCGGCGAGCCCGGCCTGCCCGGCGATGCCGGCGCCGGAACGCCGCGCGTTGCGCAGCGCGCTGATCGCGAGATGGGTGAGCGCGGCCGCGTCCGTCCCCGACCCCATCCCGTTGCTGACGGTCAGCGTGAGCCGCTCCGCGGACGCGGCCCAGTCGAAGTTGTCGCCCCACACCGCGTAGGCGGGTTCGAGCTGCCCGGCCAGATGGAACGTCTCGGTGTCGCAGGACGGCGCGGGCAGCAGGTCCCACTGGATCTCGGCCGCCAGCGTCAGCCGGGACCGCCGCCGGATGCGCCGGAACAGGTCCGTGCCCTGGTCGGCGATCTTCATGGCGCGGGCGAGGGTGCCGGCGAACTCCCCCAGCCAGTGCGGGCCGACGTCCGGGAGGCGGACGCTCAGCACGCCGAGGCGCTCGCCCTGCACGGTCAGGGGGAGATGGGCCAGACGGCCGCCGTCGTCCGCGGCGGGCTCCCGGAGGATCTGCTGGGCGGCGAACGCCCGCCCGGGGGCGGTGTTGTCGACCGGGACGTCCTCGCGTCCCCGGACGGCCGGGACGAGGAACGCCTGGCGGTAGTCGATCAGCAGAATCTCGGCGCCGCCCCCGCCCGCGTGCCGGTCGAGCAGCCTGCCCGCGACGTCGATCAGCTCGTGCGGGGGAGCCGCCCAGAGGGCCCGCGCGATCTCCTGGAAGTCCTTTTCGACCGGGTCGTTATGCATCGGAATCCTCGCCGGGATGGAAACGGACGCCGTCCGCGCGGCCGGGCGGCCTGTGGCGGCCCGGATGCCGTGAGCGACGTGGTGTGTAACAGTGGAAGGCATGGTGGACACGCCGAGTGAAGAGGCCGCGGAGTCCGCGGCAGCGCTCGATGACGCCGCCTCCACACTGGTGAACGTCTGGGGACGCGTTCACAATGGCCCCGATGTCCCCGTTCCGTCGACGCAGTTGCGTGCGCTTTTCGTGGTGGAGCGCGGGCCGGTCAACGTCAGCCGGCTGGCGGAGGAGCTGGGCGCCCTGGTGTCCTCGGCGAGCCGGCTCTGCGACCGGCTGGAGGCGTCCGGGCTGCTGGCCCGCGACCCCGGGCGGGACCGCCGCGAGGTCACGGTACGTCTCAGCGCCGACGGGCAGGCGCTGCTCGACCGGCTCCGGCGGCGGCGGCGCGAGGAGCTGACCCGGGTCCTGGCCTCGATGCCGGCGCCCGCGCTGGCCGCGCTGCTGTGGGGTCTGAGCGAGTTCCATGAGGCCGCCTCCAAGCCCGGCGCCGACGGTGACTCCGTTTCCATGCCCGCCTGAACCGCCGCGAAAATCCGTTTTCTCTGGATAGGCCCGAAGCTGAAGCAAGTTCCAGAAAGTCGGAGAATATAGCCATTTCTTCGAACCAGCGACCGTGCCCTTTTCGCCATTCTCGATACGGGCGCCTTTTCCGCCGCTAGCATCGCCGTTCATGGCCACCACTTTTCTCCCGCGGCATTCCCGTCGTGCCGTCACCGCCGGGCTGGTGCCGGCGGCCGCCGCCGTCCTGCTGGTGCTCGGCGGCTGCGGCGGCTCGTCCGGCGGCGCGGCATCGGCGGGGGACGGCGGCGCGACGGGCGGCGCGGCCGGGAAGGACGGTGCGGCGGGCGGGGAGGCCGCCGCGTCCGAGGTCCCCGAGGCCACCACGTTCACCACCGTCAAGGGCGCCCCGAAGGACCCGGCACCGGACGGCGCCACCGACGGCCTGGTCGTGCACCCGGCCACGGCGGTGCCGGTCCTCGACCGTCCGGACGGACGCCGCGTCGCCACCCTGCCCGCCGAACAGCTGGACGGTCCCACCTGGGTTCCCGTGGTGGAGACCTCGGGCGGTTGGCGCCGGGTCCTGCTGCCGAGCCGCCCCAACCAGGCGAGCGGCTGGATCTCCGGCGCGGGGCTGCGGACCGCGCGCACGCCCTACACCGTCCGCGTCGACCTCGCCGAGCGGCGGCTCACGCTGCTCAAGTCCGCGCGGCAGGTCGGCCGGTGGAAGGTCGCGATCGGCGGCCCCAAGACCCCGACACCGTCCGGGCGGACGTTCCTCATGGCGACGCTCGCCCGGGAGAAGAAGGCACCGAGCCCGATCGTCCTGCCGCTCGGCACCCACTCGGCGACCCTCGACACCTTCGGCGGCGGTCCCGGCACCGTCGCCCTGCACGGCTGGCCCGACGCCTCCGTGTTCGGCAAGGCCGTCACGCACGGCTGCGTCCGGGTGCCGCCCGACGCGCTGAAGGCCCTGTCGAAGGTCCCGCTCGGGTCCCTGGTCTTCATCGACGGCTGACCGGCAAGCCCCAGACCTCAGAGAATCGGAGAGACACCCATGCGTCACCGCACCATCGCCAGACGGCTCGCCACCACCGGCCTGCTCGCCACCGGCCTCGTCGCGCCCGGCCTCATCGGAGCCCCGGCCCAGGCGGCCGCCCCGCACGGCGCCGAAGGCTCCGCCTACGGGCTGACCGCGTCCGGGCCGGTCACCGTGCCGCCGGTGCCCGCGGTCTCGTCCACCACGGAGACGGTCCGCAGGAGCCTCGTGCGCGAGGACCGCACCAAGCTGGTCAAGGCCTCCGCGCTGGACGTCAGCGCGTCCGCCGCCCGCGCACGCTCGTCCGTCGCCGACCTCTCCGTCCCCGCCGCGAAGCTGATGGCCGGCGCCGTCACCGCGACGTGCGACGGCGGCAGGGGCTCGGCCAACCTCGCCCGCGCCGTCATCGCCGGCAAGCGCCTGGACGCCTCCCCGCCGCCCAACACGACCGTCCCGGTCGACATCGAGGGCGTCGGGCGCGCCTCGCTGATCCTCAACAAGCAGGAGCGCATGGCCGACGGCCGGCTCGCCGTCACCGCGATGGAACTCAACCTGCCGCTGCCCGGCAAGCCCGCGACCGTCCGGGCCGCGTCCGCCACCTGCGGCAAGGGCCACGGCCCGGCCAAGCCTCCGTCCGACGCGCCGGCCCCGACCCCGGTCGAGCACGACCTTCCGGTCACCGGCTGACCCGATCGCGGTGGCGGCCCGGCGGGAACCTCCCCCGGGCCGTCGCCGTCAACCCGCCAGCGACTTCTCGAAATGCACGATCGCGCCGTCCCGGTGCACGCGATCGGCGATCTGCAGTTCTTCCGTGAACGCCCGCATCAACTGGATCCCCCGCCCGTGCTCGGACAGGGGCGCGACATTCGCACTCCCCCACTCGTCTTCGACACCGTTCACCGAGGCACCGTCCGCCGGTCCCCCGTCGATGACCTCCACGACGCATCTCACCCCGTCCATCCGCGCCCGGACCTCGTAATCCTTTCCGTTCGCGGCGTGCTGGATGACGTTCGCGCACGCCTCCCCCAAGGCCAGCGCGATATCGGCACGAATCTCGGAGCCGACCCCGAGCCCGCGGAGAGAGGCATCGAGCGTATGCCGCACCAGCGGAGCGCTCTCGGCGTTCCTCGGCAGGGTCATTTCGAGAACGACCTCCATGCCACTTGCCTCCGTTCCTCTAGCAGGCAGATTTCCCGCTGATCTTCAGCAGAAACTCAAGGCAACAGAAAACCGCGGACGGCGGGCACGTCCCTCCCCTACGCTTCCGCCCCTTCCCGGAGCCGCCGCGCCGTCGCGACCTGCCCTTATCGACCCGCCCTTGACCTCGGTCGGGAGACCGGCAGACTGGGACGGTGGTCAAGTCGCTGCGTCCCCAGAACTACAACGAGGTCCTGTACGTCGGGCACTTCTTCCGCAAGGGCGTGCCCGTCCTCATGGACCTGACCGACCTCCCGGACGCCGACGCCAAGCGGCTCGTCGACTTCGCCACCGGCCTCGTCTACGGACGCGGCGGCGCGCTCGACCGCGTCGACCGCAGGCTCTTCCTCCTCCAGCCCTGAGGACATGGCGAAGAAGGAACCGTGGCCCGGGACGTGCCCGCGCTGCAACCGCCGGCAGGAGTACTCCGAAGCCTTCGACGCCGCCCTGTGCCCGCACTGCGACGAATGGCGCGAAGGCGCCTGCGGCGACCCCGGCTGCGAC